>CAMDNF010000171.1:0-3019 GCA_945902735.1 Rhizobium sp. Q54 | reverse complement strand
ATCCTGCGACGCACGCCGCTCGGTCGCTATATCTACGCCACCGGCAATCGCGAAACGGCGACCTATCTATCGGGCGTGCGCACGCGCCGGGTGATCATGCTTTGTTTCATTTGGGGCGGCTTCTGTAGCGCGCTCGGCGGCGTGCTGCTCGCCGGCTATGCCGACCAGGCCTATCAGGCGATGGGCGATCCCTATTTGCTGCCGACAATCGCCGCCGTCGTGGTCGGCGGCACGCATATTTTGGGTGGGCAGGGCAAATATTCCGGGACGGTCATGGGTGTGTTGTTGCTCACGCTGCTTTCGAGCGTGCTCTCCGTTTTGCAGATGGCCGAGGGCTACAAGCAGATTATTTATGGCGGCGTGATTATCATCATGTTGCTGACCTACGGACGCGCCGCGAAGGTCCAAGCGTGATTTGTACGGTTCATGACTAAGCGAGCGGCCGAGCCGTCCTCCAAGCAGCTTCGCATTGTTGTCGTCGGCGGTTCACTCGGCGGACTTTTGGCCGGCAACATGCTGCATCGTGCCGGCTGCGATGTGACCGTGCATGAACGCGTCGGCGTCGAATTGGCCGAGCGTGGCGCGGGCATCGCGACGCATCCCGAATTGCACCGTGCGTTCGAGCACATCGGCATTCCGATCGACGATAGGTTTGGCGTGCCGATCGAGGAGCGGCTCATGTTGGGTCGTGACGGGCAGGTTCTGGCGCATTTCCAAAAAGCGCAAATTCAGGGCACGTGGGGCAATCTCTATCGCCGGCTGAGGGCGGTGTTTCCGAGCGAGCGCTATTTTGCCGGCGCAACCTTCACGCTGGGCGAGCAAAACGACCAAGGCGTCCATGTTCGGTTCGCCGATGGGAAGGCCATCAACGCCGATTTGTTGATCGGTGCCGACGGTATTCGCTCAACCGTGCGGGCGCAATTCTGGCCGAGCTCAGTGCCGCGTTATGCCGGTTATGTGGCCTGGCGCGGCACGGTTGATGAGAACCGCTTCTCGCCCGACTCCCATAGCGTGTTGTTCACACGTTTCATTGTTTGCCTACCCCCGGGCGAACACATGGTGGGCTATCCGATCGCTGGCCTCGATGGCGACACGCGCCCGGGCAAGCGCCGCTTTAATTTCGTGTGGTACCGCGCCGCGAATGACACGAAACTCAAACGCATGATGACCGATGCCGCCGGTAAATATTATGACGGCGGCATACCGCCGGATCGGATCGACCCAATCATCGTTTCGGAAATGAAACAAGCGGGCGCTCAAACCCTGGCGCCCCCCTATGCCGAGGTGATTCGGCTGGTGAAGGAGCCGTTCTTTCAAACCATTGTCGATCTCGATATGCCGAGCCTAGTCAATGGCCGGATTGCGCTTTTGGGTGATGGCGCGTTCGTCGCGCGACCGCACCCGGGCATGGGCGTCATCAAGGCGGTGGGGGATGCGGTAGAGCTCGCCGAAGCGCTTCAAGCGCATCCTGGCAATCTGCCGGGTGCCCTCGCCCGCTATGATGCTGAACGTTGCCGCTATGGCCGCTATTTGAGCCGTTGCGCGCGCGAGCTCGGCAGCCAAATCGACACAGGGCTCCGAACCGAAGACGAGGTGCGACGGGGTGAGTATTTTCGCCGGCCTGAGAACGTGATCCGCGCGATTTCGATGCCGCCCGGAGATTCGCCGCTGCCTGATTATGGCAAACCCTAGGCGGCCCCGGTCGCCCGCACCGTTTCGATTTCGTGGTCGCTTAAACCGAGCAATTCCTTAAACACATAATCCGCGTGGCTGTTGAGCGGTGGACCGAGAGTCTCGATCGAGCCCGGCGTTTCGGAGAGGCGCGGCACGACGTTTGGCACCACATAGGTTTGGCCGTCATTCGGGTCGGTGATCGAGCGTAAGACCTCACGCGCGGCATACTGAGGATCAGCAAAAATATCGCTGATATCGGCAACCGCCGCGCACGGAATCTCGCCATCGACACAGGCAGCGATTAGCGCGTCGCGATCGAGGGTCGCCGTGAATCGCGCGGCCCATGCATTGACCGCGTCGCGCTCAGGCACGCGGGTTGCGCCCTTGAACCAGTGCGAAGGCGGCGGCGCGCCATGCGCGGACACCAGTGCGGCGAAGCGCTCGAACATGCGGTCGCTCGTGCACGCGATCGCGACCCATTTGTCATCCTTGGTCGGGTAATGGCCATGCGGGCAGGCGGTGACCGTGTAGAGCCCTTCCCGCCCGCGGATCGTGCCATTGCGCGCGAAGGCCGGTGCGACCTCGTCGAGGAACCGAAAAATCCCCTCATAGAGCGCGACATCGATGACTTGGCCGCGCCCGCTCTTGTCGCGCTGGCGCAACGCGGTCATCACGCCGAATGCGCCATAGAGCCCAGCGGCGTAATCGGCGAGCGAGGTTGAACCCGGTGTGACCGGCGCCTCACCCTTTATGCCGGCCAGATGGGTGAGGCCGCCCATGGCGTGGGCGATGCGCGCGAAACCTGGGCGTTCGGCATAGGGCCCGGTCTGGCCATAACCAGAAATTCTGAGTAACACGAGGCCTGGGTTAATGGCGGATAGTACGTCGTAACCAAGCCGCCATTTTTCGAGCGTGCCGGGCCGGAAATTTTCACACACGACATCGCTGATCGCGACCAGGCGTTTGAACAACGCAGCGCCTTCGGGTTTACGCAAATCGAGGCAGACGGACTTTTTATTTCGCGCCTCGCTCTTCCACACCAGCGTCGAATCATTCGAGACACGGGTGCCGAAACTGCGTAAGGGATCGCCGCCGCCAGGCTGCTCGATTTTGATCACCTCGGCGCCGAATTCGCTCAACAGACTGGCGGCGAAGGGCGCGGCGACAAAGGTTGCGAGGTCAAGCACACGCAGGCCCGAAAGTGGTTTATCCGCCGGCATTATGGGAACGCTCTTTGGTGAGTGGTGTATGGGCGGGGGCCTAATCGACGACCTCGCCCTCAACCAGAGCCATAGCCTCGATTTCGATCATCAGCTCTTTTAGGGCAAGGCTCCTGACCTCGACG
>CAMDNF010000170.1:0-3042 GCA_945902735.1 Rhizobium sp. Q54 | reverse complement strand
AACCAGATGAGGCCAACCCTCCATTAATTTACAACCCCATCTGTCCCAAATGATCTGACGACGCACATTAACGCCCCATCCCAACGCGCTGGAGACTCACGCTGTGCCAACCGATAGCCCCGATCCCCCACCCAAGGCATCCGATTTTTCGCGACGACTTGTCTCTGAATTTCTCGGTACGGCGCTCTTGCTCATGGTCGTTATCGGCTCAGGGATCATGGGCGAGCGGCTCTCCGGCGGAAATGTCGCGATCGCGCTCTTGGGCAACACGATGGCGACCGGCGCGGGTCTCATCGTGCTTATCATTATATTGGGGCCGCTCTCCGGGGCGCACTTCAACCCCGTGGTCACGCTGGTGTTCGCACTGCGACGTGATTTGAATGTGGTGCTGGCCCTCGGCTATGGCATGGTCCAATGCCTCGGCGCGATCCTTGGGGCTTGGGCCGCCCATGCGATGTTCGCCGAACCATTGCTCCAAGTTTCAACCAAGCTACGCGACGGAAGTTCGCAGGCCCTCGCCGAGGGTATCGCCACATTTGGGCTAGTCACCGCTATTCTCGGCAGTTTGCGCTTTCATCCCACGGCAACCCCGATGGTGGTCGGTCTTTACATCACCGCGGCCTATTGGTTCACCGCGTCAACCTCGTTTGCGAACCCCGCGGTCACGATCGCGCGATCGCTGAGCGACACCTTCGCCGGTATTGCGCCGTCGTCCATGCCGGCCTTTATCCTGGCCCAATTCGTCGGTGCGCTCCTCGCCGCCACCTTGTGTGGCTGGCTGTTCCGAAAGCAACCCGTATGACGAATTTTCCGGTCACGATCTACCACAACCCGGCCTGCGGGACATCACGCAACACGCTCGCGATGATCCGGGCTGCCGGCTATGACCCTTTGGTTATCGAGTATCTCAACGTCGGTTGGACTCGGCCACACCTTGAGACGCTTTTGAAGGCCATGGGATCTCGGCCAAGAGATATTTTGCGCGAGAAGGGAACCCCAGCGGCAGAGCTGAACTTACTTGGCCCCGCAACGACCGGTGATCATCTCATTGACGCCATGGTGGCGCACCCGATCCTGGTCAATCGTCCGATCGTGGTGACGCCGAAAGGCACCAAACTTTGCCGCCCCTCGGAGGTTGTCTTTCAGCTTTTGGAGCGGTGGCCGGATCACTTCACCAAAGAAGATGGCACGGTCATGACGATTGACCCTCAGCAATGACGATCGGGCTTGGCCGCCTGAATACGCGAGATGGCCGGCGCGAAGTTGGAGACGTCGAGCGGAAAATGTTCGACGCCGATGTCCTCGCCGCCGTTCAGGCGCGTGTAATGCTGGATCCACTTCGCGTGCGTGCGGCCATAAATATAGTCCGCTGCCAAAATGTAGCAACGTTTGCCATGCTGCTTCATGACCTAGGGCACCAAGGGCTCGACCTGCTGCGCCGGTGTCATCGCGGGGCAAACATGCCGGCGGTCGCAAACGCCGCCCTCATAGAGCGAGTTGCAAAAGAAGAGACCCTTGAACTTGCGGGCCACCGGACGCATCACTTCGCGCGATGAGCTGGTCACGCCGGCGTGCACGACATGAGCGCCGTCGCGTGCCAGCAACTGAGTCATATATAGCGAGTTGAACTGGTTGTTCGATTGCGAGTCATAAAAGATCAACTCGAGCGGCCGGCCAAGCAAACCACGCGCTTTATTGATCTCATCGCACGCCATCGCCAGGGTCTCGATCTGCTTGAGACTGTAGATGTTCAGAAACCCGGTTTTGTCGAGAATATTGCCGACCTTGATCGGTGGCTCGGCGGCGATGCCGGCGTTTTTCAACACATGCGGCATGCTGGCAAAGGCCAACGCGCCAGAAGCGGCCTGAAAGAACTGTCTGCGACTGAGTCTCATCGGATCACCCTCCCTGTTAGGTTTTGATTCCGTTTTGACCTAGCGCACCGACCCTGCCTTGACGTTCGAGGTCGTTGCAGCGCGACGTGTTCTTGCCCGTTGTTGCGGGTTTCTCTTCGTTCCTCTTAGAGTCCGTCCGGAGACATTATCAGGTGTTGCAGAGTTTTCGGAGCATGAGGCGGATGGAAGCAAGCTTGAGGAAGGCGAGGGCCGTGCGGTTGAGGTTCTCCCAGTCCTTGGCCAATCGCCGGCAGCGGTTGAGCCAGGCGATCGTGCGCTCGACGATCCAGCGCTTGGGGAGCGCGACGAAGCGCTTGATCCGATCCGAGCGTTTGACGATCTCGGTTTTGAGATGAGGCAGGATGCCGGCCAGCGCGGTGTGAAAGACCGGCCCCGCGTAGGCGCTGTCGGCGAACAATTTTTCGAGATAGGGGAACAGGCCGAACAGCGTCGCCAACAAAGCGCGGCCGCCGTCACGATCCTGAACGTCGGCGGCGGTGACGATGGCGTGCAGGAGCAGGCCCTGGGTATCGACGAGAACGTGCCGCTTCTTGCCCTTGATCAGCTTGCCCGCATCAAAGCCGGGCGGATCGCTGCGCGGCCCCCTTTTTCGGCGCTCTTCACGCTCTGGCTGTCGATGATGCAGGCCGTGGGGCTCGTTTCGCGTTCCGCCTTCTCGCGGCACTTGACGTAGAGCGTGTGATGGATCCGATCGAGCGTGCCATCCCAGCTCCACAGGCCGAGATAATCATGCACCGTGCTGCGCGTGCACTTTCGCCCATGACGCGCGGTCCTTGATGTCATCGCGCTTCAGCTCGTTAAACGCCGCCTCAACCGTTGACCATGCACTCGTTGGAATCGTCGCGGGTGCGGTCTTTTTTGTCGTGATCGGTGTCATGTTGGGTTTCCTCAATCTTCGGGGTTAAGATCGGCAGGCACGATTTCGTCGGCAAAATCAATCGGCTTCAGGCGGGCGTTCTCGCCTCGAAGCAGAAGATTGTGACGCACCAGGTAGGCGGCTTGGCTTTCGAAGCGCGGCGGGTCGAGCGGATAAATGGGCACGCCAGCGAAGCCTCTATCGCGAAACTTAATGCCGATCGGCACGCCGTGAATATCAACCGCGCGGCCGTTGTAATAATCGGCGTCC
>CAMDNF010000169.1:0-3067 GCA_945902735.1 Rhizobium sp. Q54 | reverse complement strand
GCCGCCGAGCATGGCTTTACGCTGGGTGACGCGCCAGCGACCGGCGCGTGGAATTTTGCCGATCTCGATGATCATTTCATCTCGATCCACCATTATTTGAAGTGGCACAAATTCGGCCTGACGCGCGCCTTCGATAATCTTTCGGTACAAATCCGATTCGGCCAACTTAGCCGCGATGAGGCGATCGATAGGGTCCGATCGCTGGGCGTGCAGGAGCCGCGCGAGGATATCGAGGCGTTCTGCGACTTCGTCGGCCAGCCCCGTGCCTGGTTCTATGAAACCGCCGAGCGCCATCGCAACCCGGCGATCTGGCAGCGGCGCGGTAATTCCTGGGTGATCGATGGGTTTCTGATCAAGGATTGGGATTGGTCGCAATGAGCGATCCCTGCTCGATGTGCGACGGGGCGACACATGCGATGGTGCATCGCTTTGACGCGCGACCCGAGGGCGAGACCGATTTCGGCTTCGTGCCCTATCGACGCGAATTGTGGCGCTGCACGGCATGCGGCCATATCGTCAATCGACACGATTTTTCGCTCGATCGTCTCTATGCCGCGAATTATGTCGACGCGGTCTATGGCGACAAAGTGGAGCAGAATTTTGCGCGGATCATGGCGTTGCCGCCTGAGCGCTCCGACAATCGCCAGCGCGTGCAACGGATCGAGGCCTATGTCGCGGCGCGGGAGGCGGATCTGCCGCGTTGCGCGCTTGATGTTGGGGCCGGGTTGGGGGTATTTCCCGCGGCCCTTGCCGAGGCGGGTTGGGCGTGTCTCGCGATTGATCCCGATCCGCGCGCGACCGCGCATATCGAGGCGCACACGCGCGCGGCGGCGCGGTGCGGCGATTTCTCCACGTTGAACGCCGAGCGACGTTTTGCCCTCGTGAGCTTCAACAAGGTGCTCGAGCATGTTCGCCCCATGGCTGCGATGCTGGCCCGCTCCAAAGCGTGGCTGTTGCCCAAGGGTCTCGTCTATGTCGAACTGCCGGACGGCGAAGCGGCGCTCGACGCCGGGCCTGAGCGGGAGGAGTTCTTCGTCGAACATTATTGCGCGTTCAGCCTCGCCTCATTCGCGCTACTTGTGCTGAAAGCCGGTTTTCGTGCCGAGCGCATTGAACGCATTCGCGAACCGAGCGGCAAGTACACGCTCTATGGATTTCTGTCGGCCGCATGAGCGAATTGGCCCCGATTGAGGCCGCGAGCGCGATGCTTGTGCCGCAGCCCTTCGAGGCGGAATTTCTCGGTGGGTCATGCTTCCGGCTTGTTTTGTCGCCCGGCACAAACGCCAAGGCGCTGGGGCGTCAATTAACAAGCCTATTGGCCGAGGCCCAGGCCGATGGTGCGAAGCTCGTCACCGCGCGTGTGCCGGCGTCTGACATGTGCACGACCGGCGTGTTGGAGCGCGCCGGGTTTCGGCGGATCGAAACGCTGATCACGTTCGAGCGCGCGCTCAACGATATCGAGCTGTCGTACGAAGGCCGCTCCGTCCGCCTCGCGGTGCCGGCGGATTTTGCAGCTTGTATCGAGATCGGGCGATCCGCGTTCCACACCGATCGGTTCCATGCGGATGGCCGCATCCCCAAACAGGCCGCCGATGCCCTCAAAGCCCGCTGGGTCGCCAATAGCCTCGCGGGCCGGGCCGACGCCTCATTCGTGGCGTTGGCCGACGGCAGACCGGTTGGATTCAATCTTTGCTTGAAGCGCAATGCCATTGCCGTGATCGATCTGATCGCTGTTGCGCACGAAAAGCGAGGGCAGGGGGTTGGTGCAGCCTTGGTCATGGCGAGCCTCGCGCATTACGCAAAAAATGCGCGCGTCATGCAGGTCGGCACGCAAGCAAACAATACGGTTTCGATCGCGCTCTATCGGCGCCTCGGCTTTACACCAATCACCGAGGCCATAACCTTGCATTGGATTCCATGACACGTCCGCTTAAGGCCGGTGTGATTGGGCTTGGCGTTGGGGAGCGGCATGCCGCGGCCTATCAGGCCGAGCACGGCGTTGAGCTGGTTGCGATTTGCGATCTCGATACCGCGCGGCTGAAAGAGGTCGGCGATCGACTTGGTGTATCGGAGCGCCACAGCGATTGGCGACGGATCACCGAGCATCCCGAGCTCGATGTGGTTTCGATCTGCTCCTATGACGATTGCCACGCGGAGCAAGCGGTTTCCGCGTTTCGTCATGGCAAGCATGTTATGGTCGAGAAGCCGGCGGCGCTGCATCGTAGCGAGGCGGAGGCGATGCTGCGCGCGATGACCGATAGCAAGCGGCTGATCACCTCGAACCTGATCTTGCGCAAGAGCCCGCGTTTTATCGCGGTGCGTGAGATGATACGCGCCGGGCAGTTTGGCGAGATCTTCTATCTCGAGGGCGATTACATCCATGAAATCCTGTGGAAGATCGTCACGGGCTGGCGCGGCCGCATGCCGTTCTATTGCGTGACCTATGGCGGCGGCATTCATCTGATCGATCTGATGCGCTGGTTGATGGGGCAGGAGATCGTCGAAATCTCCGGCATGGGCAATAAACTGGCCTCGCGCGACGCGGATTTCCCCTATCCCGACACGATCGTGAATTTGATGCGGTTCGAGGGTGGGGCGTTGGCCAAGAGCCTCACGACATTTGCGCCGCAACGGCTGCAAATCCATGCACTCTCGGTCTACGGGTCGCGCGCGACCTTCATCAACGACATGCCGGACGCCAAATTATTCAGTGGCAGCAAGCCGGGCGACGAGGCGCCGATGCGTGTGCCCTATCCGGCGATCGAGAAAGGTGCGCTCTTGCCTGATTTCATCGGGGCAATCCGAGAGGGCCGTGAGCCCGAAGTGGGTGCCCGTGACATTTTTCGTGTCATGGATGTGTGTTTCGCGGCGTGGGAATCGGTTGAGCAGGGCCGTCCGGTCAAAGTGAGCTATTTGATTTGATGAGCGAACCCAAGATCATAGCGTTTGGCCGGCCGATGATCGGGCCAGAGGAGCAGGCGGCGGTGGCGCGCGTGCTCGCCGGGCCGCAGCTCGTGCATGGCCCGGTTGCGCATGAATTCGAGCGGAATTTCGCGAAACGCATTGG
>CAMDNF010000168.1:0-3129 GCA_945902735.1 Rhizobium sp. Q54 | reverse complement strand
TCATGCTGCACGCCGCCGCCTTGGCGCCCGAATTGCGATACGACCTTGCCCTTTACCGGCCAGAAGAAACGTGCCCCCGCGCGCGCTGGCGGTGTGATCAAACGCGCCGAACGCGGCCCCGCCGCGGGCGAAATCGCGACGGCCTTCTTGATCGGAAGGGGCTCGGCCGTATTTTCCGCCAGGATCTCAGGCTTGGCTGGCGGCGGCTGGGGTACCGCGACGCCTGCCACTTGGATCGAATCGGGAATTGCGGGCTCGGCGATCTCGCTCAACGGCTCGCGTGGCGAGGGCAATTTGAGGCGCATGCCAACCAACACTTTGTAGGGTGGCAGCAAATTATTGCGCTGCACCAACATGTGAAGATCGACGCCGAGACGCCGCGCGACGCCATAAAGTGTGTCGCCGCGCTGCACGAGATAAGTCCGCTCGGTCGGCAATTTGAGTGTCTGACCCGCCAGCAGACGATAGGGCGGCTCGAGTTGGTTCAATTCGATCAGATCGCGGACCGCCACGTCATGGTCTCGCGCAATGGCATAGAGGGTTTTGCCCGACGGCACTGTTATCTCATTACCGCTCGGCCGCGCCGCGCCCGGGACCGCAAGCGGATCAAGCTCGATTTGAGCCGCGCCGCCATCGCCAATCGCGTGGCCGGTGCTCGTGGTCAGCTCGGACGGCGGGGTAGTCTCCGCCGGTTCGCTCGACGAGAAGCGCGGAAATGAGGGCACGCACCCCACCACAATGGCCGCGCAGATCAACGTCAGAATGACGGGCGAGAGCGATTGGGCGGCGACTCGGGGCATCGGAACTTCGTCATGCGCCATCGCCCCCCGCGGACGCCATTTGCGGATTTGCTTCACCGCTTGTGCGCCTCCTCCGGCGCATCGGGAATGAGTGGCACGAAACGCACGGGCATAAAGCTTTCCCGGCTGTAGCCGCGCGCTTCGCGTTTGATTTTCACAAGCTCCTGGTCGCGCCCGTTCGCAGCGAGCGGAATGACCATGATGCCGCCGACCGCCAGTTGATCGAGCAAGGCCTGCGGCGCATCGCGCGACGCGGCGGTGACGATGATGCGGTCGAACGGTGCCTGTTCAGGCCAACCCTTGGTGCCGTCGCCCCATTTGGTCACGACGTTTCTGAGCTTCAGTTGAGCAAAGCGCTTTTCCGCGCCTTGCAAAAGCTCGCGGTGGCGCTCGATGGTGTAAAGCCGGCGGCATAGATGCGATAGGACCGCCGCCTGGTAGCCTGAGCCGGTGCCGATCTCGAGCACTTTCATGCGTTCGCCCACCTCCAGCGCCTCGGTCATGGCCGCGACGACATAGGGTTGGCTGATGGTCTGCCCTGATTCGATCGGCAGCGCGATATTTTCATAGGCTTGATCCTGAAACGCCGCCGCGACAAAAATTTCACGCGGTACACGTTCAATCGCCGCCAACACCCGCGTGTCGATGATGCCCTGGCTGCGGAGCTCCATGATGAGCCGGATGCGCCGCGCCTCGTCGGTCACAAGAGCGCCTTCCTTAGCTTCGTGAGCGTGGTGCGATGCGTAAGGTCGAGGTGGAGCGGCGTGACCGACACATAGCCCTGATTGACCGCGTGCAAATCAGTCCCCGGTCGGCCGGGTTGGGTTTCGGCGCGCGCCATGCCAACCCAGAAATAGGTCCGCCCGCGCGGATCGACCCGCTCCACGCAAAGATCGCCGACCTCGTCGAGCGACTGGCTGGTCACCTGAATGCCCTTGACCGCCTTAGGCAGCACATCGGGGATGTTGGCATTGATCAGCACGTGCTTGGGCCAGCCTTGCTTGGTGAGTTTGCTGACTACGCGCGGCACCCAGGTCTCGGCGGTTTTCCATTTAAGCGGCCGCCCATCCTCGAAGACCTGGCTGAAGGCGATCGCGGGCACGCCCAAGAGCGTTGCCTCCATGGCGGCCGCGATGGTGCCTGAATAGGTCACGTCCTCGCCGATATTGCTGCCCCGGTTGACGCCCGAAAGCACAAGGTCCGGCGGGTGATCGGCCAATAATTGATTGAGGGCCAGATAGACGCAATCGGTCGGCGTGCCATTGACCGCATAGCGCCGCGTGGAAAGACGGCGGAGACGAAGCGGTTGATGCAGCGTCAGCGAATGAGAGGCGGCGCTTTGCTCGGTTTCCGGCGCGACGATCCACACATCATCCGAAAGCGTCCGCGCGGCGCGCTCCAACACGCGCAGGCCGGGTGCGAAAATGCCATCATCGTTCGCGAGCAGAATTCGCATCAACGCTTGGCGGCCTCGATTCGAGTCATGCCATCCATGAACGGCCTCAGCGCCGTCGGGATCGTCACCGAACCATCTTCTTGCTGGTAGTTCTCGAGCACGGCGATCAGTGTGCGCCCAACCGCCAGGCCCGAGCCATTGAGCGTGTGCACAAATTGAGTGCCCTTCTCACCTTTGCGGCGGAAGCGCGCCTTCATGCGCCGGGCTTGGAAATCGCCGCAATTGGAGCAGCTCGAAATTTCGCGATAGGCATTTTGGCCGGGCAACCAGACCTCGATGTCATAGGTCTTGCGCGCGGAAAAGCCCATGTCGCCGGCGCACAGCACCATGGTGCGGAAGGGCAATTCCAAGCCTTTCAACACCGCTTCGGCGCACGCCGTCATGCGCTCATGCTCGTCATTCGATTGGTCGGGATGGGCGATGCTGACGAGTTCGACCTTGGCGAATTGATGCTGGCGGATCATGCCGCGGGTATCCCGGCCCGCCGCGCCCGCCTCGGCCCTGAAGCACGGCGTGTGCGCGGTGAAGCGTAGCGGCAATTGGTCCTCGTCGAGAATTTCATCGGCGACCAGATTGGTCAGCGGCATCTCGGCCGTGGGGATCAGATATCGTTCCTCATAGACAGGATCGACTTTGAGTGTTGCCGTCGCAGAAGTGAGAAGTTCACTGGACAGCTTAACAATGCTCGGAGCTATGAGCGAATCATCCAAGGTAGATTTTGCGGTGCTCCAGATGGCATTCACATTTGCAGTTAACACGGGGCCAATGCGTTCGCCGAATTTTTTCTGAAATACATCTTCTACGATAAACTTTGTTGAGAAGAGGTCCTCTTTGAACTTCGGCAAATTGCCAGTGCCGAACGCCGCCTCGCCC
>CAMDNF010000167.1:0-3204 GCA_945902735.1 Rhizobium sp. Q54 | reverse complement strand
CTCCGGCGGCTGCCGCCCATCGAGAACCGCCTCAACGATGGTCGGGGCGAGCAGCGTGAGACGGAGCACCCGGCTCACGTAGGATGAATTGATCTTCTCCGCCGCGGCCATCTCGTCGATCGTGGCGTAGACGCCGGTCTCGAGGAGCTTCCGCCACCGGAACGCGCGCGCCAGCGCGTCCTACGCCTCGCCCTCCAGCGCTTCCCCTATGATCAGGCGCCTCCAAGCGCGACGGATCCAAGCGCCCGTAAGCCGCATTGCCTTCGCCGCCGATCAGCACCTTAAGATGCTCGCGGGTTCGTTGAAATGCCGGTATCTTCTCAATCCGGGTGCTCCTATGGCGGAGGACCAAACGCCGACTCGGTAGTCGGAGCCTCGCTATCAAGCGACGACGCTCCCCAATCCTTTTCTTTCCAACATGACGACTACATCTTGGTCCCGGCACAGCGATACGAGGAATAATGTCGAACGCTCTTGGCCAACAACACTTCATGCTGCTCAGCGGCGCCAGCCGCGGGATAGGGCACGCGACAGTCAAGCTGTTTCAAGAGCGAAGCTGGCGAATCCTGACCATCTCACGTCATCCGTTCTCGGATGAGTGCCTCTGGCCGGCTGCGCGCGAGAGCCATATCCAGGCCGACCTCGCGAACCTTTCCTCGCTCGACGAGCTGGTCGCGGATGTCCGCTCCCGTCTACCAGACGGTCGGCTGCATGCGCTTGTCAATAACGCTGGCATTTCGCCCAGGAGCCCAGACGGGTCCCGTCTCGGCACGATGGCCACGAATGCCGAGACCTGGCACGCGGTGCTGAATGTCAATCTGATCTCGACCGCGCTCCTAGCCCAGAAGCTTCAGCCCGAACTCGCTAAGGCCAAAGGCTCGGTCGTCAACGTCACCTCGATCGCGGGCTCGCGCGTGCATCCGTTCGCCGGCGTTGCCTACGCTGCGTCGAAGGCGGCGCTTGCCGCGCTGACGCGCGAGATGGCACACGAATTCGGCCCCTACGGCATCCGGGTCAATGCCATCGCGCCGGGCGAGATCGACACTGCCATGCTCTCGCCCGGCACCAATGAGATCGTCGAAAGGGAGATTCCGTTGCGCCGGCTAGGCGAACCGCGCGAAGTCGCCGAGGCGATCTTCTTCCTGTGCAGCGAGCGCTCGTCCTATATCAACGGCGCCGAGATCCATATCAGCGGCGGCCAGCACGTGTGACCGTGCTACTTCGCCTTGGCGCAGAAGGCACAGATCTTGTTGCCGTCCGGGTCGCGGGCGTAGGCCACATAGTTGCTTCCGCCGGCGGGGCGGGGCCCCGGCTTGCCTTCATCAGTACCGCCATTCGCAAGTGCGGCCGCGTGGAACCCATCGACCGCCCGCCGTGATTTCGCAGCGAGAGATATCATCGTGCCGTTGCCGAACGTTGCCGGCTTCTTGTTGTAGGGTTTGGTCACATAAAACTGGGACTTCTTCGGCGCGCTCTTCTTGCCGTAGCCAAGGTATTTGTTGTCGCCCCCGGTTCGCACGAGCCCGAGCGGCGCAAGCGCGGCATCGTAGAACTTGGCGGAGCGCTTGACGTTGCTGGTTCCAATCATGACGTAGGCGAGCATGTTGACCTCCCCTGTATCGACATTCTCCGAATGAATCGGTGTTGAGGTGTCAGATTGGACTGTCTTGGCTTTTCCGGCAAGGCTGGCCCCCGCTGCCCTGCGCAAGGCCCGTGGTGAAGTTGCACATCATGAACTGTTCCTCCCACTCCACCTCAAACGGCCGCATCAACCCCGCCAGCGTCATCCCCGCCGGCTGTCGCCCATCGAGGATCGCCTCCACGATGTCGGGTGCGAGCAGCGTCAACCGGAGGACCCGGCAAACGTAGGACGCATTGATCTTTTCCGCCGCGGCCATCTCATCGATCGTGGCATAGACGCCGGTCTCGAGGAGCTTCCGCCAGCGAAACGCGCGCGCCAGCGCCTTGATCAATGCGCTGTCGATCTGCGGTGGAGACGACACCAAGGAAGAGACGCCGTCGGGCGAGATGACCGACTTGCGGCCGCCGCGCTTGGCGAACGCCATGGGCACGCGAACGGTCAGGGTGCGGCCGTCGTCGCTGAGGCGGGCATGGGTCATCAGGCCGCCTCCCGCTTCGTCTGCCCGGCGCGCAGATCAGTGACCAGGGTCTGCAGGCCATCAACGCGGAGGCGAAGATCAAGCCCGTCCATGTGGACATCGACCCGCTCGACCAGCAGCTGGACGATGCGCGCCTGCTCGGCGGGAAACAACTCGTCCCACAGCGGATCGAGGCTCAGCAGCGCATCGCGCACCTCGGCTTCGGTAACCCAATCGGCAATTGCCGAGATAGGAGCCTTGCGAAATGAGCGTTCTTGCAAAATCGTCATACGTTCCAGCGCTAGGCGGCCATGCGCTCGGAGACCTTTGCAACTCTTTCGAGGAAGCAGTCGAAGCCCTATCCTCCTGGGAGGATGGCTTGCTCACCAATGACAAGTGGAAGTGGTACGAGGCACGACTACGGGATTAGACGAGGCGGCTCGTTCGCCGTCACCGGCCCAGGATTGAAGCCGTCGCCCAAGCACTCCTGGAACGCAAGACGCTCCAATTGGATGAGATAGACGCGCTCATTGGCATTGCTTCACCCTCCGTCTTTGGCGTCCGCAGCTACGGCCTGGCGGCGTCGGCGCCCAACGTATGGAACTTGCAGCCCGTGGGGGGTGGAACTAGCGCCTCACGCGACAATGCCGATCGACATCTCGGCGCCCCGATGACCGCAGCCCTCGCAACGCAGCCCGGCCTTGAGCGCGGGCACCGTGAGCGCCGGCCGGGCGCCCGTCGATAGCCTCAAGGTCGAGCCGGCGCGAGCGCCGGCAGTTCGGGTAGGTGGCCCATACGCACAGGCCCATGCCCGCGATCTGGGCAACAGTGTTCTCGGACGGCATGGCGAGAGGATAGCGTGCCCTTCAGCCGCTCGGGGGCCACACAACCGATAGACCGCCGATGCCCTTTGCAACCGAAAGAATTAGTGCCTGCCCCGAGGGGCTACTCGGGGGATAACCCCGGCTTTACGGCGCGCATCCTAAGCGGCGGCGGGCACTACCCACGTACGATTTCCCGCACAGGCGTTACCCCGACGTTACCCCAGCCAAATCGACGACTTGCCAATCCGCCTGTAACCCTTTGATAAGTTTGGCGCGCCCGG
>CAMDNF010000166.1:0-3214 GCA_945902735.1 Rhizobium sp. Q54 | reverse complement strand
AAATCACTCGGCAAGGAACTCGTCGGCACCGGCGTGCTGGTCAATTGCGTGACGCCCGCCGCGATCAAGACCGAACTCTTCGATCAGATGAGCGAGGCGCATATTCAATTCATGCTAAGCAAAATCCCGATGGGTCGCTTCGGCACGATCGAGGAAAACGCGCGATTGATCGCGTGGTTGGCCTCACCCGATTGTAGTTTTTCAACCGGTGCGGCGTTCGACACGTCGGGCGGCCGCTCGACCTATTGAGAGCGTCGCGCCTCACATATTGAATTTTCGGCGCGCTATGCGGCATGCGTCATCGCCCGGCAAACAGGCCCGGCAGACGTCGGGCCTCAACGCATAGATGGTGCAGGATGTGGCTTCACTGACCACGCCGCTCAGGGCCGAGCAACGATCGCCAACGCAGCGCATCGCATTGCCAGAATCGGCGATCAGCGCTTCGGGGATTTGCTGGAGGGCCGCATCGGTTTCAAGCGAAAAGCGCGGCCAATCGGCGGAATAGGCGCAGCACGCACCGCACGATTGGCAAAGCGCCTCCGCGTCGCCGGCGAAATTCGCAATCGCTGCTAAAGGCTCTAAATCGTTTGAAGCTGGCGGCGTCTCAACGGCCACGGGCTGCGCCTTTAGCGCCCTTGCCCTGCCGTGATTTGCGCGCCGCGTAACGGGCATCGCGAGCGATTTTCTGTTCTTCTTCACGAATTTTATCGCGTGCGATCCGTTCGGCCTCAGCGGCGGCGTTTTGGGCCGCGAGCTCGATTTTCCGGGCCGCGGCTTCGGCGGCGGCTTTGGCGGCCTCCGCCTCGCGGGTCGCTTTGCGTTCAGCCAGCCTGATGTCCCGCGCGCGGGCGACCGCCAGGCGGTTGGCCTGGCGCTCAAGGGCGGCCGGGTCATCGGCCGCTGTACGTGCACGGAAGGCGTCTAGAGCCGCCCGCTTGGCGGTCTGGGCCGAGCTGAGCCGATCGTTGTGGGTCTTTTCCTTGAAACTACTCATGGATGGTTCGTCATGCCGTCTGAATTGGGGTTTTCATTGATGTCCAGGCTGAAAACGGAAAAGCCGCCCCTGGTTGGGGGCGGCTTCGACAGGTCAATTCAATGAATTGGCGCCGTCTTTCCGTCGATTAGAGAGCCTGAATGGTCGCGACCGCGATCTTGCCGGTCCGGCGATCTTCCTGGGTATCGAAGGAGACCTTCTGGCCTTCGGCGAGGCCACGCATGCCGGCGCGCTCTAGCGCTGTGGCATGAACGAAGACGTCCTTGCCGCCGCCGTCCGGTTGGATAAAGCCGAAGCCCTTCTGGGTATTATAGAATTTAACAGTGCCCGTATTCATCGGGGGGTCCTTTCACTCATAGAGATGCACGTGGGCCCGAGCTGCGCTATAACGCGGCCCTGGCCCGGTTCGTCGAATTTTGGAGGCTGTCTGAACGTGCGCCACGCGATGAGCGACGGCTATACGACCCGATCGTCCGGCCAAATATCGATAAGTGAAAAATGGGGCCTCGCACATGCATTTGCAAGAGCGATCATCGTCACAAGACCCTATATAGTAGGATGAGCCTGGCTGATCGGCGCGAAAAGACGCCCAAACCGCCGACCGAACCACATGCCGGATTGCCGGAATCAGGAGCTTTTATGGCCTATGTAGAGGATCCCATCACCCTTCCGACGCAGAATCTCAGCCCAAAATCGCGCCGCTGCCTGCGCTGTCAGAGTGAATTCGACAGCGTTTGGGCTGGCGATCGTATTTGTGGCAAGTGCAAGCAGACTGCGGCATGGCGCTCCGGGCAGCCGGTTCAGCCATTGTCAAACCGCAATAAGGGCGGGCGTGGTTGAAGCAGGTGTCCCGGTCCTGGCTCGTCTTGGGCTAAAGCTACGGTTTGAGCTTTTTAAATTCGACGCCAAGGCGTGTGCCACGCGGTCAGCCCATCTTGGCTGCAATACCGCCATCGATTGGCAGAATGACGCCCGTGACAAAGCTGGACCGATCGGAACACAACCAAACAACAGCATCGGCCACTTCTTCGGCGCGGCCTACCCGCCGCATCGGAACGATCGAGGTCGCCTGACCAACCTCGCCCTTCCAGTCACGCAGTAGCATCGGCGTTAGAATCGGGCCCGGTGCAATCGCGTTGACGCGAATGTTCTTGTCCGCCAATTCAAGCGCCGCGGTTTTCGTGAGGCCACAGATCGCGTGTTTGCCCGAGACGTAAATCGCGCGACCCTGCGAGGCGCCCATGCCCCAGATCGAGGTGGCGTTGACGATCGAGCCACCGCCCACTTTCAACATCTGCGGGATCTCGTATTTCATGGACAACAGAACGCTGTGCACGTTGACGTCGTAGGAATGCTTGACCGCATCGATGTCGAGTTCTTGCACGGGGCAGGCCGGGCTTTCGATGCCCGCGTTGTTGTAGGCGATGTCAAGCCGGCCGAACGCCTCGATGGTATGGGCGACAGTGCGCTCAATATCCTCTGACGACGTTACATCCATTTGTTCGAAGATGGCACGGCCGCCAGCCCGCAGGATTTCTTCGCGGAGTTTATGGCCAGCCTCGATATTTCGTCCGGCCAGCGTGACCGCCGCGCCTTCGCGTGCCATGGCAAGCGCCGCCGCGTGCCCAAGACCCGCGGTCGCGCCGGTGACGAGACCGACTTTGCCTTCCAACAGCATGACTGCCTATTCCGCCGCTTGTTTGGCCTTGGCCGCCGCTTCCGGGTCGCCCCAGCCGGCGAAGGCTTTGCATCCTTGGCCGACCGGCAGGATCGAAGCAAGCACGGCGTCAGATACATCGCGGCCCGCCAGACTCTCCATGATCCATTGGCAGAGCGATTGCGCGGCCAGGCAGCCGCCCGCGGTCGCCACATTGCCGTGGCGCACAAATGGTTCATCGACCGGCCGCACGCCAGGATATTGCGCGAGGCGCGCCATATAGGTCGGATAGTGATCGGCCCCCACTGAGTGGTCCGAGAAGAATGTTAGTGCATGACGCCTTCCTTCGCCATTGCCGGCTGGAGGTGGAGCGAAGCGGAACCGGAAGGCGGCAATGGCGGCGTCGCGGTTTCCGGGAGCTATGCAGGAGATTGGGTGACGAGGTTGATCAGGCGGCGTGGTGAGCCGGCATTTTGATGACCTCGATGCCATTTTGGAATTTGACGCCTTGGACGACCTTCGGCAACTGGTTTTCGCCGTTCAGGCGCCGCCACGTTTTCGCG
>CAMDNF010000165.1:0-3275 GCA_945902735.1 Rhizobium sp. Q54 | reverse complement strand
GTCGAGGGCGCGACGCGCATTCGCGTCTGGCTGCCCACCGCCTGTCCCGACGCCGCCCTGTTCCGGCTGCTCGCCGGCCGCTTCGCTGCCGCCGGGCCTTGAGACGCGGGGCGCGCCTGCGCCCCCTCGAGCCCCTCCCGCAACCTCCACCAACCGCAGCACTTTCCAGACCCCGCCCAGCGCCCTCGCCAGCGCCACGGCCACCCGCGTCGTCATCGCAACGCTCGCCGCTCCAGTACGAAAATCAGTGATCGTCGTGAATAGGACGGGTTAGCGCCCGAAAAACCCGATCAGCCGCTTCGCCAATTCCTCCGGCTGTTCTTCGGGCACCCAGTGGCCGCAGTCTTGAATCGCGCCGCCTTGCACATCGCTGGCAAGCTCGCGCAAATTCTCCAACACCTGAAGCCCCCGGCCTTTGCCGCCGGCGCCACCAAGCGCCAACACGGGCATGCGCAATTTCGTTTTCATCAGCTCATTGTTGTGCGCGAGGTCGGTCGGCGTCGCGCGATAATATTCAAAGCCCGCATGCAGCGCGCCAGGCCGCGAATAGGCGCGGACATATTCGTCGATGTCCTCTTCGGTGATCGCTTTGGGGTTATGCGCGAGATTGGTATAAAACCACGAGAGATAAAGCCGCTCGCGCCCCGCCACCAACATTTCGGGCAACTCAGGCACCCAGTGGAAGCCGTGATGCCAGCGCCGCCCGCCCCAAGTGAGGGCATCCGGCGTGCCGAACGGTATCACCACATCGACGATCGCGAGTTTTGTGACCGCCTCTTGATGCGCATGCGCCAGCGCATAGGAAATCGGCCCGCCCCAATCATGGCCGGCTAGGTAGAAACGTTGGTGCCCGAGCTTGTCGTGCACCAGGCGCCAAATATCATGAGCGACCGTGCGTTTGTCATAGCCGCTTGGCGGCGACGATGAATCGCCCAGGCCCCGCATATCGGGCGCGATCACGGTGAAGTGTTCGCTGAGCGCCGGCATGACGCGCCGCCACTCCCACCAGGTCTGCGGCCAGCCATGCAAGAGCACGAGCGGCGGCCCTTCGCCGCAAATCACATAGTGCAGCGTCACATCGCCAAGATCGGCGCTGTGATGCACGAAAAGTGATTGAGCCATGGGTATGTCTATCTCTTTTTCCAATCACCACTTCTTTCCACCGCGTCCGCCGCTTGCAGCACGGTGAAATCGTCGAACTGGCGGCCGACCAACATAAGCCCGATGGGCAAATCATTGTCGACACCGCATGGCACGCTGATCGCCGGATGGCCGGTGATGTTGAACGGGCAGGTATTGGCGATCATATCGAGCGACTTCGCCATGTCGTCTTCGATCATCGGGCGCGGTTGCAGCAGAGGCGGCGTGACGAACGGAATGGTCGGCAGCGCGATCAGGTCGCAATCTTCGAGGATCGCGTCATAGGCCGCGTTCAACAAATGCCGCTGGTTCTGCGCCTTGGCGTAATAGCGGCCGTGATAGCGCTGGTGCATATATTCGCCGAGCAGCAGCACGGTCTTGGCCTGCACCGGCAGATCGCTCGCGCGTGAATCGAAGCCGCGGCCCATCGCCTCTTGCAGCCGCGTGTTGTAAAAGCCCTTCCAATTGGTGCCCTGGTTATAGCCCTTGATCATGAACTCGGCCGCGCCGAACACACCGATCGCGTTCCATAAATGCGCGCCATCGAAATGCATCGGCGCCGAAACGGTCTTGAGTTTGGCGCCGGCCTTCTCCAAGGCCTTCAAGGCGGCGTGGCATTTGCGATCGACGATTTCGTCCGACCCCGGGAAGCCAAGATCGGGCCAGCGCTTTTGGCCGAAGCCCTCTTTCAGCACGCCGATCTTGAGCCCCTTGACGCCCTTGCCGATGGCCGGGCGGTAGTCCTTCACATAGTCATCGGGAATGACGCCGCGTTGACGTGGATCCAAGGGGTCGGGCCCCGCGATCGCGGTCAACAATTTCGCGGTGTTCTCGACCGTGTCGCACATCGGGCCTAGATGATCGATCGTCATCTCGATCATCACCGCGCCGGTATAGGGCACCAGGCCGAAGGTGGGCTTGTGTCCGACAATGCCGCAGCGCGAGGCGGGGATGCGGATCGAGCCGGCCTGATCGCCGCCGAGCGTCATTTTTACATCGCCCGCCGCGACCACCGCGCCCGAACCACCCGATGAGCCGCCAGGGGAATGCGTGGGCTTGCGTGGGTTCCTGATCGGGCCGAGGGCCGAGGTATGGCCGCCGCCCGAGAACGAGCAATCCTCGGTCGAGGTCTTGCCCACGATGATGCCGCCGGCATCCAAAATGCGGGTCACCACGGTCGCGTCGATATCGGGAATAAAGCCTTCGAGCACCCGCGTGCCGTTCATCAGGGGCAGGCCCGCGACGCAGATCGGGTCCTTGATGCCGATCTCATGGCCCTTGAGAATGCCCTTGGCCGCGCCTTCGATGCGGCAGCGCCAATACCAGCCATTATAGGGGTTCTCTTCCGCGCTCGGCCGGTAGCCGGCATCGCGCTTATATTTGACCGGCGGGCGAAACTCCGGAATCTCCTCGAGCCGGCGGTAGGACGCCATCGGGCCTTGCATCAGCCCGCGATAGGAGGCGGCTTCCGCCTCGCTCATCTCGATGCCGAAACCCTCGGCCAACTCCAAAACCTCGCGCACGCTCGGCAGCTCGGCGCCATGAGCCATGACCATCCCCCCTCTCGAACGTTTCCCAGAAATCAGCTTGCGGTGCGAGCCTCAGGCGGTCAAGCCATGGAGGGGCAGGGGAATCGCCGATGATCGCCTCGCCCTTCGAGACGACCGCTTCGCGGTCTCCTCAGGGTGAGGCGATTTTTGTGAATCCTTTGGATTTCCTCATCCTGAGGAGCGGCCCCACCGGTCCGGGCTCTGCCCGGCCGGCGGACAAGCTCCGGCCGCGTCTCGAAGGAGAGGAAATCCATAAAGTGCCCTATGCAATTGCGCCCGGGGTGTCGGCGCTCAGCGTTGCGACGGGTTCAGGCCGCGAAGTCTCGCCCCCTGCAAACGCGGCCCGAAGCCAAGGACGGCCGAGCAGCCCGAGCAGGACGAGCTATTTCATACAGTGTCACCGTAACCCGGCGGCCGGTAGAATCCGTACTAACAGTTAGCCCGTCCTATTCACGACGATCACTGATTTTCGTACTGGAGCGGCGAGCGTTGCGATGACGACGCGGGTGGCCGTGGCGCTGGCGAGGGCGCTGGGCGGGGTCTGGAAAGTGCTGCGGTTGGAGGTTGCGGGAGGGGCTCGAGGGG
>CAMDNF010000164.1:0-3276 GCA_945902735.1 Rhizobium sp. Q54 | reverse complement strand
GTCCGGCGCTCGGCATGGATGCTGCGGCTGAGCGCCTGCAAAGCAGCGACAAAGCCGTTGTCGCCGCCGACCGCGACCTTGAGGTCCCTCGGCACGAGCGCGGCGACCAAGCGAAGGAAGGCTTCGGGATCGTCTTGGGCGAGGTTATCGAGCGCCTTGAAGCCGCGCTTCGAGTAGACCTTGGCGAGGTCCGCAACGTAGGCGCGGCTCAGCCGCGAGCGAGTGCCCTTCAATTTGCCGGTCGGATTCCCGCTCACGCCGGTGCGCCAGCGGCCGCCTCCGTCTCGCTTACCACTCATCGCTGCCCCTCGACACGGAAGGCCCGCCAGCCGGCCGCCGGCCGCTAAGGACTCGCGATCCGCGCCGCGAGGTATGGAGACAGGCTTCCGCGACACGTCCTCAATCTACGAACGCGCCAAGGCCATGACAAGGTCGAGGGTCAGGTCAGAGGTCACCCGCAGCGAGGCTCCTGCCACATCGGATTCCGCACCCTACCGGTCGGGTCCGGTAGCGTCGTTGAAGGCGAGCGCGTACGACGCCAAACGCAATCGGCCGCTTACCCCCTGCTTACCCCAACGAAATCCGGTCGGAGGGTTTTTCACCTAAGTATTTGAAAGGAATGGTGCCCAGGGGCGGGATCGAACCACCGACACCGTGATTTTCAGTCACGTGCTCTACCAACTGAGCTACCTGGGCCCGCGTTCTAAGTCTTGGCTTTTAGGTGATTTTCCGCCCCCTGTCTAGCACGGGCGGGGCGGCCGCGGCGGTCGGTCTCAGACGCTACCCACCTCAAAATTATCGCGCGCCCGATGGGGCTCTGCCCGGCACTCGACCGGGCGGCCGAGCCAACGCGCCAGGCCCTCGCGGCCAAGGCCAGGCGCGGCTTCCACCAGGGCGAGCAAGGGTGGCGATGCGCTGATCACCACGCGCCGGGCGCCCGCTCTCACCGCACGCCTGCCAGCAACCAGAATATCATGCCCCAGCGCCTCAAGGGCCGGTGGGCGGGCCTGGCCAAGGCCAACGCGCTCGCCCAACGCCTCGGCGACGCTTTCTCCGATCCGTTGGCGCGTCAGCTCGAGCAACCCGGTCGCCGTTACGCCGAAGACGCGATGGATCGCACGGTCGGCCTCAAGGCTGGTGCTCAGGGTCTCCACCAGGGCGCTCCTCGTCTTGGCCGATTTGAGGCGGGGCGGGTCGAGCACGATCAAGCCGCCGAGATTGCGACGCATGATTTCGCGCGCGGCCACGATCATGGCACGGCGCGCGACGTCGCCGAGCGGGCCCCCCGCAACATCAATATCGATCGCGGTCAGCGCCTCTCCGCTTTCGATCACCAGACGACCGCCGTTGAATTCGACGACAGGATCACGCGCCGCTTCAAGCACACCATGAATGTCGTGCCGGTCGAAGAGATCGGGCTCCCGATCGGCCAGATCGACACAAGCGGCAAACTGCGCGTTGTGCTTATGGGCGAGCGTCAGCGCTTCGTCGAAACTTGCTCTATCGTCGATCACAAGGCGCACGCCGGGCGCTAAATACGCGCGAACCAACCGGCCGAGCAGGCCGCCCGCGGACCAAAGGCGACGCGCGGCGCCGGCTGTCCCGCCTGCGGCTTCACCGTCGTGAACATCTTTTGTCCGCTCATCGTCGCGTGGCACGAGACCAAGGCGCGGGCCCTTTGTGCCGCGTGCATCGCTCATGATTTGTACGAGCACGCTTTGACCCGCGCTTAGGGTTGCGGCGGTTTCAAGCCAACCATCCTCGACGCCCTCACCCAACGCAACGAAGCCGCCGCTGAGCGCGGGCACCACACGCGCGACGCGGCCGCGATGAATATCGCCCACACGGCTCGGCCTGGATGCCGATTCGATCATGAACGCGCTGACCTTGCCGTCATCCACGATCGCAGCACGGCGGCCAAGCGGTGTGGCCGAAAGAAAAATTTCGCGCGTCATGGTTTGGCGGGGTAACCAGCGCCAGCCAACAACGCGACGGTCTCGGTCAGCGGCAGGCCGACGACATTGGAATAGGAGCCGTTGAGCCAGGGGATGAACGCTTGCGCGCGTCCTTGAATGGCGTAGCCGCCGGCCTTGCCGCGCCATTCACCCGACACGATATAGGCGCGCCGCTCGGCCTCGTTCAATGTCTTGAGCATGACGCGCGTGACAACCAAGCGCTCGGTCAGGGCGCCGCCCGGCGCGATCAAGCAAATCGCGGTCAAGACGCGATGGCGGCGACCCGATAGAAGGTCGAGGCAACGCCTTGCCTCGGCCTCGGTCTCGGCCTTGGGTAGAATCCGCCGCCCGCAGGCCACGACCGTATCGGCCGCGAGGATGAGGGCGCCCGGATGAAGGGCGGCGATCGCCATGGCTTTCTCGCGCGCGAGACGCTTGGCATAGGGCGCCGGCAGTTCGTCGCGTTTTGGCGTTTCGTCGAGCACGGCCGGCACGACCAGATCGGGCGTAAGGCCGATCTGACGCAATAGATCGAGCCGGCGCGGCGACGCCGACGCCAGGATTAGGCGCAAAGCGATGGCTTCTTTTTTGTGCATGGTGCCGGCGCTATGGGTTCGCACGCCTCTCCCCTTGTCAAGTCTCAGCCGCCTGGACGCGGCGGGGCTGAGAAGCGTTCAAGCAGGCGACGGCGCAATTGGTCGCGCACCTGGCGATAGGCGATCAGGCGCGCCTCGCGATTGCCCTCGATGATGCTCGGATCGAGGGTATGCCAGAACTCGACTTCGCAATGCATCACGCGTGTCAGCTCGACTGCCTTGTGTTGCGCTTCGGGCGAAAGCGTAATGATCAGGTCGAAGACGTCGTCTTCGAGATCGTCAAAGGTTTTGGTCTGGTGCCGGCTCGCATCGATGCCGATTTCCTCCAGCACCGCGATGACAAAGCCATCAAGCTCAGCACCGCGCCGAACCCCAACGGAATCGATATGGAGAGCGCTGCCGAACAATTGCTTCATCAGGGCCTCGGCCATGGGCGAGCGCACCGCATTCCATGTGCACGCGAACAACACACGCGAAGGCAGATCGCTCATCCGCGCATCTGCATGACATAAAGCAACGTAAACAACCGACGCGCGGTATCGAAATCGAGATCGACCCCAGGGCCGAGCTTTTCACGCAACAGCTGCGAGCCTTCGTTATGCAGGCCGCGCCGGCCCATGTCGATCGCCTCGATACGCGAGCGCGGCGCGCTTTTGATCGCCTCATAATAGGTTTCGCAGACGAGGGCATAATCTTTCATGATGCCGCGAAAGGGCTGAAGCGAG
>CAMDNF010000163.1:0-3377 GCA_945902735.1 Rhizobium sp. Q54 | reverse complement strand
TTCTTCGATCTCATGATTCAACACCGCGATGCAGCCATTGGTCCAATCGCTGTTATAGCGACCGCCTTTGCCCGGCGTGCCGTGAATAAAAATGGCGCCGCCCGGTGTTGAGCCATATTGCTGGGCGCGTGCGGTATCGTCGTCGCTCGGGTAACTGATATGCAACGATAAATGAAAAGTACTCTTCGCATTGCGCCCGTCGATCAAATAATGACCCTCCGGTGTGCGGCCATCATTCTCGAAAATTTTTGGACCAACCGGCTTGTCACCAAGGCGAATGGCATAAGAGCGCACGATCCAACCATTGCGCAGCAAGTGCATGATGCGCTTTGATTTGTAAACGATCACTTGATCGGCTTTGGGCGCATCGGCGGCATCGGCGCTGGTCAGCCCGAGCATCAAAGCGAGCCCAAGCCCGATCATCACCATCATCGCTACGCGCACGCGTCTCATGTCACCTTGTCATCCGATCGGAAAATCGCATCTCATGGCCAAGCGAATGGCGCATCCAATGGTAGAGGAGATTTTATGAAGAAATTCGATCCAAAGACCTCGGCCCTCCTGATCATCGATATGCAGAACGATGTGGTTCACCCCAAGGGCGGCTGGGCGGAAGCCGGCTCGCCCGCCCACGCCAAGAAGCAAAATGCCGTCGCCCATATCAAGGCCATCGCCGAGCGCGCGCCGCCGGCATATGCCGGTCATCCATGTGCTCCATGCGGTCTCGGCCAATGGCCGCGATGCCCGGCAGAACGCGCCGTTATTCCGCAATCTGGTCAAAACGGGGCACAACCGCGCCGGCTCGTGGGGCGCCGAGCCGTTTGCCGCGCTCAAACCCAAAGCGGGCGATTTTATTGTTTATAAACAACGAGTCAGTGGCTTTCAAGGGACCGATCTGGAGAACAAATTGAAGGGCCTCGGGGTGACCCGTCTCTTGGTCACCGGCGCCTGGACCAATTTTGCGGTCGAGGGCACCTGCCGCGATGGCGCCGATTTGGGCTACGCGGTCACGTTGGTTTCTGATGCCACCTGCACGATGAACGAGGAGTGGCAAAGAATTAGCGTCAACTACGCCCTAACCATGCTGGGTGATGTCGTCAACACGGCCGAGGTCTTGAAGGCGCTATGAGCCCAAGATTGAATTTAGGGGCGTCAATATCTGGTAAGTACTCGTAACGTTCCGCTTGCCTATGGTGATCTACGCTGTATCTTGCGTGGCGAGCGGCTGCTTGTACAAAGTGTTGCGTATACAGTGGGCCGCGCTGACCAAGGAGATCAGCCAATGACCTGGACCGTGGAACGCATTGCCGAGGTGACCAAACTTTGGAATTTGGGCCTTACGACCGCCGAAATCGGCCGGCTGGTCGGGGTCTCGAAGAACGCGATCGTGGGCAAGGCGCACCGCCTGGGCCTGCCGCCGCGTCCCTCGCCGATCAAGCGCGAGGCTCGCACGCCCCGGCCAACGGTTCGCCACGAGCATCGCCATGTTGAGCGGACGAGCCCGCCAGCGGTGCATCTGGTGATCAGCACCAATGGCGCGACCTGCAAATGGCCCAGCGGGCATCCGGGCGAGCCGGAATTCGACTTTTGCGGGCAGCCGGCTGTCGAAGGCAAGCCTTATTGTGCCGAGCATTATGGCCGGGCCTACATCCAGCCCAAACCGAAATCCAACGCCGCTTAATAGCGCGCGCGTTATCTAGAGCTAAGGACGGCGGCCCTCGGGGCCACCGTTCGCGCGCGCCAATTCGGCATCGAGCCGACCGAGCCAGATCAGCGCGCACATATGAAAATCGCCGGTCAGGCTCCAGAGCGGGTAGCGAAACGTCGCTGGTCGATTGCGCTCGATCGCCAGATGCGAGATCCACGCCAGGCCATAACCCGAAATCAGCGCGCCCAGCAGCAGCCAGGGATCGCCGAACACCGCCGCCAGCGCCACAAGGACCACGGCGACCGAGGTGCCGACAAAATGCATGGACCGGGTGGCGGGCCTGCTATGTTCCCGCAGGTAGAACGGCCAGAACGCGCGATAGGAGGTAAACTTCTGCTCTGCCATGGCAGCCATCGTAATAGAATTCACGCGCGATTCCACTGGCTGACTGATATAAAACGCCCCGACAATTCAGCCCCATTACCGAGGCCGACGTGACCGATTTCCTTCGTGAGGTCCAAGAGGATCTCCAGCGTGACCGTTATCTCAAGCTTTGGCGCCGTTTTCGCTATCCGCTGCTTGGTCTCGTGGTGGGCATCATTGCGGCCGTCGCGCTCTTCGTTGTGCTCGACGACGCAAAGAAGTCGCGTCGCGAGGCCGAGGCCGCTCGCTTTGTGGCCGCGATGGCGGAGCTTGAGGCCGGCAAGAGCGCCGAGGCTTTGACGGCATTCTCCGCGCTTGCCAAGGAATCCGAAGGTGGCTATGTCGCGCTCGCCCAATTGCGCATGGCCGATGCGCTGATCCGTGCGGGCGACGATGCCGGCGCGGTCGCGGCGCTCGATGCCCTCGCCAAGGATGCCCGGGTCGACCAACCCTATAAGGATTTAGCCAATTTGCTCGCCGCCGAACGCTTGATCGATACGGCATCGCCCGAAGAAATCGATAGCCGGGTCGCGACGCTCATGGTGGCCGATAGCCCGTGGCGCGCTTTGGCGCGCGAACTCAAGGCCGCGTCCGAGCTTAAGGCCGGTCGCACCGATGCCGCGCGGGCCACGTTGAGCGGCCTGGTCGACGATCCGGCCGCGACCACAGGGGTACGCTTTCGCGCGCGCGAATTGCTGGATGGTCTCGGTGGTCCGCTACCAAGCCCAGAACCTGCGCCGGCGCCCGAGGCCCCCAAGAGCGAGGCGCCCCCGCCTGAATCAACGGCGCCTGATACCCCCGCGCCCGAAACACCGGCCGAGGCGACCGGTCAATGAGCCTTTCACTTGGTTTCGGCTTGGCGCTCATCGGCCTGGCCTTCCTTTCGCTCGCCGGCTGCGAAGCCGTGGGCGACATATTCAGCAAGAACGAAGATCCGCCGCTGCCCGGCGAGCGCGTTTCAATTCTATCGGCCGAAACGCAAATTGCGCCCGATCCCGAGGTTCAAGACGTTTCGGTCATCCTGCCGAAACCCTATGCCAATGCCGATTGGCCCCAGCCTGGCGGCTCGCCCAATCGCGTGATGCATCACCTCGAAGCGCCGGAAAATCTTCAGGTCGCGTGGTCGACCAACATCGGCGATGGCTCGGATGATGATTTGCGTATTGTCTCCTCGCCGATCGTGGCGGGCGGGCGCGTCTTTGCCGCCGATGCCGGCGGCGTGATCAGCGCGCTCGACGCCGGCACGGGCAAAGTGATTTGGCGCTTCGATCCGCGCCCCGAGGAAGATGAGGGCGGTTTTGGCGGC
>CAMDNF010000162.1:0-3540 GCA_945902735.1 Rhizobium sp. Q54 | reverse complement strand
GGCTCCACATCTAGGCGAGCCCGAAAGCCATAGGCTTTCGGGTGCGAGCGTTGCGAGCCGGAATCCATTGTCGCGCCGCACGAGCGGGGGCCACAATGGATTCCCGCTTGCGCGGGAACGACGGAAGGTGGGGTGCGTCCACTCAAAGTGAGACCGCGCTTTATTCTTTCGTCTCGGCATCGAGCATCCGGCGCAACTCCGTCTTGAGCACCTTGCCATTGGCATTCCGCGGCAAGGGCCGATCGAGACGAATGATCCTTTCGGGCACCTTGTAGTCCGCCATACGCGCCGCGCAGAACGCTTTGAGCTCCGCCTCGCTCGTGCTGGGCTCCTTCAAAACGGCAAAGGCCTGGACCCGCTCGCCCAGCACCGGATCGGGCCGCCCGATCACGGCAGCCTCGACAATCGCCGGGTGGTGACCCAGCACGTTCTCAACCTCCACCGAATAAACCTTGTAGCCGCCGCGGTTGATCATGTCCTTCTTGCGATCCAACACGCGGACATAGCCGTCCCGATCGAGCGAACCGATATCGCCCGAGTGCCAATAGCCATCGGTAAAATTCGCCGCCGTGGCCGCCTTATTGTTCCAATAGCCCGGCACCACCATGGCGCCCGCGATCCACAATTCACCCGGCAGGCCGGGCGCGACCTCCCGCCCCTCATCATCCATCACGCGCATGTCGGCGCCATGGACAAGGCGACCTACCGTATCGGCCCGCGCGACGCCTTGGCCCGGCGGCATGATTGTGACCGGGCTTGTGGTCTCGGTCGCACCATAGGCGTTGTAGAGCGTGAGCCCGGGCAATAAACGCGCGAGCTGCTTGATGGTGGCTTCTGGCATGGGCGCGCCGCCATAGCCACCCACCCGCCAGGACGACAGATCGAAATGTGCAAAATCCGGCTCCAATAAACAGAGATTGTACATCGCGGGCACGATCAGCGTGTGAGTCACACGCTCGGCCGCCATGAGCTTGAGAAAGCCGCGTGCCTTGAACGCTTGGACCATCACGGTGCAGCCGCCAACCCGGATCATGCTGAGAATGATCGCGGCGAGGCCCGTCACATGAGAGGCCGGCACCGCCAACGCCGACCGCTCCCCCGGCTTCAACGCCATGGCCTCCTCGTAATTGAGGCAGGTATGGATCAGGCCGAAATGGGTCAGGATCGCGCCCTTGGGCTGCCCGGTTGTGCCCGAGGTGTAGAGAATGCAGAACGGCTCATCTTCATTGAGCGTGATCTTGGGCGGCGGGCCGGCGGCTTCCAGAAGCGCCTCATAAGGCAGCGCGCCATCCGCCGCGCCATTGAGAGAAAAGCGCCGCTCAAGCGCCGGCACTTGCGCGGCCTCCGGCACATGGGCCACCAACGCCGCGTCATGGATCAGAATCTTGGCGCCCGAATGTGCCACGACAAATTCGTTCTCGGGTCTCCGTTGGCGAATATTGATCGGCACCAGAATGGCACCGAGGCGCGCGCAAGCGAGGCTGAGCTCGACGAACGCCGCTTGATTGCCGAGCAACACGGCAACCCGATCACCTTTTAAAATACCGTGGCGCGCGAGATTAGCCGCGACGCGATCAACCGCAGCATCGAGCGCGGCATAGTTAATCCGGCGTTCACCATCGATCAACGCCAGCGCCGCGCCATCGCGCGCGACCGCCTGGCGAAACATATCATCAAGGCTGCGCGGCCGATCGGCAAACGCCTGAACCTGCCGATTGCCATAATGGATTTCAGAACGAAGCATCACCCACGCCTCACCCGCCGCTCCTCAAACGCCGAGAAACCCGGCCCGTCGGCGGGATCACCCTATTAACAGAAAGTAAATCCGCTTGCGGTTCAATGGGGCATTGCTGGGCTCACGCCGCCAAACCACTTTGCGCCGAAGCTGCCACGAGGAAGGAATAGACCATGACCGTCGAGCACCGTCAGATCATCTTCTCGCGGCAGGAAACACTGTTCGCCATCGTCAATTACGATGCGTCGGAGCATGTGCTACCCGACGGCACAATCGTGAGTGCCGATGTCATTGAGCACGAAGGGCGGATCACGCTGGCGGTCAAGGTTTCGCCCAATGGCGACGACGCACCCTCTGAAATCACCCTGACCCCGGCGATCACCTGCTCGGCCCTCATCGCCTATTGCGGCCTCGAAGGCATTCCCTTGCCACGCAAGGCCTCCAAGCGCCTCACGCGCTCGGGCGATGGCCTCGCTTTGCAAATCGAATTGAACGCCGCCGGCACGCTCTATTTGTAGGCCTGAGCCGGGTTCATAGCTCGGAACGATAGGTCAGCGGCGAGACAGCCCTGATCGCCTCACGCCTCTTATAGCGCTCCACCAAATTGGAAACCTCGACCACCGAGAGCGATAGCCAAAGCAAGCGCCGCTCGGGCCCCGGCAACGCGTCGATCTGGAAATTATCCAGATAGGCCGCGATCTCCTCCATGCGCGGAAACACCGCGTCATAGAACGCGCGCACGGTTTCGACCGAGTTCGCTTCGCGCTTCGCGGTGCGCTCGTACTCCCGCTCCAACGCCCAATCGATATGTCGCTCAAGATCGGCGAATTGCTTTGGCAGCAAACGCTCGCTCATTCCGCCGCCCCCAATCGTTGCGCCTGGGCGTTCCGGTAGAAGCCCATATGATCTTCCATGACCTTATGGAAATAACGAATCTGAATCTCTTCATCGCCGAACTGCAATTCCGTCTTCACCTTCGAGGCGAGGCCGGTAAAGAGCGCTTCATGGGCGATTGAGTCCTCCTGCTGCACATCGCGGATCAGGCATTTGAAGAACTCATGCGAAATCCGACGACCGACAGTCTTCGCTTTCGGGAAATAATAGCGAATCTCCCATATCGTGCGGTCGACCGCGAGCGGCCAGAAATTATAGGTCGCGAACCCGTCTTCGGCCGGCCCCTGAAACAGGATGATGACCATGTTCGGGTAGATCACATAAAAGTCGAACTGGCCGACCAGCTGCTTGATACGCACGCCTTCGGGGCCCTTGTCGATTTTGCCCAGCAATATTTCAAGCGGTGAAAGTTTGTAGCCCGGCTGATATTCGCACGACCACAGCGTATGGCGGTCATAGAGGTTTACCTCCAAGAGCCGCGCGTTCTTTCTTTCGTTCAGATAAAAGGAATGGCCGATCAACAAAGGGTGTTGAAACGGCAAATGATAGACCTCGTTCTGCGCATCGAGCGCGATCTTCCAATTGGTCCGTTCTTCAACCTTATAGGTCTGCAAACAGGCCATCTGGTCGAACGGGCAGCCCTCCATCTGATCGGCCGCGCCGGCGAGATATTCACGCAGGCTCTGCGCCGGCTTTTGCCCGAGGTAGACAAAAACAAAACCGCCCCAAACATCGCTGATGACCGGTGTCAGGCCATTCTTGCTCTTGTCGAGATTGAAGAAGCTTTGCTCATCCGCCACGCTCAGGAGCTCGCCGCGATCGCTATATTGCCAATTGTGGAACGGGCAGAAAAATCCGGTCGCGCAATTCCCTTTTTCTTGCGGCGCCACGATATTGCCGCGGTGCGAGCA
>CAMDNF010000161.1:0-3631 GCA_945902735.1 Rhizobium sp. Q54 | reverse complement strand
CGGCCGCGACTGGATCGGTCATGTGTACTCGACCAACTCGGTGATGAAGTCTTCGGGCGCGCGAATGTAGATCACCTTGGCCTTGCCGCCGCGCAGCGAAAGCGGCGGCGCGAAGGTCTTGAAGCCGGCGGCGACCACGCGCTTATAGGCTTCCTCCACGTCGCTGACCTGAAACGCGACATGGGTGTAGCCGAGGTCGCATTGGCGATTGGGGCCGAGCCGGCCCTCGGGCGTGTACCACTTGAAGAGCTCGATGTGATAGCCCTCGCGCTCCAACATCATCCAATGACAGTCGACGCCTTCGGGCATGCCGACCGCATCGGCCAAGCCGGGATCATGGCGGTGGTCGATGTCGCCGACCACGACGAAGCCGAGCACGTCGCAATAGAATTTCTTGGCGGGCTCGAAATCCTTGACGCTGATCGCGGTGTGATGGGCGCGCTTGATCAGGCCGGTGACGAGAGCGTTGGCATTTTGGACCATGGGTAAACTCCGGACCGAGAATCAGGCCGCGGCGCGGCCAATAAGGGCGTGCAGACCGGCGACCACGTCGTCGACGCCGGCGAGTGCCGCCTTTTCCAATACCTTCGAAACCACGGGCGCGGCTTGTGCACCGCTGACACGCAAGATTTCGTGGTCAAGCCAATCGAAGAGCTTCTCCTGCGCCTCTTGCACGATGCGCGCGCCGAGCGAGGGGCCGCGCGCGGTTTGTTCGACGACGATCAGACGATTGGTCTTTTTTACGCTGGCCTCGATCGTGGCCCAATCGAGGCTCAAGGGGTCCAGCGTGCGCAGGTCGATCACCTCGGCATCGATGCCCGACTTCTCCGCCGCCTCGACACTGACCGGCACCATATTGGCGCAAGTCACGACGGTGCAGGCGGCGCCGGCGCGTGCGATCCGCGCTTTGCCAAAGGGCACACAGAAATCGAGATCATCGGCCGGGATCAGGCCTGGAGTCTGATAAAGCGTCTGACATTCGATGAAGACCACAGGGTCATCGCACTGCACGGCCGAGTTGAACAGGCCGATATAGTCAAATGGCGTGGTGGGTGCGACCACGCGCCAGCCTGGATAGAGTGCGAAGAGGCCGCTCGGGTCCATCGAGTGCTGCGAGCCATAGCCATGACCGCCGGCGACGCGCACGCGTGCGATCACCGGCGTCTTGTGCACGCCGCCGAACATGTGGCGCATCTTGGAAATCTGATTGAACAACTGATCGGCCGCGACTAGCACGAAATCGGCATACATGAACTCGACCACCGGGCGCATGCCATTGACCGCGGCGCCCAAGGCCAGACCGGAGAATCCGTTTTCGCAGATCGGCGTGCCGATCAGCCGATCGGGGAAGGCCTCGAGAATGCCCTTGGTGGCGCCGACCGTGCCGCCTTTCAAGCGGTGCACGTCTTCGCCAAGCACGATCACGCTCGGGTCGCGCTCCATGGCATGAAGCTGCGCCAGCGGGATTGCCTCGATGAACTTGATCTCGCGCGCTTGCTTGGGGTCGATGTCCTTGACCTCCAGGAACCGCTTGCCCTTGAGCTCGGAGAGATCGCCCCGAATGCCGATATCGGCCTCTTTCGGGTTGGGCCAAAGCGAGGGGCGTACGCGAAGGAGGTTGCTGCCCGGCTCGGTCTCGGTCAGCCGGCCGGAGGCCGCTTCGACCGAGGCCTTGACGCGCGCCTGCATCTTGGCGAGCGTCGCCTTGTCGATGATGCCGAGCTTCACCAGCATGTCCGGATAGAGCTTGAGCGGATCGCGCTCGACCCAGTTCTGTTCCTCGTCCTTCTCGCGATAGCCGAAGGCGCTGCCCTTCATCGGGCCGTGCTGATGGAAATAGCGATAGGTCTTGGCCTCGACCACGACCGGGCCGCCCTTGGTGTTGATCTGCTCACGGGCCCATTGGATGGCCTTGCGTACGCTCATGGTGTTCTGACCATCGACCTCGACCGAGGGAATGCCAAGGCCGAGGCCGCGCGTCGACAGTCTGACTTCGCGCGTCGTTTCACGCACATGGGTCGAGACGCCATAGAGATTGTTTTCGATGAAGAAGACGATGGGTAAATCGTAGAGCGCAGCCATGTTCATGGCTTCGTAGACCGACCCCTGGGCCGTCGCCCCATCGCCAAAGAAGGTCACCGCGATATTGCCGTTCTTCTTGTATTTCTCGGCCAAGGCATAGCCGGCCGCCTGCGGCGGATTGCCGCCGACGATTGCGTTGGTGCCGAGCACCCCGGCCTCGTCCCAGCGCATGTGCATCGAGCCGCCGCGCCCGCCGCAATAGCCGGGCGCGAGTCCCATGATCTCGGCCATCGAGCGATAAATCACATCGTCGATCGCCGGCGTGAGGTCGGCATTCCTCGGGTCGCGCCCCTTGGTAGCGACATGATCGAGAAATTTCGCGAGGAACTGATGATGCGCCCGATGGGTCGCGTTGATCTTGTCGCCGCTGGTCAGGACCGACATCGCCCCGACCGCGCCGCCTTCCTGACCGATGCTCGAATGGGCCGGGCCATGGACGCAACCCGCCTTCGACAAATCGAGGATGCGTTCCTCGAACTGACGGATGATCAAGAGGTTTTCGAGCATCCGCGAAAGGGCAACGGGATCCTCGGCCCGCCAATCCGCTTCGGTGGCTTCGATGCGATACCAGGGCGTGTCCATGGTCAGCGGGGTCAAGGAGGGCACGGTCGGTTCTCCCGGTCTGAGGCTAATGGCTCTAGCCTGTGATCACAGTTTGTGCTCTTGGTATAACAAATCGAAATCGGCCCCGATAGAGTGCGCCGGCATTCCATGGCACGCCAAAATCGGGCGCAACGGACGTCTCGGATCCCGCGATCAGCCCAAAGAGCCTCCATGATCTATGACGAGCCACGATTTTTGCCCGGCGGCGACAAGTTCATCGAAATGGAACTTGGCGACGAGATGAGCTTTGACTGCAATTTCCTGGTCCATTCGGTCGCGGCGCTGATCCGGCAGGCCAAGATCAAGGGCATTGTCGAGCTCGTGCCCGAGCTCTCTACCATCATGATTTCCTATGACGGCGACCAGATCGGCTTCGCCGATGTCGTGAGGGAGGTTGGCGCGCTGCGCCGCTCGATCGGTTCGCTGGAGGACCAGGAGCTCGATAGTCGGCTGATTTACTTTCCCGTGCTCTATGTCGACCCCTGGACGCGCGCTTGTTATGACGATTACTGCGCCAAGATCGCCAAGAAGGAATGGGATCCCGAGCTTCTGGTCCGGGTCAATAATCTGGTGGACCTGAAGCAGCTCATCCGCGTTCATTCCGGCTGCGAATATTGGGTTGCGGCGCTCGGCTTCTGGCCTGGTCTCGCCTCGCACATGCCGCTCGATCCGCGTTGCGTGCTTACCGCGCCGAAATACAACCCGCCGCGTACCTGGACGCCCAAACAGGCGATCGGCGTTGGCGGCGGCTTGTGCGCGATCTATCCCGACCAAACGCCGGGCGGCTACCAGATCTTCGCGCGCACGCCGGCGCCGATTTGGGAACCGACGCAGACACTGCCGGCGTTCAAGCAAAGCCTCGCGCTGTTCCGGCCCGGGGATCGCGTACGCTTCGTGCCTGTCGATCGCGAGGAATATGATTATGTCGAACGCAAGGTAGGCGAGG
>CAMDNF010000160.1:0-3735 GCA_945902735.1 Rhizobium sp. Q54 | reverse complement strand
GCCTTCGCCTCGTTTTCGCGAACCACAATCGTGATGTGGCTGAATGCTTTCGCTATTTTGCCTGAGCGGCCACGGGCCGCCGGCATCCACCGCCGCATGACCAGGCCTTTGCCGACACTGGCTTCGGAAACGATCAGCCGATCGACATCGAGTTCATGATTGTTTTCGGCATTGGCGATCGCCGCCTGTAGGCATTTGCGCACATCGCCCGCGATCCGCCGTTTGGAGAACCGCAGCGCCGAGAGCGCATCGCCCGCCTTCATGCCGCGGATCGATTGCGCGACCAAATTGAGTTTGCGCGGGCTGGTGCGTAAATTACGCGCGATCGCGCGTGCTTCGCTATCAGCCAGGGTACGAGGGTGAGCCGGTTTCGACATCGCCTAAGCCTTCTTCACCTTCTTGTCACCCGAATGTCCATGGAACGTACGGGTCGGCGAGAATTCGCCAAGCTTGTGGCCGATCATGTTTTCATTGACCAGCACCGGAATGAACTTCTTGCCGTTATAAACACCAAAAGTCAGGCCCACGAATTGCGGCATGATCGTCGAACGCCGCGACCAGGTCTTGATCACGTCGCGCCGACCCGACGAGCGAGCCTGCTCGGCTTTCCGAAGCAGATAGCCGTCGACGAACGGACCCTTCCAAACAGAACGCGCCATAATTTGCTCCGCCCGCTGCCCTATTTGCTACGCCGACGAATGATCATCTTGTCGGTGCGCTTGTTGTTCCGCGTCTTGGCGCCCTTGGTCGGCTTGCCCCACGGCGTCACCGGATGCCGGCCGCCCGAGGTCTTGCCTTCACCGCCGCCATGTGGGTGATCGACCGGGTTCATCGCAACACCGCGTACGGTCGGGCGCCAACCCTTCCAACGATTGCGCCCAGCCTTGCCGATGTTTTCGTTCTGGTGATCGGGGTTTGAGACCGCGCCGATCGTCGCCATGCAATCGGCACGCACCATGCGTTGTTCGCCCGAGGTAAGCCGAAGCAAGGCATAGCCCTGATCTTTGCCAACCAATTGGACAAACGCGCCGGCGGCACGCGCGAGCTGCCCACCACGGCCCGGCTTCATCTCGACATTGTGGATGATGGTCCCGACCGGAATGTTCTGCATCGGCAACGCATTGCCGGGCTTGATGTCGACTTGCTTGCCCGACACCACTTCATCGCCAACCGCCAAACGCTGCGGCGCCAAAATATAGGCGAGCTCGCCATCCTTATAGCGCAGCAGCGCAATAAAGGCCGAACGATTGGGATCGTACTCGAGCCGCTCAACGGTGGCCGGCATATCGCATTTACGCCGCTTGAAATCGATCGTGCGGTAACGCTGCTTGTGCCCGCCGCCGCGCTGCCATGACGTGATATGGCCATGATTATTGCGCCCGCCGGTCTTGCGCAACCCTTCGGTCAAATCTTTGACCGGACGCCCTTTCCAGAGCTCCGAGCGATCGACCAATACCAGCTGACGCTGGCTCGGCGTAGTCGGCCTATAAGATACGAGCGCCATCGCTCAAACCCCCGTCATCACATCGATCGTCTGGCCTTCGGCCAGGCTAACGATGGCCTTTTTGTAATCGGACCGTTGGCCTTCACGACCGCGGAAACGCTTGACCTTGCCCTTCACGTTGATCGTGTTGACCGCCGTGACCTTGACCTTGAACAAGCCTTCGATCGCCGCCTTGATTTCCGGCTTGGTCGCATTCGAGGCAACCCGGAAGGCAATCTGTCCGTTTTCGTTCATCCGCGTGGCCTTCTCGGTGATGATCGGGCCGCGAATAATTTCGTACCAAACCGAGCGGGTGGTCTCCTTGCTCATTTCAGCCGGGCCTCCAACCCTTCGATCGCATTGCGCGTCAGAATCAACGTGTCGCGCCGCAAAATGTCGTACACGTTCGCGCCGGTCTGCGGCAGCACGTCAACACTCGGCAGATTGCGCGCCGCGCGGGCAAAACCCTCATCCACCGCATCGCCATCGATGAAGAGCACGTCGTTCCAGCCATGTTTGGCCAGCTTCTTCGCGAGCGGGCGCGTCTTGGCGTCATCGGTTTTCAGCCCATCCAAAATAATGAGCTTTCCATCGGCGACCTTGCTCGACAACGCCACTTTGAGCGCGAGCTTACGGACCTTTTTCTGCAAATCATGTTCATGGCTGCGCGGCAAGGGACCGAAAATCACCGCGCCACCCCGGAATTGTGGCGAACGCAGCGAACCTTGACGCGCATTACCCGTGCCCTTCTGCTTATAGGGCTTCTTGGTGGTGCCTTGAATGTCGCTAATGCCCTTCGTCTTGTGCGTGCCGGCACGACGCTTGGCCAATTGCCAACGCACCATGCGGTACAGCAAATCGGGGCGCAGGGGCACGCCGAAAATATCATCGGAAAGCTCGATCTCGCCGGCCGATTTATTGTCGATATCGGTGACTTTGAGTTTCATCGCCGTCACTCCTTCGCCTCGGCGGCTTCCGCCGCCGCAGCACCGCCCTTGAGCGCCGCGGGATACGGCAGATCCTTCGGCAGCGGGTATTTGATCGCGTCCATCACGCGCACCAACGTTCCCTTCGCACCCGGCACCGCACCGCGGATCATGATCAAGCCGCGCTCTGGATCGGTCCCAAGCACGACCAAATTCTGCACGGTAATGCGCTTATGGCCCATATGGCCCGCCATCTTCTTGTTCTTGAAGACGCGGCCGGGATCCTGGCGATTACCGGTCGAACCGTGCGAGCGGTGCGAAATCGACACACCGTGGGATGCACGCAAACCGCGGAAATTATAGCGCTTCATCACACCGGCAAAACCCTTGCCGATGGTCGTCGCGGCAACGTCGACCAATTGCCCGGTCACGAAATGCTCGGCCGAAAGCTCGGCGCCGACATCGATCAAACCGTCATCGCTCACGCGAAACTCAACCAACGCACGCTTCGGCTCGACCCGCGCCTTGGCATAATGTCCGCGCATCGGCTTCGACACGTTCTTGACCTTGGCCTTGCCGCTGCCGAGCTGAACGGCGCTATAGCCATCCTTGTCGGGCGTGCGTTGCGCCACCACTTGACACTGGTCAAGCTGAAGCACGGTCACCGGATGATGCGTGCCCTCGGCGTCGAACTGACGTGTCATGCCAAGCTTGCGGGCAATCAGGCCCGTGCGCCGGCGTTCACGTACTTTGCTGCCCATCGTCCGACGCTCCTACAGCCGAATTTCCACGTCGACGCCAGCCGCTAGGTCGAACTTCATAAGCGCATCGACGGTCTGCGGGGTCGGGTCGACGATATCGAGAAGGCGCTTGTGCACGCGGATCTCGAATTGTTCGCGCGATTTCTTGTCAATGTGCGGCGAGCGATTGACCGTGAATTTTTCGATTTGGGTCGGCAGCGGAATCGGACCACGCACGCGCGCACCCGTGCGCCGCGCCGTGTTGACGATTTCGCTCGTCGATTGATCGAGAACGCGGTGATCAAACGCCTTGAGGCGTATGCGAATATTTTGACTTTCCATGACCCGGCTCCCGATTGCCTCGTCGACCCGACGACGCGTTACTGAATGATCTTGGCGACGACGCCGGCGCCAACCGTGCGGCCACCTTCGCTAAGGGCGAAGCGCAAGCCTTCGTCCATCGCGATCGGCACGATCAACGACACCACCATCTGAATATTATCGCCCGGCATCACCATCTCGGTGCCCGTCGGCAATTCGATCGTCCCCGTCACGTCCGTCGTCCGGAAGTAAAACTGCGGCCGGT
>CAMDNF010000159.1:0-3859 GCA_945902735.1 Rhizobium sp. Q54 | reverse complement strand
TGGTATGACGAGGCCTTCGTCCGGCGTTGGACCACGGCGAGCCTTCTCGTGCGCCGCGATAACCAGCGCCTTGTGCGGGCGAGTGAGCTTGAAGCGGGCAGCAATACGGCGGGCTATGTCGCGTGGGACGCAGCGGCGCAGCGCCCGGTCTTGTTTGATCCGGCGACACGCAATTTCGCGGGCGATGTCACGCGCCTCGCTCTAGAGGGCCGTATCGATTTGAAGCTCAATGGCCGAACGGTCGAGTGCATGCCGGCTTTGGCGCTCTATGCCGAGCGCTGCGCCGCGTTTTCGCCGGCGCGCGTCGCCGCCATTACCGGTGTGGCGCCGGACGAACTCGAACGCTTCGCACAAATGCTGCACGAGCGACGGCCCCTCGCCTATTACCACTGGACCGGCGTCGGCCAACAGACCAACGCGACGCAAACCGATCGCGCGATCGCGCTGCTTGCCTCGCTCACCGGAAGCTTCGACGCACCGGGCGGCAACGTGCAAATGGCGACCGTCGCGACCAATGATCCATCGGGCCGCGATCTATTGTCTCCGGCGCAGCGTGCCAAGACCTTGGGCTTGGCGGAGCGGCCGCTCGGCCCGCCGGCGGATGGTTGGGTCACGTCGGACGATCTTTATCGCGCGGCGATCGAGCACCGCCCCTATCGCGTCGCCGGCCTGGTCGGCTTTGGCACGAATTTGCTGCTCTCACACCCTGAACCAGAACGCGGTGTCGAGGCGTTGAAGGCGCTCGACTTCTATGTGCACACCGATTTGTTCATGAACCCGAGCGCGGCCCACGCCGATATCGTCTTGCCGATCGCGAGCGCCTTTGAGCGCGAAGGCCTAAGCGCGGGGTTCGGCCTCGATCACCGATCGAACGAACTGGTTCAGCTCAGGCCGGCGGCGGTGCCGGCACGCGGCGAAGCGCGGTCCGATCTTTGGGTCGTGTTCGAACTGGCCAAACGGCTCGGCCTCGGCGCGCATTTCTGGCAAGGCGATAGCGACGCAGGCCTACGCTATTTCTTGGCGCCGAGCGGTGTTTCGCTCGAGCAATTGCGCGCCGAACCGCGCGGCGTGCGCGTGGCGCTCAAGACCACCCACCACAAATATCGCGAGCACGGCTTTGCCACGCCGACCGGCCTGATCGAGGTCTATGCCGAGCGCCTGCTCGATGTGGGCCAAGATCCGCTGCCCAATTACGCGCCCCCCATGCAGAGCCCCGAAGCCACGCCCGAGCTTGCCCAGCGTTTTCCGCTGCGGCTCACATCGGCCAAGAGCACGTTGTACTGCCATAGCCAACACCGGGGTCTTGGTAGTTTGCGGAAGCGCGAGACCGACCCGACCATCGACATACACCCGTCAACCGCCGAAGCGCGCGGTCTAGCCGAGGGCGATTGGGCGCGCATTACGACGCCACAAGGCAGCGTCACGGCACGCATACATTTTCGTCGCGAACTCGATCCCGAGGTCGTAGTCGGCCATCATGGCTGGTGGCAGGCCTGCGCCTCGCTCAACGCGCCGGCCTTTGCCGCCACTGGCCCGGGCAGCGCCAATTACAACGCCCTGATCGATCATCGCGCGATCGACCCGATCAGCGGCGCGCCGGGCCTGCGCGCCGCTCTCTGCCAAATCACCGCGCTGAAATAGCTATCCCTTCAATTCAGGCGCACTCGCCGGCGCACGACGATGATGCGTCGCCTGCTCGAACGCATAAGCGAGCGCGATCAGATCGCCCTCGCGATAGGGCAGGCCCAATATCTCCATGCCAACCGGAACGCCGCCCTTGGTGAAGCCCGCCGGCACGTTGATCGAGGGCATCCAGGTTTGCGCGCCGATCAGCGTGTTGGTCGGAAATTCAAGCGTCTTCCAACGCCCGGCATTGAGCTCCTTGCGCGTCGGCGATTGCACTTGGGTGGTCGGATAGACCAGCGCATCGGCGCCGGCCTTACCCATGACATTGATCACCAGACGCCTGAATTGCTCGCTCGTCACATAGCGCTTGTAATACTCAGGATCGGAATACGGGTCTTGCGGCCCTTCAGCAATCATCTCCAAAAGATCGAGCGCCGGGTGATAACGCTTGGCGTCATATAATTCCCTGATCGTCTTGAAGCCGAGCGCTGGGCGCGATTTGAAGAACTCATCGAACGCGCTGCGTGAATGGTTGATGTAGAGCGATGAGTAGACGATGTAGTGCATCAAATCGGGAATCTCGACATCGACAATCTTAGCGCCGGCCTTCTTCATCGATTTGATCGCGGCCTCGATCACCGTGTTGACGCACGCCGCTTCCGGGTTCGCTGAATCGCCGAATGCGGAACGCAACACGCCAATTCGTTTGCCTTCAAGCGCATGTTTGTCGAGCCGCGAGGTGTAGTTGGGCAGGCCGGCAATCACCGCCGCGGAGGTATAGGGATCTTCCGGATCATAACCGACCAAGACATCGAGCAAAGTGGCGAGATCGGTCATCGTGCGGCACATCGGCCCGGCCGAATCCTGAAACACCACAAGCGGCGACATGCCCGTGCGGCTGATCAGGCCCGGCGTCACCTTGAGCCCGAACAAATTATCGAACGAGGCCGGCAGGCGAATCGATCCGCCGGTATCTTCGCCAAGCCCGATGGCGCCAAGATTGGCGGCAACCGCGCAGCCCGTGCCGCCGCTTGAGCCGCCCGGATCACGCGCGAGGTCATAGGGGTTTTTGGTTTCGCCGATCATCGAGCAATAGCCGAACCAGGAGGTCGCGAAATCCGGCATGGCGGTCTTGGCCAAGATGATCGCGCCGGCCTCGCGCAGCTTCTTGATCGCGGTGGCGTCCTTCGCCGGCACATAATCCTTGGCGGCGATCGAGCCGAACGTCGTTCTGATCCCAGCTGTCTCGGCCTGGTCCTTCACGACGATCGGAATGCCGTGCAAGGGCCCCACGAATTTGCGCGTCTTTTTGTAGGCGGCATCCAGTTTCGCCGCGTCTTTCTCGGCGCGCTGATTGACGGTGATGATCGAATTGAGCGTCGGGCCCTTCTTGTCATAGGCCTCGATTCGCGCCAAATAGCGGCCGACCAACTCCGTCGCGGTCAGTTTGCGCGCCTTATAGGCCGCGTGAATCTTGGCGATTGTCGTTTCTTCGACCTTGAAGGCCATCGGCTCCCCCTTCGTATCTATGTCAATGCGCTCGCAACGGCCAAAACGGCCCGTCCCAACGCCCGTCGTCCGAAATGGTAGTGGAGAGCCGTGCGCGACACCATGGCGTCGTGGATTGTCATCATGGCTTCCCGGCGCCGGTGGTCTTGGCTATCATCCGCTCGGCCATGGATAAATCGCCGACCTGGCGACCCAATCCGCTGCAGACTGCGCCCTGATCCGCCCAAAACCGAGACCATCCAAACCGACAGGGAGTGACTTCGATGCTATCGATCCTTCGACAACCCAAACGTGCGGCCTTGGCGGCGATTACCGCTCTGGCGCTCGCCCTTCCCGTGCTTTCGCTGGGCACGCCCGGTCATGCCGCCGATGTTTCCGACCCCGTGGCAAAAGTCTTGGCTTTCGATAGCGCTGGCGTACAGCCCTCGAAGAAATATCGCATCGCCTATCTGACCGAGTGCATCCAAAACCCCTATTGCCAGGCACGGCTCAAGGGCCTTGAGGATGCCGCGGCGAAATATGGCTTCGAGTTCAAGATTTTCGACGCCAATTTCAATCCGGCGGCGCAGCTGAAGCACGTGCAGAACGCGGTGGTCGAAGGCTTTGACGGCTATTTGCTCGCCCCCGCCGCGGCCGCCCCCGCCTGCAATATGTGGAAGCAACAATTGAAGCCGACCGGCAAGCCGATCGTCTCGCTCGATTTGCCGATGTGCCGCGATGAGAA
>CAMDNF010000158.1:0-3928 GCA_945902735.1 Rhizobium sp. Q54 | reverse complement strand
ATCAGCGGCCTACGCCACATCCGCCAACCCAAAATCACCCTCGTCATGAATAAGACGGGCTAGGGCACCATGATCCAACACCGACCGTTCATCGTCGTCGTCGCATTGGCGCTCGTTGCGAGTGTGGCGCTGGCGTCTTGTTCCTATAGTGGGCCATCCAATAATCCGGTTGATCGTCGGTTGACCTATTTCAGCTTTCTTGCGGCGGATGACATTCGTATGGCCTGCGCGGAAAGCGGGGCGGAGCGCTATCGTTTTATCTATAACGCGGAATACAGCCGTCAGGTTCGTCTCTACGAGGTCACTGTTGATCCGGGAACCGGCGAGGGGCGGCAAGTGACCCGCGTGCTCGGCGGCCGCCGTATCGGTGCCTTCCAATTCGGTTTCGAAAATTAGCTGCTTGAGCAAGGGAGTCACCGGGCGCTCCTTGCAAAAGGTGATCTCGATGGGGTGCGCGGCGTGCTCGAGGCGGCGCGCTTTGCCGAAGTGCCGCCGAGCGACATCGAGCTTTGGTCGGACGATTATTACTGGCTGGTCAGCGCGTGCGTTGGCGGCCGCTTCCACCAGAACGGTTATGCGCGCTCCTCGGAAGGTTTTGCGTCCCTTGGCTTCGCCAAGGTTTTGGCAGCTCACGATGGCTCGGGGATCGGCTATGCCGAACCGCCGCCCGGCGAAGCAAGGGTTTCGACGCAGCGGCGGCGACCCTTGAGAGCGCAAGAATCCAGCGAGGGCGGTGCGTTCGTTTATGTCGTCGAGCCTTGAGCCGCCAGAAGCGCGCGGTCCTCGATGCGGATCCGGTAGGCCAGCAGCGCGAGGTTGAAGGCGCTCGCGACCACGGCGATTGGCCAGGCCTCGAGGGCAAGCGGCAGAATTGCGAGTTCGAGCGCGACGATCAAATAATTAGGGTGGCGCATAAGTCGATAGGGACCCCGCCGCACTAGGCCCTGGCCGGGCAAGACGATGATCCGGGTTGTCCAGCGTACGCCGAGCGCCCATAGCACCCACAAACGCCCGAGCTGAAGCAGGCCATAGACACCAATCAGCGGCCAGATCACATCGATGCGGGCTTCGAGCGCGATGTGGATCGCGAGCGTCAATAGCCAGGCGCCATGAAGCAGTGGAAACAACAAATAATGCCCGCGGCCATGTTCGACGCCACCAAGGGCGCGGAGGCGCCGTTCATTGCGGGCCGACCAGCCAAGCTCAGCCAAACGCTCAGCCACCACGGCGGCAAGAATAATCCAGGCGATAAGGCTCATGGTTGGTCCGATTGTGGAAAGGCGAATAACGATATGATTCCACTATGGAGCGCGAGGCGGGCGCGGGAAAGTCCCAAGGTGTTCATGCGTTGGCCGATCCCACTGTGTATAGTGGAGAGAGAAGCTATAGAGAGCCCGGATCGCGCATGATCGGAACACCGACCGCCACGCCGCCTGGTGCCACGCCCCCACAGCGGAAGCGGGGTATGCTGACACGTCTGCGCAATTATTTCCTGGCCGGTGTGCTGGTCACTGCGCCCGTTGGCATCACGGCGTGGTTGATTTACAGCTTCGTCGATTATGTCGACACCAGCGTCATCCCGCTGATTCCGGAAGCCTATACGCCAGAACGCTATCTTTCGCACAGCGTGCCGGGCCTCGGCGTTTTGATCCTTCTCATCGTCATTACGTTAATCGGATTCTTCGTCACCAATTTCCTTGGGCGATGGTTCGTTCGCCTGGGCGAACGCTTCTTGGCTCATGTGCCGGTGGTACGCACAATCTATGGCCTGTTGAAACAGGTGTTCGATGCCGTATTGGCGCAATCCTCGACCGCGTTCCACGAGGTCGTGCTGATCGAATATCCGCGCAAGGGCACCTGGACGCTCGGGTTCATCACCTCAAAACCCAAGCCGGAAATCCGCGAGCACCTCGGCGAAGATACGGTCTTTGTCTTCGTGCCAACCTCACCCAACCCGACGTCGGGATTTCTGCTGGTGGTGCACGAGGCCGAACTCATTCGCCTGAAGATGCATGTGGAAGAGGGCATTAAATTGGTGATCTCGGGCGGCATTGTGAGTAGCGCCGATGAGGTTGCCAAGAAGCACCCAAAGAAGCCGCATGGCGAACCGCACCCAACCGAGGGCGGCTTGCCACCGCAGCGGCTGGGTTAGCCGGAAGCGATCAGCCGCACGGCCGCGTCGCGTTCAAACAAATAGAGCAGGAGCCTGAGCGCCTCGCCGCGCTTGCCGCTCAGGGTTGGGTCGCGATCGAGCACGAGGCGGGCGTCATCGCGCGCCATCGCTAGGAGTTCGCTGTGGGCGGCGAGATCGGCGAGTTTGAAGGCGGGTAGGCCACTTTGGCGCGTGCCCAAAAGCTCGCCCGCGCCACGCAAGCGCAAATCTTCTTCGGCAATCCGAAAGCCGTCATCGGTTTCGCGCATGATGCGCAGCCGCGCGCGTGCGGTTTCGCCAAGCGGTGCGGCATAAAGTAAGACGCAATGGCTCTGCCGCGCGCCGCGCCCAACCCGACCGCGCAATTGGTGAAGTTGGGCCAGGCCGAAGCGCTCGGCATGCTCGACAATGATGATGTTCGCTTCGGGAACATCGATGCCAACCTCGATCACGGTGGTGGCGACCAACAGGTCGATCGTGCCGGCCGCGAAGGCGGCCATGGCGGCGTCCTTCTCACTCGATTTCATGCGGCCATGGACCAGCCCGACCCGCTCGCCGAAGATTTGGCGCAAGGCCACGTGACGCTCAGCTGCCGCCGCGAGGTCGATCAGCTCAGATTCCTCAACCAGCGGGCAAACCCAATAAATGCGCGCCCCTTGGGCGATCGCCTGCTTGGCGTGCGAGACGATTTCGTCGAGCCGGTCGAGCGGTACGATACGGGTGTCGATCGGCATGCGACCGGCCGGGCGTTCGGTCAGCCGCGAGACGTCCATATCGCCATAGGCCGTCAGCGTCAGCGTGCGCGGAATGGGCGTTGCGGTCATGACCAACACATCGACCGCGCTACCCTTGGCGCCCAGCATCAGGCGTTGATGCACGCCGAAGCGATGTTGTTCATCGATCACGACGAGCGCGAGATCGCGGAAGGTCACCTCTTCCTCGATCAGCGCGTGGGTCCCGATTGCGATGTCGGCACTGCCATCGGCCAGCCGCGCGAGCGCCTCGGCGCGACCCCGGCCGCGCTCGCGCCCGAGCACCGCGACGAGCTTGATACCGGCCGCCTCGGCGAAGGGCTCGAGCGTCTTCATATGTTGGCGGGCGAGGATTTCGGTCGGCGCCATCAAAGCCGCCTGAGCACCCGCCTCGAGGGCGATCAGCATGGCGAACAGCGCGACCACGGTCTTGCCGCTGCCGACATCGCCCTGTAAGAGCCGCAACATGCGATGGGGTTGCACGAGGTCGGTCTCGATCTCTTGGATCGCGGTTTCTTGTGCGCCGGTCAGCGTGTAGGGCAAAGCGGCCGCGACCAGAGCGCGTAAGCGCCCATCGCCCTTGAGGCTTCGACCACGCGCGCGGCGTACGCGGGCGCGCATCAAGGCTAGAGCGAGTTGATTGGCTAATAACTCGTCATAGGCAAGGCGCCGCCGAGGCAAGGTCTCAAGCCCCAAGGCATCCATCGTCTCGGGTTTATGAACGGCAAGGAGCGCTGCGTTCCACGCTGGCCAGCCCTCGCGCGCGAAGAGCGCCGCATCGTGCCATTCGGGCATGTCGGGCGCGCGGGCGAGCGCGCCCCGCACCGCTTTCGCCATGACCTTGAGGCTGAGCCCCTCGGTCAAGCCGTAGACCGGCTCGATGGTGGGCAAGGTCGCCGCCTCTTCAAGCGGCACGATGTAATCAGGATGTGGCATTTGCAGCGCATCGCCATAGCGCTCGATGCGACCGCTCACGACACGCACGCGGTCGAGCGGCAAGGCTTTCTCGACATAATCGCCGTGC
>CAMDNF010000157.1:0-3955 GCA_945902735.1 Rhizobium sp. Q54 | reverse complement strand
CCGCGAAAACGTGGCGGCGCCTGAACGGCGAAAACCAGTTGCCGAAGGTCGTCCAAGGCGTCAAATTCCAAAATGGCATCGAGGTCATCAAAATGCCGGCTCACCACGCCGCCTGATCAACCTCGTCACCCAATCTCCTGCATAGCTCCACTTCGAACAGATCGCGCCTCTGCCGATTGGCCAATGGATCCTCTATCGCGCTCTGCGCGAGGAAAACATGCTAGTGTCGATGGAGGGCCATGGCCCCGACGAGGCCTATGACGGCTTCCGCGACGGGCCCAAACTTGCATTCCTTGATACAATCGAAAAGCTTCACGGTTACATCGACGCCATGAAGCGGATAGGCGTGAAAAACGAGAGTGAACTACCCGCCCTCGCCGCACTCAACGCTATCCAAGGCCTGGCGAGTGGCGGCCAAAAGATCGCGGCGGGCCGCTTGATCGACGCGCAAACGATTGGCCCGGAGCCTTATCCGTTCGACTATCGTATCTGGCGGGAGGACGAACCCGATCTCGCCGATTTCGATACGCTGACGCGCAGCCTCTATTTCGACTTTCATTGCGCTAAATCGCCTTGGATCATGCATGATTTCGAAGCCGCATCGATGGGTAATGGCGTTGAAATTCGCGCGCCATTCCTGGATTGGCGCCTCGTCTGCTATGGCTTCTCGCTACCGGCGGAGGCTAAGATCAAAAACGGCCTTTCCAAATACACTGTGCGGACGGCGATGGAGGGCCGCATGCCTGAATCCGTGCGTATGCGCGGACCGAAAGTGGGATTTCCCTTGCCGCTCTATGCCTGGCTAGGTGGTCCGCTCAAGTCATTCATGCTCGATATGGTGTCTAGCCAAGGCTTTCTTGCCTCGCCGTTTTGGAACGGCCCGGTGTTACGGCAAGCGATCGAAACGGCGATCGCGAAGGGGCACGTCGGGGCGCTGCGCCCACTCTGGTCGTTCGTCCAGGCTCAACGTCTGATCGAACTTACCGCGGAGCGTGCCAAGGCAGCCCACAGGGTCACGACCGCCCCATCCGTGGCCGTAAGCGCCTAATTGGCACGACCAGCTTAAAACCGATTGTGGCGCGTTAAAATTCGTTTATAACACTGTCTATGTGGTGAATATAAACGGAGGAGCGCCGCCATGACCGTAACCAGCACGCACGCCGAAACCATCGTCCTGCACGCCGGCCATCGCAAGGATAGCGCGACCAACGCGGTCGCTGTGCCGATCTATCAGACCACGTCCTATCAGTTCGACAGCGCCGAGCACGCCGCGAACCTGTTCGCGCTGAAAGAGCTCGGCAACATCTATACGCGCATCATGAACCCGACCTGCGACGTGCTCGAGAAGCGGCTCGCCGCGCTCGAAGGCGGGGTCGCGGCGCTCGCCGTGTCGTCGGGCCAGGCGGCCTCGATGATGTCGATCCAGAATATCGCGCAGATTGGCGACAACATCGTGTCCTCGACCGACCTTTATGGCGGCACCTGGAATCTGTTCGCGAATTCGCTGAAGACGATGGGCATCGAAGTCCGCTTCGTTGACCCGAAGGACCCGGAAGCCTTTGCCCGCGCGACCGACGACAAGACGCGCGCCTACTACGCCGAGACGCTTCCCAATCCAAAGCTTGAGGTATTTCCAATCGCCGAGGTCGCCGCGATTGGCAATCGGCTCGGTGTCCCTTTGATCATGGACAACACAGTGGCCCACGGCCTCTGCAAGCCGTTCGAGCATGGCGCTTCGATCATCGCCTCGTCCTGCACCAAATATATTGGCGGGCACGGCAATTCGATCGGCGGCATCATCATCGATAGCGGCAAGTTCGATTGGGAAAAGCACGCCAAGCGCTTCCCACTCTTGAACACGCCCGATCCGTCCTATCACGGCGCGGTGTGGACCCAGGCCGTCAAGCCCTTGGGCCCGATTGCCTACATCATCAAGGCCCGCGTCACATTGCTGCGCGATTGCGGCCAGGCGCTGAGCCCGTTCAACGCGTTCCTGTTCATCACGGGGCTTGAGACCCTGCCGCTTCGCATGGAGCGGCATTGCCAAAACGCGGCGAAGGTCGCCGATTTTTTGAAGGGTCATCCGAAAGTCGAGCGCGTCATCTATCCGAAACTCATGGCGGGCGAGGCACGCCGCCGCGCCGATGCCTATCTCAAAGGTGGCTATGGCGGACTATGCGGGTTCGAGCTCAAAGGCGGCGTCGAAGCGGGCAAAAAGTTCATCAACGCGCTCGCACTGTTCTATCATTTGGCCAATATCGGCGATGCGCGTAGCCTTGCCATCCACCCCGCGAGCACGACGCACTCCCAACTCTCGCCCGAGGAGCAAATGGCAACCGGCGTAACGCCCGGCTATGTTCGCCTCTCGGTTGGCCTTGAACATATCGACGACATTCTCGCCGATTTAAAAAAGGGCCTCGACGCCGTTTAGCGAGCCGATTGGCGACGGGCCGAAACCCTATAAGATCGTCGTGGCCGGGCTTGACCCGGCCATCCAGGTTGCGCCAAAGACTGGATGCCCGGCTCAGGGCCGGGCATGACGCCCTTTGGGGCGCCGAGGTCTTCGGTGCCCGGCATGAACGACCGGAGGTCCACCGCCGTGCCATTCACAGTTCCGCCGCTCGGCAGCTTTCCTTCCGTTCGCCTGCGACGCAATCGACGCGATGAATGGTCGCGCCGGTTGGTCGCCGAAACCAAGCTCTCGGTCGATGATCTGATCTGGACCGTCTTCGTGCGCGAGGGCAAAGGCACGAGCGAGCCCGTGCGTTCCATGCCGGGGGTCGACCGCGTTTCAGTCGACGTGTTGGCCAAGCGCGCGGCCGCCGCCCTCAAGCTCGGCATACCGGCGCTGGCGGTCTTCCCGCAAACACCGCTCGGCCGCAAGTCCGATGATGGCGATGAGGCGCTCAACGCCGACAATCTGGTTTGCCGCGCGGTTCGCGCGGTCAAGAAGGCCGTGCCGGAGATGGGCGTGGTGTGCGATGTCGCGCTCGATCCTTATACGAGCCACGGCCATGACGGCGTGATCCGCAAGGGCGAGATCGCCAATGACGAGACGGTCGAAATTCTCTGCCGCCAGGCCTTGGTGCAGGCCGAAGCTGGCTGTGATGTGATCGCGCCGTCCGACATGATGGATGGCCGCGTCGCCGCCATCCGCCGCGCGCTCGATGACGCGGGCTTTCAGCACGTGCGGATCATGTCTTATGCCGCAAAATACGCCTCGGCGTTTTATGGCCCATTTCGTGACGCGATTGGCTCGGGCAAGAATTTGGGCAAGCGCGATAAGCGAACCTATCAGATGGACCCCGCCAACACCGATGAGGCGCTCCGCGAGGTTGCGCTCGACATCGCCGAGGGTGCCGACATGGTGATGGTGAAGCCTGGCATGCCCTATCTCGACGTGGTGCGCCGGGTGAAGGAAACCTTCGGCATGCCGACCTACGTCTATCAGGTGTCGGGCGAGTACGCGATGATGAAGGCCGCCGGCCTGAAAGGCTGGATCGATTGGGACGCGGCGATCTTGGAATCCTTGCGCGGTTTCAAGCGCGCCGGCGCCGATGGGATTCTGACCTACGCTGCGTTCGAGGTCGCGAAGCGGCTCAAAAGTGAATGAGGGTAAGGCCGAACAGTGTCACCGCCAATCGCCATGCCTCGGCTTGACCGAGGATTCAGCCGTTCTGGAAAATTTTGTACTGCCGGCGCAACTATTCTGATCGAGCGTCGAGTGCGCGCAAGCGTCGAGCCGGATTTCCACCCCATATCTCATTGGGGGGAACCGATCGCGTGACGACACTGCCTGCCGCGATTGTGCGTCGTCAGATCATTTGGGACAGATGGGGTTGTAAATTAATGGAGGGTTGGCCTCATCTGGTTGGTTGATCTTATGCGGCGAGTTTGCGGTGAAGCAAGCGGCGCTGTTCGATGGTTTTCTGTTTGATGCGGTGTCTTTCCTGCA
>CAMDNF010000156.1:0-3971 GCA_945902735.1 Rhizobium sp. Q54 | reverse complement strand
ATGGAACGATTTCGGCTTCAGCGCTGAGGCCCATTCTTACAGGCAACTTTATCTCAGCCTGCATATCGGCCGATGACGAAGCCGTGAATCCTAACTGGGTATGCAAATTCGCCGCCATCTCTTCCTCCGTCTGTTTAGGTGATCCTTGCGAGCTTTCTCGATACAGCCGCTCAGCTGCCTCAAGGTCTGACAACTTGAATCGAAGCGTCTCCATCTGACGCAGAATTTGGGCGCGCAGTTGGGCGAGATGGTTCAGGAATCGGTCCATTAGGTGTAAAGTCTGAGGCAAATACAGTTTGCTGTCAATAATTCTTGCGCAATAAAATATTCTTATCTATAGCAGTGGCTTAAGCGAGTCCAATAGGGGCGCTGCGTACCTGCTCTCACGCGACTTCCATGTTCGGCCGCGCAGTGCCGATCTGGGGAAATGACCGAGAATACCGACGAGGCACCCTTCAATCGAATAGCGGCCGTCGGCCGCTTGGGGTTCGCCCCTCCAACCCAACCCTTCCTCCCCGTCCGGGGAGGAAGGGCTTATCGGCGCAGCCTGAGCCGAAGTGCATTCAGCTTGATGAACCCTTCGGCATCGCGCTGGTTGTAGACCGTGTCGGCCTCGAAGGTGACGAGGTCTTGCTTATAAAGGCTCATCGGCGATTTGCGGCCGACCACCATGGCTGACCCTCGATAAAGCTTGAGCCGCGCCGTGCCGGTGACGTTCTTCTGGCTCTCGTCAATCAGGGCCTGGAGCATTTCGCGTTCGGGGCTATACCAGAAGCCGTTATAGATCAGCTCGGCATAGCGCGGCATGAGTTCGTCTTTCAGATGCATCGCGCCGCGATCGAGCGTGAGACTCTCAACCGCGCGGCGCGCCGCGAACCAGATCGTGCCGCCCGGGGTTTCATAAACCCCGCGCGACTTCATGCCGACAAAGCGGTTCTCGACGATATCGAGCCGACCGATGCCATTGGCGCCGCCGAGCTCGTTCAGCCGCGTGAGTAATTTGGCCGGCGATAGACGCAAGCCATCGACCGCGACCGGATTGCCCTGTTCGAAATCGATCTCGACATAGGTTGGCTTATTGGGCGCTTCCTCGGGGGCGACCGAGCGTGTGAACATATCGGCCGAGGGTTCGAGCCACGGGTCTTCGAGCGCCTTGCCTTCATAGGAGATGTGCAACAGGTTGGCGTCGGTCGAATAGGGTGGTTCGCCGCGTTTGTCGCGCGCGATCGGGATTTGGTGTTTCTCGGCATAGTCGAGGAGGGCCGTGCGCGAATTCAAGGTCCACTCGCGCCAGGGCGCGATGACGCGAATGTCAGGCTTCAAGGCATAATAGGTCAGCTCGAAGCGAACCTGGTCATTGCCTTTGCCGGTCGCGCCATGCGCCACGGCATCCGCGCCGGTCGCGAGGGCGATTTCGATCTGACGCTTGGCGATCAAGGGCCGGGCGATCGAGGTGCCGAGCAAATAGGTGCCCTCATAGATCGCGTTGGCGCGAAACATCGGGAAGACGAAATCGCGCACGAACTCTTCGCGCAAATCCTCGATGAAGATCTGTTTGACGCCAAATAGCTGCGCCTTGGCGCGCGCCGGCTCAAGCTCTTCGCCCTGGCCCAGATCGGCGGTGAAGGTCACCACCTCGCAGCCATAGGTTTCCTTGAGCCAGACCAGGATCACCGAGGTGTCGAGCCCGCCCGAATAGGCCAGCACGACTTTTTTCACGGGTTTCGCGGCGGACATGGGCCGATCCTTTTGCCTTGGAAGCCGGGGAGTATAGGGAAAGCGACCACGCCAGCAAGCCGGTCGTCGCGGCGGCCGCCTGCCCCGCTAAGCCGTTCTTAACTCGGCGCGGGGTTCAATTACCGTGGTCAATACTGTCCGTGATCACGCAATACCGGGCAAAGCCGAGCTTTGAATGGTCAGACCGCCATGATTGCTGTGCCCATATACGCCACGCCGACGCAGCCGACCGCGCCACCGGTGCCGACCGCGCCACCGCTGCCGATCCTTTACTATGATGGCCGTGGCAGGGCCGTGCTTCGCCTTGTGCTGGGCAACGCCATCCTTGGGCTCCTGACCGGTGGGCTCTACAGATTTTGGGCCAAGACCCGCTTTCGTCGCCACATTTGGAACCACATCGTGTTCGATGGCGATCGGCTCGAATATATGGGCCGGCCCGATGAACTGATGATCGGTCTCATCGTGGTCGCGATCGTGTTCATTCCTATTGCCGCAGCGCTTGGGCTCGCGACAGACCTACTCGCCTTCAACGCGCCGAAAGGCGCGATGTTCTATCATTTTGGCACAATCGCGCTCCTCTATCTGCTCGGGCAACTCGCCCTTTATCGCGCGCGATTTTACCGAATGTCGCGCACGGCCTGGCGCGGTATTCGATTTCGGCAAAGCGGTTCCGCTTTTGGTTATATGAGGCGCTGGCTTGGTTGGAGCGCGCTCACGACGATCTCACTCGGGCTGTTGCTGCCGTTCCGCAATCAGAGTCTCTATCGTTATCGGATGGGCCATACGTGGCTCGGCGATCGGCAGATCCACTATGACCGTCATAAGGGGTCAGGCTGGGGCCTCATGCCGCGTTGGTTTCTGTGTTGGTTGCTGCTGGCGCCTTCACTCGGCGCGTCCTATGCGTGGTACCGCGCGGCCGAGCTACGCTATTTTATTGCACGGACCAAATTCGGCGCCCTTGAGCCCAGCCTCGATATTTCAAGTTGGAAGGTGCTCAAGGTTTATGCGTGGCCGGCCATTATCATGCTGATCACGATCGGCTTGGGCGGCGTCCTCATCAAATTTATTCTGACCTCGCTTTACGACACGGACATGTGGTCGCTTGGAACCGAAGACGCGAATGGCATTCCGATCTGGTTGTCGTCACTTTTGTATGCGGTCATGGTTTTTTTCGTCTATGGCATCGTTCAGCAGATAATCACTCACCGTCTGATACGGGCAATCGGTCTTCGCTTGCGGGTTGAGGGGCCGCTTGATGCGTATGGATTGCGCCAAAGCGCCGAGCGTTCACGCCGATCGGGTGAGGGCCTGGCCGATGTGCTCGATGCGGGCGGGCTCTGAGGCCGGCCATGATGCAGGCGAAATACTTCGATGGCATCAACGCCGCACCTCTCTTGGTCGATGCGTCGCTCAAGAGTGGCGATCTCGTCATCTACGATTCGTCGGGCGCGGAAATTGCTCGTTGGGCGTTGGCGCAACTCAACCGCAGTATCGGGCAGATCGTGCCTGATCGCCTGACCCTGGTGCCGGTCGATACACCCGATGCTCGGATTGTCGTTGAGACCATTGGACTGGAGCCGATATATGCGGAGAGGTTCGCGCGATTGGCACGAGGGCCGGAGACGCGAAGCCTCGGTTCGCGATTCGGTATTGTTGTCGCCTTCTTGACCTTTGTCGGGTTCTTTATCAGCTATGGTGTGCCGAACCTCGCCTCGCTCGCGGTTCATTTGATTCCAAAGTCGTTGGAAAAAACGATCGGTGATGAAGCGGTCTCTTACGCCATGACCGAGCACGAACGCTGTTCTACATCCGATGCCCGCGTCGCTCTTGAGCGGCTTTTTGCTCGCCTTAAGGAAGGGCGGCCCTCGGATTATGATTTTAACATCCAAATCTTTAATGACCCGACCAACAATGCCTTCGCCTTTCCGGGAGGGCATATCGTGACGTTCCGGGGCTTCCTCGAACATGCGGGTAGCCCGGATGCACTTGCCGGCGTTCTGGCGCACGAAATGGGTCATGTCATCGAGCAACACTCGATGCGGCGATGGCTGCGCGAACGCGGGCTGACCGGTATTCTCGATATCGTAATCGGTGGGGTGCCGGGCTCTTCGGTCTTGAACGGGGTCGTCGAAATTGCCGTGAGTTCATCCTATAGCCGGGCGGACGAAAGTGCCGCGGATGAAATTGCCTTTGAGATTCTGACTCGCTCTCACATCGCGACCACGGGTATGGCA
>CAMDNF010000155.1:0-4036 GCA_945902735.1 Rhizobium sp. Q54 | reverse complement strand
TTCAGCGCGACGGCGCATAGTTTTGCCGGACTACAGGCCTCGCGTCCTCGTCACTGCGGTCATTTTGACGCTTGAGGCCGCCCAAGCCCACCAGATCACGGCCCTGAACCGCTCTCGACAACGGGCTGCACCAAAATTGCGTCAGAGCCACGATTGGACGCGAAAACCGCCCCTCAGGGGGTCACTATTGCGCGCGATTTTACACCACACGGAGGCAGATTGCCGAATCAGCGGCTGCCTGCCAGCCCGGATGAGGTTTGCGTTAGGCACAGGCCACCCGCCATACAATACGGCGGCCAAAAGAGCCGCCGCCCTCACGATGGGCTCTATCTGTAGCTCCTCCAATCGCAAACGTCCGACCTATCCGGTCGTCGGGGTCGCCAGGAGCCATAGACCAAATACGGTGTAGGCTATCATCAAGATGGTCATCGGGATCTGGCTTAGCATTGCGGTCCGCAGATTTGCTGTGCTGCGCAGCGCAAGGACATGGGCAACAGCGACAGCGACCACATGCGCGACAATGATGGCAACGGCTTGGATATTCCAGATCGCCTGCACCGAGTCGTAGTTGGATAGCATCGAGGTTGTGACGTGCATATCGCGCGTTCCAAGCAGGTTCCAATCGAGATCGAATGGATCCGAGATCGTGCGAACGGCGTATTGCACGTTGATGAGGAAGGCTGGCAGGTAGTGCGCGAAATGATAGGCAAACGCGATCGGTACGATCGAAATGACGAAGCGCCCGATGGTCTCGACTCTACTGACCTTGGAGCCAACCAGGACACGTCCGAACAGGACGGCCAACAGATAGGCAGTGACGAGGGCACCGAACATCGCGAGAAAGCCAAGCGAGTTGACCCCCATCAAGACGGTTCGACCGGGGTGCTCGAGCGGGTTCTCCCCGATCAGACTTAGCCACCAGAAGGACTTCGACAGCCCGTCAAATGAGACTGCGGCGAGCGCGAGCAATACGAACACCGCGCCGCTTAAGGGTAGGGCGCCGACTTGCAGCAGCTTGGCGCCAGGCAGCATCGCCAGGAGGTGGACGCGGCTGTCTCCGGTGCGATTAGGCTGTTCTTTCTCCAAACCGAACGGCGAGAGCCAAGCTACGATTCGAAAATAGATCGAGAAAGTCTCGCCCTGTCGAAGCCAGGTTTTCTCGCCGAACAGAAGCATGCCGAGCATGGTTAAGGCGCTATAGACGATCGCCGCGCTCGCGAGAAGTGTTGGCTCCATGGGGGACGGGTGGATGAGTTCGAGCCAGGCGAACGCGAGCAGGAGAACGATCGCCGGCCAATAGCCTAGGCTCTCGGGGTAGCGCAGCGGCGGTGACCGACGCCAAGCGCGCAAGCCTGGAAGCATCGTCACGAGACGATAGGGGCCGAGCCATGGATTGACGTACGCCCACAGATTCCCGAACAAGGCGTGAGCGAAGGTGAAGCCGACCCACCAAACGCCCCAGACCACTTGGGGCAATGGATTGTCCATCGGATCTCGGCTTCCGATATAGCCGGCAACCACCAAGGCAACAACGAACGCCGCGGCGACGAGACTCGGCCCAACCGTGCTCAAATAAGGCAGCGCCGAGAGACGCCAGCGTGCCATCTCGACCGCGCGAAGACCGAGCCGAGGGATCAACGCCATCACCACGAACGAAAGCGCGACAACCAGTCCGCCACTGATGATGTAGAGATGGGTCGGCAGAAGTAAGATGAACCCACGCTCGGAAGCATGGGCCCACGCTGCGCTAAAGGGCGCAATGATCAGCCCGGCTGTCAGGAGGAGACGAGCCAGATTCATTCCGCCGGCTTGCGCTCCATCCAGTGGCGAAATCGGAAGGCGGTTCGACACCGATGCACGGTCGTTGCCGTCGGCACCGCTCGGTCCAAGGGGCATGCCAAAACCGGCACCTTCCCCTTGTCCAAGACCTTTGCCCTACTTCGAGACCGGCCCATTCATAAGCTTCCACACCGCCGCCGGGCGAAGCGGCGTCTCGCGCACGCGCGCGCCGGTATGCGCGATTGCATCCTCGACCGCGTTGGCGATCACGGCGTGGGCGGCAATCGCGCCGCCCTCGCCAACGCCCTTCACCCCAAGCGGGTTCAAGGGCGACGGCGATATGATGTGGCTGATCTCGATATTGGGGAGATCGAGGCTGGTCGGTAGCTGGTAGTCGAGCAAGTTGGCATTCGTGAGCTGACCTTCGGAGTCATAGGCCAATTCCTCGAACAGCGCGCCGCCAATGCCTTGCGCGATACCGCCGGCGATCTGCCCATCGACGATCATCGGGTTGATCAATTTGCCGCAATCATTGACGACAACATAACGGCAAACTTTCACGTTTCCCGTCTCCGGCTCGACTTCGACCTCCGCCAAATGGGCGCCATAGGAGAATGGTGCATCGTGCGTCTCGAAGTAATAGCGGGCTTCGAGCCCTGGCTCCATGCCGATCGGCCGCTTGCCGCCCGGCTTCGCCGACTGGGCAAGCTGTTGCAGCGTGATCTTCTTTTCGGTGACGCCGACGATATTGGCGGCGCCGTCGCGCCATTCGACGTCGGCGACATTGGCCTCGAACTTGTCGGCTGCGATCAAGCGCGCCTTGTCTCGCACCCGTTTGGTTGCCTCATGCGTGGCAGAGCCCGCCATCACCGCGTTGCGGCTGGCATAGGTGCCGACGCCGAATGGAATGCGCCCGGTATCGGCGAATACCACATTGATCTGCTCGATCGGCACTTCCAGAACGTCAGCGACGACCTGAGCCAATGCCGTGCCGGTGCCCTGGCCCTGCGGCGCCGCGCCGCTGATGACGGTGATCTTGCCGCCGCCATCGACGCTGACTTCGGCGCTCTCATAGGGTCCCACGGAGCCCATTTGGGTGTAGACGCAGATACCGAGCCCGAGCAGCCGACCCTCGGCCCGGGCCTTTGCTTGTTCCTTGCGAAATTTGGCATAGCCGAAATTGTCGAGCGCTTGCTTGAGCGCGCCCGGAAAATTGCCGGAGTCAAAGATGACGGTCGATTCGACCGAGACCAACCCGGTGTCATAGGGCAGCGCCTCGGGTGGCAATAGGTTCTTCATGCGGAACTCGGCGGGGTCCATGCCGAGCTCGCGCGCCGCGATATCGAGCAGACGTTCGCGCGCGAACACGGCCTCGGGGCCGCCGGCGCCGCGATAGGGCGAGCACGGGCTCTTGTTGGTCAGCACACACAGGATCTCAGCCGAGTAGTTTTCGATACGATAGGGACCCGGCAGCCCGGTGATGGCAAGTGAGGGATTGATCGTACCGAGCGTGCGGAAATAGGCGCCTTGATCGCTGATGATTTGCCCGCGTAAGCCGAGAATTGTGCCGTCCTTCTTCACGGCCAGTTCAAGATCGAAGTCCATCTCGCGTGCGTGCACGATGCCGAGCAGATGCTCCTGCCGGTCTTCGATCCACTTGACGGGCCGGCCGAGGCGCTTCGCGGCGAGCGGGATCAAGAGGTCTTCCGGGTAGAGCTCGACCTTCACGCCGAAACCGCCGCCAACGTCCGGCTGGATGACGCGGACGCGCTGCTCATCTAGGCCGAGCAGAGCGGCGGTGAGCGCCCGCTGGGTGTGCGGCCACTGGCCGGAAGTCCAGATCGTCAGGTCACCGGTTACAGGCTCCGTCGTCGCCAGCGTGCCTCGCGTCTCCATCGGCACGCCGGTATAGCGCTGCATTCGGAACTTCTCGTGGATCACGCGGTCGGCGCCCTTGAATGCGCTCGCCACGTCGCCGATGCTCTGCGTCCAGCGCGCCGCCATATTGCCGGGCACGGTGTCGTGCAGCAGCGTGGCGCCTTTGGCCATGGCAACGGTGCAATCCGCGACCGCCGGCAAGGGCTCATACTCGACCTCGGCGACCTCCATGGCGTCCTCGGCTTGGCCGCGTGATTCGGCAACGATCACGGCGACCGGCTCACCAACATAACGCACGCGATCACGCGCCAGCGGATACTGCGGACACGGCAACAAGGAAGGCACGCCAACCAAGACGGGGATGGTCGGCGGGTTGTTT
>CAMDNF010000154.1:0-4196 GCA_945902735.1 Rhizobium sp. Q54 | reverse complement strand
TTCGGCGTGACGATGCGATAGCCCTCTTTGTTCATCGTACCGGTTATGAAGCGGAATATGCCGCGCGTCGCGTTGATCGTGAGTTCGCCCGTCTTGCGCTCGGGATCGAACACGAACTTATCGAGCGACACCACGCTGTTCGCGCCTACCCGAAAATCGGTCGAGTCGAGAAATCTAAATTGAACCCATGCCTTGCCTGCGGTTTCGACCCGCTCGCTGGCATGAACCGGCATTTCCGAAGCCAGCGTGCGGCGCGATACGCCGGGCGGAGTGCCAAAGGCATCGGGCTCGACGGCCGTGACCGCGCCGATGGCGGCGATTTGTTGGGCCGAAGACGGCAGGGCGGCGGCGCAAAAAAGTGCCAAGCCAAGGACCAGATATGTTCGTGCCGACATTCCTCTCGCCCCCGCCCCTTCGCGCCGAAAAACCTCCGCGCGAATGTTGGACGATAAGCCGATCTTAGCAAACCCGCCTATGACGGGCATCACAGGCGCCCGTTCCATCACGCCACCGCGATTCGCCCATCCACGACATGCACCCGGCGCCCGGCTCGCGCGGCAAGGTCAACATCATGGGTCACGACAATGACCGTTCGGTCGCCGCTCCCGGTCAGGCGCGCGAATATCTCGAAAACGTTTCTGGCATTGGTGGTATCGAGATTGCCGGTCGGCTCGTCGGCCAGGATGACCCGAGGATCGTTCGCCAGCGCCCGGGCGATCGCGACGCGCTGGCGTTGTCCGCCGGAGAGTTGACCCGGACGCTTGCCTGCCTCGGGCGTGAGATCGAGCTCGGCTAGCAAATCGCCCGCCCGGGTCCGCATGGTCGGCCCGTCCAACGCGCCAAGTCGGCGCATTGGAATCATCACATTCTCGAACGCGGTGAATTCCGGCAACAAAAAATGGAACTGAAATACAAATCCGAGCTTGGCGAGCCGCACGGCGGCCAAGGCACCGCTATCGAGCGGACTCGTGTCCACGCCGTCGAGCCATATTCGCCCGGCGCTCGGCGCATCCAGCAATCCCAAAAGATAAAGCAAGGATGACTTGCCCGATCCCGAGGGCCCGGTGATGGCAACGAATTCGCCGGGCGCGATATCGAGATCAATTTCGCGAACCAGCGTCACGCTATTGCCGCCTTCGTTCAACGTTTTCGTGACACCTTCCGCGCGCAACACGAACATGGTTCAGGCCGCGCCGCGGATGATGTCCACGGGCCGTAGGCGCGCGGCGCGTCTTGCGGGCAGGAAAGCCGCGAGCCCGGATATGACGAGAGCGAAGATCGCCACGAGCCAATAATGGCGGAACGACCGGTCGAGCACGAAGCCCTCGGTTTTGACGAACCCTTCCATGTTGAACTTTATGCTCGCGAGCAATTCAGTGAGAGCGAAACCGAGCACCCAGCCCAAGGCCGTGCCCAGCAAGCCGACGATCACGCCTTGCGTGAGAAATATCCGACGCACATCTCCCTCGGAAAAACCGAGCGACCGCAAAATCGCGATATCGCGCGTCTTCTCATAGATGACCGTGGATAAAATATTAAAAATTCCGAACCCGGCCACGACCAATATGGCGCCGACGGATGAATACATGATCGCGTTCTGGATCACGAAGATGCCAAGAACGTTGGAGTTGGCCTCTTCCCATGATTCCGTCCGGTAGCCATATCGCGCCTCTAGTGCGTCGGCGGTCAGTCGAGCCAATTTCACGTCGTCGAGGCGCATGCGCAGCTGATTTACGACATTGGCCCGGTTCTGAAGGATTTGAGATTTCTTGAGGAGCGAATAGGCCTCGAAATTGTCGATCGTCGTCACGCCGGTGCTGAAAATGCCCACGACCTTCATCGCCAAAACGATGCCCGCGGGCGATATCGCGGATAAGGTATCGTTCATCCCGACGCCGAGCTTGGAGGCCAACCCCGCGCCCAGAACGATTCCGTTCGCGGTGCTGAGCAGGCCTTCGAGCTTGCCCGTGACCATGTCGCTTTCGATATTGGTCACGCGACGCTCGCGCGCGGGCTCGATACCGACCATCGTGCCCGACACATCCTTGCTGCCGTAGCGCAAGATGATGGGGCCACGCAGCGTCGGCGCCGCGGCGATGCCGCCCATGTTCTCGATCTGCTCGATTGTCGCACGGGCTTCGCGGATGCCGCGCAACTCATCGAGCGGGCGCAGCCCCTGAAGAAAGACGGCGGCATTCGGATAGGTCCGATTAATGGGCTGAAGCGGCGCACGGCGAAATTCGTCTTTCATAACCACGTGCGGCGACACATCGATGACCTTGGCGATGAAATAGCTTTGAAATCCCGACATCATCGCGGCCATGGCGATGAAGAAGCCCACGCCCATCGCCACGCCGCCGATGGACACGACGCTTTGGCGCTTGCGATTGGCCAAATGAGCGAGCGCGATATCAAATAGAACGCGCATATGAACCTAACCGCCGACCGCGGACGCCCGGGGCCGGGCGCGCACTCGCGCTCCTGCTTTCAGCCCTCCCGCAGACGACACCACGATGACGGCGCCTTCCTCCAGACCCGACACGATTTCGACCATTTGATCGCCGACGATGCCCGTTCCAACGGCGCGCGGCTGTGCGCGTCCCTGCTCGACCACCCATAGCCGGCCCAACTTCATCGCACCCGCCGGAACCAACAGCGCATTCGGGCGTTCGAGCACGACGACATTGATTTCGGTCGTCATGCCGACCAGTAGCGGGGTATCGCCTGGCAAGGCGATCCGGACGCGGTAGGTCTTATTCACGGGATCGCCCTTGGGCGTGATCTGTTCGACCGTTCCCTTGAGGACCTGATTGGGAAATGCATCGGCCTTGATCAGGGTCGTTTGCCCGCGGGCCACGAGCGGGATGTCTTCCTCATCGACCTCGGCCACGACCCATAACGGCTTGGGGCGCCCGACCCAGAACAGAACTTGTCCGGGCTCGGCGATTTCGCCGATCTCGCCGTCGCGCCGCAGCACCACGCCGTCCATGGGCGAAGTGATCACCATGTCGTCGAGGCGCTTGCGTGCCGCGGCAATGGCGGCCTGAGCCTGGGTGTGATCGGAGATTGCCCGGTCGTAGTTCTGCCGGCTCACGAAATTCTTGCCGATCAGCGCCTTGTAGCGATTGACCTCCTCCTCGAGGAATTGCGCGCGCAGTTCGAGTTCCTTCACCTGGGCGCGCATTTCCCGGTCGTCCAGGCGCACAAGGAAGGCGCCGCGTTTGATGGCCTTGCCTTCGCAGAGGCACAAATCGACGATCCGCCCCTTCACGACGGACGTGATCTTGGCCCAATTCACCGGTTCCACATTACCCGTCGCATAGACGGCCTTGATCGCGGGCCCGCGAATCGCCGCGACCGTTTCGACCTTGGGCCGACCGGCGAACCAATAGCTGCCGGCGGCGGCTACCACCGCCGCGATCAATGCCAACACGTATAGCTTTTTCTTCTTCGTCATGAACGATCCAAGGGACGGGTTTTAACGCGACATCGCGAAGAGGCATATTAGGTCCAGGCCCGGCACAAGGACATGTGCCCCTGCGAGTACAACCGCCCGGGCCGGTCGAATCACCCGGTCGAAATACCCGGCTGGAGCACTCGAACGACCTGGACCTGCTTCCCTATCACCGTTTCTCCGGTGCGGTGCATGTTAGCGGCTGCCGACGCGATCCACCATTCACCGGCCAGACTCATGGAAAGCCCGAGTCGCGCGCCTCCGGTACGATTTCGCGATCATGGGGCACGCCGCGTTCGTCCCGGGGTCCGTTAACCGCGCGAAGCGTTTCGCGGCCGCGCGCAATCGAATCGGAACCCGCAATCGCAACTGCGATCGACTCGTAACGCAATTCCTTCGCCGTATTTACGATTCAATCTCGCTTGGGCAGTGCAAACGTGATACGCTTCATCTTGGGTGGTGAGGTTGCGTGATCCGGCGTTCACGGAGGTAAATGGGATGCAGGATGTTGCGATCGCGGTCGGCCAGCGTTATCGCAAGGCCGACGGCACGGAGTTGGTATTCGAGGTCGTCGAACTCGTGAACAGCGCCAATTTTCCTCACGCGCGAATCGTTCAAGTGGACCACCCCTCGGAGTATCGCGTGATTGCCCTCTCGGCGCTCACCGACCGCCGCCACTACGCGCGCGAATCCGTTGGAAACTTGCCGGTGGCCCGTCGAGGCGAGCAGCGCTTGGCATTCG
>CAMDNF010000153.1:0-4410 GCA_945902735.1 Rhizobium sp. Q54 | reverse complement strand
TCGCCGCCCGCGTCGTCGAGGGCGCGACGCGCATTCGCGTCTGGCTGCCCACCGCCTGTCCCGACGCCGCCCTGTTCCGGCTGCTCGCCGGCCGCTTCGCTGCCGCCGGGCCTTGAGACGCGGGGCGCGCCTGCGCCCCCTCGAGCCCCACCCGCAACCACCAACCGCAGCACTTTCCAGACCCCGCCCAGCGCCCTCGCCAGCGCCACGGCCACCCGCGTCGTCATCGCAACGCTCGCCGCTCCAGTACGAAAATCAGTGATCGTCGTGAATAGGACGGGCTAGGGGGCCTCAGAAATAGCGCAGCCAGATATAGAGCTGCGCGATGGCGATGCTGACCAGCATCATCGGGAACGCATATTTCAAGTAGGTCAGGAACCGGAAGGGCACGCCAGCACGCTCGGCGAGGCCGGCCACGGTCAAATTCGCCGAGGCTCCAATCAATGTGCCATTGCCACCAAAACAGGCGCCGAGTGAAAGCGCCCACCACAAGGGCATGAGTTGCTCCGGCCCCCCCATCGCGGGCGCCATGCTCTTGATTACCGGGATCATGGTGGCGACGAAGGGGATGTTGTCGATCACGGCCGAAAGCACCGCCGACGACCATAAAATCGCATAGGCGGTCGCATCCTGCGCGCCGCCGGTCGCATGGGTCAGTTCTCCGGCGAACCAGCCGAGCACGCCCGCATGCTCGACGCCCGCCACCACGATGAACAAGCCGACGAAGAAGAAAATCGTGATCCATTCGACCTGGGTGAAGCTCTCATGCACCCCATGGGTCTGCTCCTCGGCCCGGCGATGGTAATTATCGAGCATGAGGAGCACGGCCGCGCCGAACATGGCGATCGTCCCGGGCTCCAGATGGATTAGCCGCGCCAACACAAAGGCGATCACCACGGCGGCAGTGACCCCGAGCGAGAATTTCAGCAAGGTGCGGTCTTTGATCGTCTCGCCCGCATTAAGGGCGAGGACACGAGCGCGATCCTCCGCCGTCGCGTGCAGCGAGCGACCCCAAAGCACGTGAATCATCAGGCACTGCACCGCCAACACGACCACCGCGACGGGCGCCAAGTGAATGATGAATTGGTTGAACGAAATACCAACCAGCGAGCCGATCAAAATATTGGGCGGATCGCCGACCAAGGTGGCCGTGCCGCCGATGTTCGAGGCGAAGATCTCGGCAAACAGGAAGGGATAGGGCGGCACCCGAAGCTCACGGGTCAGGGAAAGCGTGACCGGCGCGATCAGCAGCACGGTCGTCACGTTATCAAGCAATGCAGAAAGGAACGCGGTGACCACCGCCAAAAGAAAAAGAATGCGGGCCGGGCTGGCGCCACCGAGTCTGGCCGTCTGAATCGCGACATATTCAAAGACGCCGGTCTTCCGCGTGATCGCGACGATGATCATCATGCCGGTCAGGAGACCCAAGGTGTTGAAATCAACGCCGCGGATCGCCTGTTCCTGCGAGAGCACGCCGGTGATGATCATGACGCCCGCACCAAGCAGCGCGACCACCGCCCGGTTGAGCCGTTCGGTCATGATCACCACATAGGTGACGATCAGGATTCCGGCCGAGAGCCAGAACGGATCGGCCCCGAACATCGTCGCTGCGCCTTGGGCGTCGTTCATCTCTTTGGCTTTCGCTCAGGCGCCCTTGGGCCGGGCAGGCTTGATCGTTCGGGGGGTTGCGACCGGGTCACGATAAGGTCTTGGCGTCCTGACGCCCCGTCCCGGCATAGAGAATGCGAGCATGTTGCTCGGCAACCGCGGCGTGGAGCGTTACGGCCTCGCTGTCCAGATCGGCGCGCGGCGAACGTTCGAGATCGAAATGGCCATGATCGTCGACGCCCCGCACCAATAACGCGCTATCCCGACCGACGAGCTGGCGGACATGCGGGGGGATATACCGTATGGCAAAGCCGATGCGCCGGTCCGCCGAGTGATTGGGCGACGAGCCATGCACCAGTTTAACGTGATGCAGCGACATTTCACCCGGCGCCAATACGAGATCGACCGCCTGACGCTCATCAACCTCAACCGCCACCTCCTGGCCACGGGTTAACAAATTATCGGGCGCGAAGGTCTCCCGGTGCGGTATTTGATCGCGCAAATGCGTGCCAGGCATAACCCGCATGGCGCCGGCCTCGATCGTGCTTGGGCTGAACGCGACCCAGGCGGTCACCACATCAGGGCTGCTCAAGCCCCAATAGGTCGCGTCCTGATGCCAAGACACATAGGTTTTGGATTGCGGCGCCTTGTTGAAAAAAAGCGACGACCAACAAAGTAGGTTCGGCCCGATGAGATCCTCGACCGCGTCGAGAATAACCGGGTGCCGCACGATCGCATCGAGCCAGGTGAACAACAAATGGGGCTTATGACGAAAGGCGCCCTTTAGCTTCTCCGAAAGCGCCGCCTCGGCCGCTTCGAGCTTTTGCCGCGTGGCAGTCGCCTCGGCAAGCGTCATGACCCGGACAGGAAAGTAGAACCCCTCCTCCCGATATCGCTCGATCGCCTTGAGGCTAAGCCGCTTCGGCATCTCGCCCTCCTCGGGCACAGCGCCTTGTTGAAGCTGAAGGGCCGAGACTTGCCGGCCCTTGCCCTCAACCGCCCGCAGGTTTGCGCTTTACCTGCCCGCTACGACGCCGTTGGATCATCGCGATGGCGCCAAGCGACACCCCTATGATGATGAACGATAGGGCTGTCGTCACGGTCGCGAGGGCATAGAGCGCGGGCGATGTGATGTTGGTGACCATCGTCCATATTTCGAGTGGAAGCGTATTCTTGGTCCCCGCCGTCACCCAACTGCGCGGAAATTCATCATAAGAGAGCGTAAAGCCGAACAAGGCGACCGCGATGATGCCGGGAAGCAGGATCGGAATAACGACATAGCGCAATACCTGAACATTGGTCGCGCCTTGGTCGCGCGCGGCCTCTTCAAGCGCCGGGTTGAAGCGCGCCAAGACCGCGAACATGATCAGGAGTCCGAACGGCAACGTCCAACTAAGATGCGCACCAAGCGCGGAGGACCACCACGCCGTCCGCAGCCCAAGCACCGTAAACCCCTGGCCGATGCCGATCGAGAGCACGAGACCCGGCACGATCAGGCTCGCGACCGCGATGTAAAAAAGCGGTGTGGCGCCAAGGAAGCGCCGGCGAAACGCGAGACCGGCCGCGACTGAAATCACCACCGTCAGGCTCAGCACGATGATCGCGAGCGGGATCGATCGTCCAAAGGCGCCGCCAATATCGCCGGTGCGCGCCTGCCCGAACAGGGCCGCGAACCAGTGGAGCGAAAAGCCCTGCATCGGAAACGTCAGACCCGCATTCGGCCCCTGGAACGAGAGGACATAGATCGAGAACATCGGGCCATAAAGGAAAATGACAAAGAGGACGAAAAACGCCGCGAGAACGTAGAACGTCCACTCGCGCTTCTTGTGGGTGGTGCGACCGGCCATGACTGCGATTCCTCAGCGCGCCTGCGCCAGTTCTTTGCGCACATCGACGACGCGCATGATGGCGGTAACGATCAGGGTCACGACAACCAGAAGGACGACGGCCTGAGCGCCAGCATGCGGATAATTAAGGATGCCGATGTCGTCGAACATCGCCGAAACGACATTGGCCGAGCGGCCGCCGCCCATGATCTTGACCACGAAGAAATCGCCCATGGTGAGCGCGACCACGAACACCGAGCCAAGCGCGATGCCGCTTTTCGAGAGCGGCACGATTACCTCGGTCATGATGCGCAAGCGACCAGCGCCGGCATCGCGCGCCGCCTCGACCAACGAGCGGTCGATCCGTGCCATCGAGTTGAAGATCGGCACGATCATAAACAGAGTAAACAAATTGACGTAGCAGAGGATGACCGCGAATTCCGAGAACAGCAGCCATTCGACCGGTTCGTTGACGATGCCGATCCCCATCAGGGCTTGGTTGATCAGCCCTTCCTTTCCGAGGAGCGGGATCCACGAAATCATGCGGATCACGTTTGATGTCCAGAACGGCACGGTGCAGACCAGGAACAGCCCGATGGCAATCAGTAGATTGCGAACGTGAAACGCTAGGAAATACGCGATCCAGAAGCCTATGAAGAGCGTGGTCGCCCAAACGATCGCGGCGAATTTCAGCGTCGCGGCATAAAGGTTGAGCGTGTTGCTGTCGGTAAGAACTTCGACGAAATTGTCAAAAATGAAACTCGGCTGGGCGCCAATGACAAAGTCGAAGGTGAAAAAGCTCACCGTCACGATCATGACGAGCGGAATCACCACAAACAAGACGAGGGCGATCGTGAGGGGTGCGACCTGGAGGTAGATACGACCCCGTCGCGCCGGCGTAGATGATTGCATTCTGGACCGTCGAGAACCGCTAATCGGGCGTTAAAACAAGAGGCGGGGCGGCCCAAGGCCGCCC
>CAMDNF010000152.1:0-4439 GCA_945902735.1 Rhizobium sp. Q54 | reverse complement strand
TTCGATCTCGTGGCGAAGAGCCACCATGCGCGTGGGCAAATTATCGAGCGCGTGTTTTTCCTTGAAGGAGAGCTTGGTGCGCTTTGATGCCCCGTCAGTTGGCGCGCGCTGTGCCAAACTACCGTTCTTCGATTTTATGCGCGGGCGCTCCCCTGTTACGCGTTCAACGCCGCGGCCCCGTTGCGCGACCATATCGCTATAGCCGCCAGCATAATCGAGCCAGCGTCCATCGCCTTCGGACGCGATGACCGCGGTTACGACACGGTCGAGAAAATCACGGTCATGGCTGACCAAAAGCACCGTGCCATCATAATCGCTCAGCATTTCTTGCAAGAGATCGAGCGTCTCCAAATCCAAATCATTGGTCGGCTCGTCCAGCACCAGAAGGTTCGATGGCTGCGCCAGGGCGCGCGCCAGCATGAGCCGGCCCCGCTCGCCACCCGAGAGCGCACCGACTGGTGTCCGGGCCTGTTCAGGCGTGAAGAGAAAGTCTTTCATATAGCCGATGACATGGCGGGTTTGACCGCCGACCGAGACCGTGTCGCGCCCGCCGCCGGTGAGCGCATCGGCCAGCGTGATCGTCGTACCCAAACTGTCGCGCCGTTGATCGAGCGTGACCATCTGTAAATTCGTGCCGATTTGGAGGCGCCCCGAATCAGGCTTCAACGCGCCGGTCAGTAGATTGAGCAGCGTGGTTTTGCCCGCGCCATTCGGTCCGACCACGCCGATCCGATCGCCGCGCAAGATGCGGGTGCTAAAATCGTGCACCACCGTCTTGTCGCCGAACGATTTTGAAATGTCCTCGGCCTCGATGACGAGCTTGCCCGACAGCTCGCCTTCGCCGGTGGTGAACGACACGACACCGGCCGGGCCGCGCTCGGCGCGCTTTTTTTCGCGCATGGCGATGAGCGCGCGGAGCCGCCCCTGATTGCGTTTGCGGCGCGCCTTGACGCCCTGGCGCAACCACGCGGTTTCGGCCACGAGCTTGCGTTCGAATTTATGACGCTCGGTTTCCTCGCGATCGAGAATATCATCGCGCCAGGCCTCGAAGGCGCCGAAGCCCTGATCGAGCCGGCGGATCGTGCCATCGGAAAGCCACAGCGTGACGCGCGACAAATTCTCGAGGAAGCGCCGGTCATGGCTGATTAAAACCAAGGCCGAGCGCGTCGCCTTCAATTCGCCCTCGAGCCATTCGATCGCGGGCAGATCGAGATGGTTGGTTGGCTCATCGAGCAACAAAATATCGGGCGCAGGCGCAAGCGCGCGGGCGAGCGCGCAGCGCCTGGCCTCGCCGCCCGAAAGCGTGCTCGGTCGTTCATCGCCGCTGAGCCCAAGGCGCTCCAGAAAATAGCGCGCCCGATGCGGATCGTCGCCCGGCCCGAGCCCGCCCTCGGCATAGGCGAGCGCGCTGTCATAGCCCGATAGATCGGGCTCCTGCGGCAAATAGCGCAGCGTCGCGCCGGGTTGGACGAAGCGCTCGCCCGAATCAGGCTGAATCAGCCCGGCGGCGATTTTGAGGAGGGTCGATTTGCCCGAGCCATTGCGCCCGACCAGGCAGAGCCGCTCGCCGGTCGAGACCCCGAGTTCGGCGCCATCGAGCAGAGCTGCGCCGCCGCCAAAGCCGAGGTGGATATTACGAAGGGCAAGGATTGGGGCCGCCATGGCGCCGATGTACAGGGCGGGGACGACGGGAGCAAGGCGCGAACGCTAAGGTTTCCTTAGAGTGCGGGATCGGCGGAGGGCAGGCCCATCAACACGCGGCCGTGATTGGAGGCGTTGACGTCCCAGTTTTGCGTGATGTGGCCGCGAATGCAGTTCATATCGCGCATCGCGCGCGAGATCGGGTTGTGGTCATAGAGCCCGGCGCCGCCCGAGAGTTGGAACAACAAATCGACCGCGCTGGCCGAGAGCTTACCCGCCATGGTCGCCTTGGCGCGGAGTTCGGTCTTGAGCTCGATCGGCGCGATCTCCCCCTTCTCCGCCACCGCCATGCCGCGATTACAGCAATCATGCAGCAGCAGGCGCGCCATTTTGATCGAGGTGTCGGATTCGGCGATCTTGACCTGCGCGGTCGAATAATCGGCGATGCTTTTGCCCGATGAGCGCGCGATGCGCGTGCGTGCCTGTTCGACGTAGGTTTCGTGCGTGGCGTGCGCGAGCCCGAGCGCGGCGGCGCTTTGATTGATCGAAAACATCGCGAAGGCCGGCACGCGATAAAGCGCCTCGGGATTGACCGCGCAGCCCGGCGCATCGCCACCGCCCTTGGTCTTGGCGATCGGCAGTGCCAGATGATCGGGCACGAAGCGATCATGGACCGCGACGTCGGTGCTACCGGTGCCGCGCAGGCCCGCTGTGTGCCAGGTATCGAGAATCTCGTAATCCTTGAACGGCACGGCGTGCATCTGCGCGACCGGCGGGCCATCGCTTTGTTCGGTAAAGGCTGCCGCGATGAACCAATCGGCGCCATAGACGCCGCTCGCGAACGGCCAGCGCCCGGTGACCCGCCAGCCGCCTTTGACGCGCACCGCCTTGCCGCAGGCCGGAATCAACACGCCGGCGACCACGGCATCGGGCATGGGGCCCCAAATCTCGTCCTGGCCGTCGGCCGGCCAATAGCCGAGCAGGCAATTATGCGAGCAATATTGCGTCAGGCACCAACCGGCCGCGCAGCAGGCCTGCGAGACCGTCTCGACGATATCGACCATGGCGGAGAAATGCTCGCCCGCGCCGCCATGGCGCGTCGGCTGCAAAATGCGATGCAGGCCGGCGGCCCGCAGGAGCTGCACGGTTTCGATCGGGAGGCGACGCAGGGTCTCGGCCTCGGCCGAGCGCGCCCGAATGGCGGTGCCGAGCGCCTTGGCGCGTTCGAACAAGTCGGCCCGGGAGCCGGCGGCTGTGGCGGCGTTGGTCATAGTTCTTTGCCCCTTCGCATCTGGCCGATCTTGGTAACAAAGAACCCTTAGGCTCGGCAATCGCCAAGGGGGGCTCGGATTTGGGTCGGTTTGGCGGCGTCATCCTTCGACAAGCTCAGGATGAGGTCGAAATACAGGCCCTCATGCTGAACTTGTCGAAGCATGAGGGCAAACATCCCCACGATGGTCGCCCTCCGCCCCTCGACAAGCTCGGGATGAGGGGCTCTGAGGAGGCCCTGAACGACCCGCGGCGTGGTAGGCTGGCCCGGCAAAATGAGTGTTTAGGCGGATGAGTTTCGCGACCCCGGGTTTCACCATTGGCGGCGTAGCGATCCAGGGGCGGGTTTTGACCGCGCCGATGACGGGCGTCTCCGATTTGCCGTTTCGCTGTGCGGCGTCGAAGCTGGGCGCGCCCTATGTGGCGACCGAGATGGTGGCGTGCGAGCTTTTGGCGCGCGGGCGGCCCGATGTGGTGCGGCGCGCGGCGGTCGGCGAAGGCCTGCCCTTGATGGTGGTGCAATTGGTCGGGCGCGAGGCGGCCTGGCTCGCCAAGGGCGCCGCGATGGCGGAAGCGGCGGGCGCGCACCTCATCGACCTCAATATGGGCTGCCCGGCAAAAGAGGTCACCGGCGGCCTGTCAGGCTCGGCGTTGATGCGCGATCTCGACCAGGCCGAACGATTGATCAGCGCGGCGGTTGGCGCCACCACGCGGCCAGTGACCTTGAAAATGCGGCTCGGCTGGGATGATGCGACGCGGAATGCGCCCGCGCTTGCCGCGCGCGCCGAGGCGGCCGGCATCAAGGCCATCACGGTGCATGGGCGAACCCGCCAACAATTTTTTCGCGGCGCGGCCGATTGGCGCGCGGTGGCGGACGTAAAAGCCGCGACCACATTACCGGTGATCGTCAATGGCGATGTGATCGACGTGGTGTCGGCGCGAAGCGCGCTGGAGCAATCGGGGGCCGACGCGATCATGATCGGGCGCGGGGTTTATGGCCGGCCGTGGATCGCCGCCGCGCTCGATCGTGCGTTACAGACGGGGTGCGCGCATGGGTCAGCGCGCGTGAATGAGAGCGACGGCGCCTTGGTCGAACCCGATCTGGCCCAGCGGCTTGAGATCGTGCTCGACCACATGGCGGCGAGCCTGCGCTTTTATGGCGATGCGCTCGGCTTGAAAGTGTTTCGCAAGCATTTGGGCTGGTATGTCGAGCACGCGCCCTGGCCGCTCGACGCCCTGGCGCGCCGCGCGGCGAAATCAACGCTCTGCCGGCTCGAGAGGGCTGGTGATGTCGAGGCGGTGTTGATGGAATTGTGGGGTGTGGAGAACGCGCACGGATAGATTTCAACCGCGCATTAAGTGGCAATCCGCACCGGCTTTGGAGCTATGCGCGGAAGTTGGTGACGGCGTGACGGGGTAAGGCGGCGTATCGTGGGGGTGTTCGACGCCTCCACTTCTCCAGCAAAGGAGTGATACGCCGTGACCGACAATAGCATCCTCAAGTTCACCCAGCCAGGGACGTTCACCGA
>CAMDNF010000151.1:0-4546 GCA_945902735.1 Rhizobium sp. Q54 | reverse complement strand
CTCGTCTTGCCGATATGATTTGTGTGGCCACCTCCAGTGAACCCGACGATGCGGCGATCGCTTCCCTGGCAAAGTCAAAGGGCGTCGAGGCCTATCGTGGCTCGCTTGACGATGTTCTCGGACGCGTGTTGGGTGCGCTCGATTCGGTGAAGGCCGATTTGATCGTCGAGATCACCGGCGATTGTCCGCTCGCCGATCCGCTGCTGATCGATCAGGTCATCGCGCGGTATTTTGAGGGCGGTGCCGATTACGTTGCCAACATACTCAATGGCCTCACCTATCCGATTGGGATGGACGTACAGATCTATTCGCGGTCGCTGTTGGCAGGGATCGATCTTTTGTGCGTTGACCCAACGGTCCGTGTCGATGTGACACCCTATATTTATCGTCATGGCGATCGATTTAGGTTGCTCAATCTGCTCGCCCCGCCGCCGCTGAGCCGGCCACACTACCGACTGTGTGTTGATATTTTAGAGGACTTCGAGGTAATCGAAGCGATACACCACGCGCTCGGTCGTCATGGGGCGGCCTATGGTCTCGCGGAGATTATCGCCTTCCTTGACGCCAATCCTTCACTTGCACGTCACAATCTGAAACAACCCGACGCCTTCGCCTGCCCACGCACGGTTGGGCCGTTGCGTGAGGAGGTCATGCCGATGCCGGCGGATGACCCAAGGCTGGTTGCCGCATGACCCGGGCGCTGATCGTGGGCTGCGGGCGCATTGCTGGCGGTTACAACGAATCCGACGAAACGCGCGCCCTGAGCCATGTGGTCGCGCTACGGCGTGCAGGGGCGGAGATTGTCGGTTGTGTCGACCGCGACGCCATGCGGGCACGCACCTTTGCCACGCGCTGGAAGATTGCCGATCATCACGTCGATCTGGTCGAGAGTCTGACGCGGCTCAAACCCGACCTTGTCGTGGATTGCACGCCGCCGAACGCCCGTTACGCGGTCACTTCCGCTGCTTTGGCGGCGTCGAGTGTGCGGGTTGTCATTGCGGAAAAGCCGCTTGGCCGCACCTCGGCGGAAGCATCGGCCTTGGGCGCGCTGATTCGGGCCACGGACAAGCCGGTGATCATCGGCTATCAGCGGGCCTTCGATCCTTGTTATATCGAGGCTGAGGTCCTGGTTCGGCGCGGCGCGCTCGGCCACATCAACCGCGTTGCCGCAATCGCCTATGGTGGCGCGCTCGCCAATATGTCGCACATGCTCGAACGCGTCTTCGCAATGGTGGGTTCGCCAATTGAGGCCGCGTTAATCAGCGCGCCGATATACGAAGACGACAATGATCCCGGCCTAAGCTTTCGTGCCACATTCGGGGGCGATGTGGAGGGGAGCTTTCTCGCCGTGCCGCGCGCGGGGCCAGCCTTGATCGAGCTTGATCTGATCGGGAGCGAAGGCCGGCTTCGTATCCTCGATTCCGAGTGCCGTGTCGAACTGAGCCGGGCGCTACCGTCGGCCGATGGCGTGGCGCGCCCCATGGAACCCGCGACGCAGACAAATATTCCGCGGCCCGACGACGAGGCGATTTGTCACATCGCCAATGCCGCAATCGCGGCGGCACGCGAGCCGGTCCACGATATGAGATTGCTGGAGCGCGCGGTCGACGCCGTCGTCGTGATCGATAGTTTGCGGCGAACCGGCGCCTATGCGCAAAAGAACGCGGCGTGACGAAGATCAGCACATTGGCGTTGAGCGGCGGGCGGCCGCTCATTGAAGCACCGCTTCCGCCCTACAACACCATTGGTATTGAGGAAGAGCGTGCGGTTACACGTGTGATGCGTTCGGGCGTGCTCAGCGCCTTTTACGGCTCGATTGGCGACAACTTTCTGGGTGGACCTGAGGTCAAGCGTTTCGAAGCGGCGTGGGCCGGGTATTTCGGCGTGCGTCACGCCGTTTCGATGAATAGTGCAACCAGCGGTTTGATCGCTGCGGTACAAGCGCTGGGGCTCGGGCCGGGCGATGAAATGATCGTGCCGCCCTTTACGATGATCGCGTCCGCCACGGCGGCCACCCTCAATGGCGCAACGCCGGTGTTCGTCGATATTCGCTCGGATATCTACACGCTGGACATTGCGGCGGTTGAGCAAGCGATCACGCCGCGCACCAAAGCGATCATGGCGGTCAATTTGTTTGGTCAGACGGCCGATCTCGATGAGTTGATCGCGCTCGCGCACCCGCGCGGCATTCGCGTGATCGAGGATAACGCGCAAGGCCCCGGCGCGCTTTATCGCGGCCGGCAGGCCGGCACAATCGCCGATATCGGCATTTTTTCGCTCAATTGCCACAAGACGATTCAGACCGGCGAAGGCGGGGTGGCCTGCACTAATGACGATGATTTGGCGCTCAAGCTCCAATTGATTCGTAATCACGGCGAAGCGGTCGTACGCGAACTCGGCTATCGCCATGCGCCGGAGCGTATTGCCGGTTTTAACTTCCGTCTTGGCGAAATCGAGGCGGCTATTGGCGGCGAACAGCTCAAGAAACTCGACGCCTTGACGCGTCCACGCCAACGCATTGCGGCGTTCTATGCTGAACGGCTTTCCCATTTGCCGGGGCTCATCGTGCCCAAGGTCGAAGGCGATCGTAGCCATGTCTATTATGTCCATGCGCTTAAGCTTGATTCCGAGGTGGCCGGCTTTTCACGCCGCGCTTTGGTGCGCGCGCTCAGCGCCGAAGGGATGGAGTGCTTTGAAGGCTATTGCCGGCCGCTTTATTTGGAGCCGTTATTCGCGGCCGATCCACGCAACCGGCCGGGGCTTTGCCCGGTGACCGAGCGGCTTCATCAATCCGAGCTCTTCTTTCATCCTTGGCTCTACGAGGCGATCGAACCGCAGGCAGAGCTGATTGTGCGTGCCTTCGAGAAAATTTGGGACAATGCGGCGACGCTGGCACTGATCGATGATGACGGACGACGTGCTGTTCGCCGCCGCTGAACCTGGCAGCGCCAATGTATTGGCGAGTTTCCATGCCGGTGCCAAGGGTCGCTATAGCGGGTGCGCGGCTTGGGCCACGCCGGCGGCAAGCCCGCCGCTCGAGGCAGTTGGGCTGAAGGTGGATCGATTTGGCGAAATCGTCGTCGTGTCGGATGTGGAGCGCCGATGGGCGGCCTATGAGCAGCCGCGCGCGGTGCTGACTGGAACGTCGCTTGACGGCACACTCGAGGCAGCGCTTTGGCGGCTTGCCGCTCAAGCTGGCGTGCCGGCTTTGGCCTGGATCGATCAGTGGATGAATCTGGAACGCCGCTTTCAGCACGGGCGACCCGCCTGGGTTGCCGTAATCGACGAATCGCAGCGCCAAGCTTTGATTTTGATGGGGTTCGACGAGCAGCAAATCATTTTGGGCGGGCACCCACATCTTGATGTGATGCGGGTACGGCCGGTGGCCGCGCCGGCACGCGATCCGCAAGACGCGACGCAAACGGTGTTGTTTGTCAGCGAGTCATATTCGGAGGATTATCGCCTTGGGCGGCTTCACCCGCTGGGCTATGACGAACATCAGGTCTTTGAAATCGTGGTGCGAGCGATCGAGATTGCGGCGCTGGCGCAACCCCATCGTCGCATCGATCTGGTGGTCAAATTCCACCCGCTTGAGGGCGAACCACGCCGCTTTATCGATGTCATTGAGACACGGGATTGGCCCTCAAATGTTCGCGCGCGTTGGTTGCCGGGTTCGGCGTCGGGGCGGGAGGCAGCGGCTCAAGCCGATCTCGTGATCGGGATGAGCTCAATGTTATTGCTTGAGGCGCTTCTGATGGAGCGGCCAGTAATTAGCCTCACGCCCGTGATCAAAGACGAGGACCCATTCATCGCAAGCCGGGTTGGAGCCGCCTTTGTGGCGCATGACCCTGAGGCCGGTGTCGAACTTGTGCGCCGCGCGCTGGTCGATCCGGGCTTTCGCGCTGCGGCACTCGAGCGCCAGAAACGCTTTCTGGACGCCATGCCCGCAAATGGCTCGGCACGTGTGCTCGCTTGGCTTGAAGGGGCGACAAGCGATGCCGTCGGCTGAGCTTATCGAGACGGCGCGCGTCAGGCTTTGCCCGTTTCAGGCGGTGCATTTGAACGACATTTATGTGAGTTGGCTCAATGATCCTGACGTCGTGCGGTATAGCGAGCAACGCCATCGGCGCCATGATCTGAGCGCCTGCCGTCATTGGGTCGAGACGATGCGGGCCGGTGGCCATCTTCTTTGGGCGATCGAGGTGAAGCAACCGTCGCTCGGTCATGTCGGCAATATCGTCGGCTATGTCGATCTAGCCAATAAAGTGGCTGACGTTTCGATCATGATCGGGGAGCGCGCGGCAAGGGGGCAGGGCCTAGGCGTCGAAGCGTGGCGCGGGGCCTGCGATTGGCTTCTGGCACAGAGCTATATTCGCAAGGTTACAGGGGGCACCATGGCTGCTAATCGTGCGATGGTGTGCACGATGGAGCGCACCGGCATGAGGCCGGATGGTGTTCGCCTGGGCCAATTCCTGTTAGACGGGCAGGCGGTTGATCTTGTGCATTATGCCCGCTTCGCATCGGCGGCTGGCTGACTGGTGTGTAC
>CAMDNF010000150.1:0-4655 GCA_945902735.1 Rhizobium sp. Q54 | reverse complement strand
CGTCGAAGGCGGCGCTCACTTTCTTGCGGCACACGGCTGGAAGATCGAACGGCAGAAGGCTATCGTCGTTCATGGCGGGTGTGGCGCTCCGTGGTCGCGTCGGTGATCCTGTGTTAGCATCAGAATCATGCACGCGATCAGCGGCCTACCCCACATCCGCCAACCCAAAATCACCCTCGTCATGAATAAGACGGGCTAAATATAGAACACTCCCTGAAACACGCCGATTTCTTGGGCGTTTTCGAGCATCTATACGACGAAAATTTCTTCGAAACGGATGGTTGTGGAACGCATTATCTGGTTCTTGCGTATCAAATCGTTGTGTCTGCTGATGATTTTTCAATGAATCAGTTGCCCACAGAACAACATGAAAAATTTAGGTGGTTTAATGAAGATAATATTAATACAATTGATAATGCTCATCCATCATCAATAGAATATTTTAAATACACATCTGGAAACGACGTACAATATCGAATTGTAGCTACACGGCGGGGAATTTACGATACGCTTTTGTGGCAAACTCCGGTGCTGAGCTTAACGGCGCAAGCGTTTCTATTTTCTATTTCTCTCGGTTCAGATGCGTCTCAGTGGGAGAGACGAACAGCAGCAGTATTGGCCCTCATTGCGTCGATTGCGTCGATCCAGCTAACGTCTAGGCATCGATTCCATGAGATTGAAGACTCCAAATGGCTGAATGAATTCGAGACGAAGCGCCGCTGGAAGGGTTACAATGTAATACATCAACGAAGAACAATTAAGGACTGTGAGAACAGAAAAAGACATAATGACACCTTAATTCACTGGATACAGAAGTTTCACTCTTGGATACAGAGTCATCGATCCTATCCCTTATGGATTGCTATGCTCGCCACATTTGCGATTCTCGCTACAATAATAATAGCGCAGCCACGGTGGTTTGAGTGACGACCAGAAGCCCGGTCAGCTGATCCCTACGCGGCCTTCGCTGAGCGCCTGGCCCCAGGCGGTATAATGCGCTTCGGCTTCGAGCGATGTATCGGCGACCAATTTAGCCAGCACCGGATCGAAATCTGTGCGCTTCAAAGGCCGCACGCGGATCGTATAATTCTGAATCGCGCTCAAGCTCTTATCGACGAGCTCGGGAATTTCCGGATTCATCTCGGCGACCATGCGTGATGTGACCTCTTTGCACAGGCGCGCGATCTCGCGCCCGGTCAGCCGCTCCGATGCTTTGGCAAGTCGCTTATAGGGCATTGAGCGCTCATCGATAGGAATGCCCTTGCCGCCCAAATGAATTTGAAAGATCGCGGCGCGCGCCGCCTCATCGGGCAGTGAAATCAAAATCCGCCGCTCGAAGCGCGACAGCACGGCGGCGTCGAGATCCCAAGGCCGGTTGGTCGCGCCAATGGTCATCACGAGATTGCGCCGCCCCTTGCTGGCGAAGCCGTCGATCTCGGCCAAAATCGCGGCAAGCATTTGCTGATGGTAAAGCTGGCCCTCCTGGCTGCGGCTCTTGCACAGCGCATCGAATTCGTCGATGAAGACGATCGAAGGCCTTCCATCGCGCGTCATTTTGCGTGCCACGCGATAGAGCGTTGAAATCAGTTTGCCGGATTCGCCAACCCATTTGGAGACGATCTGGCTCGATTTCACGTTGAAGAACGTGGCGTTCAATTTATTGGCGATGGCGCAGGCGAGCAGCGTCTTGCCCGTGCCGGGCGGGCCATAGAACATGATGTTCTGCCAGCCTTCGATCTGCAGCCCCTCGGGCAGCTTCGCCATGGCGAGGCCATAGTGGAACTTCAACTCTTCCTTGAGTGGCGCAAGACCGCCGATCGATTGCCAATCGATGGAGCGCGGCCGATCGTCGATCAGGAGCAGGATTTGCTGTTCCTGCGCATCGGCTTCCTCGTCGGTATAGACCTTGTCATCCGCCTCGATCTCGTCGGCCGGTTTGACGCGACCCATGTCCATATGACCCTTGAGGTGCAGCGCACGCGAGCGTTGCCGAAATTCATTAGCGCGGATCGAGAGCGCGCGGCGTTCCTCGGGGTCGTCGAGCATCTCGATCAATTGTTCCGCGAACTGCCAGGCCTTTTCGTAGGAGCGCGACGCCTCGGTTGTCTTGCCGACCGAAAGGCGCGCGTTTGCCTCGGTCAACATCCGATCGATCGATTTGCGGAGGGCATCAGCGCCGGGTGTGTACATCTTGATCGGGCTCGCAGTGATTAGGCCGGCGCAAGATCGACCAGCGGATCGCCGACTTGAACCTCGTCGTCGAGTTTAACGTGAAGGCGGGTGACCCGGCCCGCGGTGGGCGCGCTGATTTCGGTCGCGATCTTGTAATATTCGAGCGTCACCAAGAGCTGACCCGCCTCGACCTTGTCGCCCGGCTCGACCGCCAGCGCGACGACCTTGAGGTCATAGGCATTCCTTGAGCGGCACGACGCCTTGATGACGGTGATTTTATCATCGCGCTTCGATGCCGTCGCACGCTTTGCCATGGGAGAAGGGCAGGGGGCGGTACAGAGTGGCACCGCCCCCTTGATGGCCAATTACATCTTCAACGGCTTGATCTTGGCGCGCTTCGGCGGCGAGGGTGCCTTCGCCGTCTTCGCCTTCTCCGGCCGGTCATGGTCGCGCGTCAGGCTCTCGACGTGGTCACGCGTGCCCTCGGGATCGTTGATCCACGAATGATAGAAGCTGAACGGGTTTTTGGCGTGCCCACCGGGCTCCGAGGTGAAGCCGCGATGGAGCAGATTGTAGAGGTGATTCTCCGCCGTCCAATTGCGCCGTGCATCGCGTAGCGTGGTGAGCGAGAGCGTCGCATAGGTCGCCTCATCGGGACCCGTGCCGCATTCGGCCAACACGCTGCCGTCGAAATCGACGATGTTGGAATGGCCGAAATAGGAATAGACCAGATCGCGCCCGGCCATGTTGGCGACCGCGATATAGGTGAGGTTTTCCCACGCGCGCACCTGCGCGATCATGCGCTGTTGCTCTTTCGACGGATACATATAGCCCTGAATGCGCACGACGAGCTCGGCGCCCTTCATGACCGTATCGCGCACGATCTCGGGCATGTTGCAGTCATAGCAAATCGTCGCGCCGACCATCAGGCCCTTCGGCCCCTCGGCGACCGCCGTCTCATGCCCCGCCGTCCAAGGCTCCTGCGGGCACCAGGGGAAGATCTTGCGGTATTCGAGCGCGACCTTGCCCTTGTCATCGATCATGATCAGCGTGTTGTAGGGGTTGAGGCCGTCGGGATGCTCTTCGCCAGTGAGCGAGAACACGCCCCACACTTTGTTCTTCTTGCAGGCTTCGGCAAAAATCTGCGTTTCATTACCGCCGATGGTCGTCGTGAGGTCCGCCCATTTTTGTGGGTGGAAGCCCTGCGTCGAATATTCCGGGAAGACGATCAGATCGAGACCGGGATAGCCGCGCTTCATGCCCTCGACGAATTGGGCGATGCGCTTGCAATTCTTCTCGACCTCTTTTTTGGTCTCGACGATCGGCACCTGGTAATTGACGACGGCGACGCCAACGGCGTCTTCGCTCGAAGAAATTGAGCCCTGCGGCATATGCGTTCTCCTTCGTGTTGTGGCGCGGCACCACGCTCGGTCCCCTGGCGGCCCGCTAAGCGCCTATCATCGCAAAAAGAACGCTCCCGTCACGCACGAAATGAGGGGTTGGGGGCCCCTTCGGCCCCAGGTCCGCTACTCCTCGTGCTCGTCTTCGCCGTGCGCAATGCAGCAGATGAAGCGAATCGGGGTTTGGACCAGCCGCTCGGGGCCATGGGGCGCCTCGCCATCGAAGAAGAGCGAATCGCCCGGCCCAAGCTCATAGGTCACGCCGCTATGGTGATATTCGATGCGACCCTCCAGGACATAGAGGAATTCGGTGCCGCTGTGCTGGAACGAGGGAAAAACCTCGGACTGGTTGGTCAGCGTGATGAGATAGGGCTCCATCGTCACGTTCTTGCCGATGGAATGGCCGAGCAGGCGATATTCGTGACCAGCCAGGCTGCCGCGCCGGTGGATGATCAGGCCCTCACCGGCCTTCACCAGCGTGGCGTCGCGGCGTTGTTCATGGCGGCGGAAGAGGGCGGTGACCGAAACATTAAGGGCGGCCGCCAGCGCCTGAATGGTTGAGAGCGAAGGCGAGGTCAGCCCGTTCTCGATCTTGGACAGCATGCCCGATGACAACCCCGCCTGATTGGCCAGCGCGATCACGGTCATGCCATATTGCTTACGCAGGCTCAGGATTTCACGGCCAAGCGACATTTCAAGCGTGTGGTGGCGCCGATCGGCGAGCGAGACGGCGTCTTGCGGCGATTCCCTGCGCGCCGAAGCCTCGCCGGTGTCTTCACCGGTCGACGCGGCCGTCTTTTTAGCGGCGCCTTTCTCGTCGAGCATGTCTGCCCTCCAGGCCGCGACGTTGGCCCCCTCGCGGGAGCGCTCTGAACCATCGGACGGAATAAAGTATAGAGCCCGCGAACCAGTTTCCCAACAGGCCCGAGAGGTCTCTAGCCCGTCTTATTCATGACGAGGGTGATTTTGGGTTGGCGGATGTGGCGTAGGCCGCTGATCGCGTGCATGATTCTGATGCTAACACAGGATCACCGACGCGACCACGGAGCGCCACACCCGCCATGAACGACGATAGCCTTCTGC
>CAMDNF010000149.1:0-4735 GCA_945902735.1 Rhizobium sp. Q54 | reverse complement strand
CGCCGCCCGGCAGGGCACACCCAATGGCCGTGGCCTGGGCATCCGCGATGCGCGCGCGCGCCTCGGGGTGAAAGATGATCTGCCGACAATTGACATAGAACGGCGCCAACAGCCCCGAAGTGAGCTTGAAGGGTTGCTCCGGCCGGATCAGGAACGCCCCGGCATCCAACAGCGCGCGGGCGGTGATTTCAGCGGGTGTGTCGGGCATCGAGGCGTCCTATCGGAAATCTTGAGATTGTCGCTTGCCGTCGTACGCCACTTTACAACACGATGCGCCGTGATCGAATCAAACCGACAGCCGACACCCCTGCTTTATTGCGCGCTGGACGTCGCGTCGCGCGAGGCGGCGATGGCGCTCGCGAAGCCGCTCATCGATTCCGTCGATGGCTTCAAACTCGGGCTCGAATATTTCGTGGCCGAAGGCCCGGCCGGCATAAGGGCGATCCAATCCTTAGGCAAACCGATCTTTCTCGATCTCAAACTCCACGATATTCCGAATACGGTCGCGGGCGCTGTTAGAAGCGCGGTCGCGCTGAATCCGGCCTATCTCACCCTCCATGCCGGTGGCGGCATTGCCATGATGCGCGCGGCGGCCGAGGCGGCGGCCGATGAGGCATTGAGGCGCGGCGTGGCGCGGCCGAAGCTCTTGGCGGTCACCGTGCTGACCAGCCTCGATGCCAGCGACCTCGCGGCCCAAGCGATCGCCGCGACACCGGAGGCCCAGGTGGTCAGGCTGGCCAATTTGGCCAAAGACGCCGGGATCGATGGCGCGGTGTGCTCCCCGAAGGAGATCGTCGCACTGCGTCGGGCCGTTGGGCTGGCGCTCGCGCTTATCGTGCCAGGCATCCGCCCAGCTTGGGCCGCGAGCGGCGATCAAAAGCGCGTAATGACCCCAGCGGAAGCCGCCAGGGCCGGCGCTGATGTTTTGGTGATCGGCCGCCCGATCACCGGAGCGGCGGATCCGGCCGAGGCGGCCCGTCGAATTCGCGAGGAAATCGGCGCGCTCTAAACCGCAGCTCTCATTGTTTGCGTTCGCCCAATGCGGCAATGAGCTCGGGCACTAGCTTTTGACCGTGCCCACTTTTGACCGCGACCTCATAGGTCCGCCGGGCCGCCTCGGCAATTTCGTGATAGGCCCCGATATCGCTGGCCATGGTGTTGTAATAAGAAATGTCCTTCAGCGCGTTCACGATCGTGAAGCGCAGGCCCGAGGGATCGCCGGCTTCGATGAACGGTTTGAGACGACGATAAACAACGCCGTCGCCCGCGCCCTTCTCCAACACATCCATAAAAACGCGCGGATCAACCCCCGCGCTCTTGGCGGCGGCCATGGCCTCCGACAACAACGCGGCGAGACCGAGCGACACGAAGTTATGCAGAAGTTTGAGCTTGTGCCCGCTGCCGATCGGTCCGGCATGGGTAATGCTCTCGGCAAAGCAGCGCAGCAACGGCTCGACTTCATCGAACAACGCGCGATCGCCGCCAACGATCAAGCCAAGCCGGCCCTCTTCGGCCTCCTTCGATGTGCGCGTCATGGCGGTGTCGAGATAGCGCGCGCCTGCTGCCAACACGGCCTTTGCCACTTTATCGGTCGAGGCTGGCAGCGCGGTCGTGCAATCGAGCACGATGGCGCCATGCTTGATGCCGGTAAGCACGCCATCCTGACGAAAGATGGCGTCTTCTACCTCGGGGCTGCCCGTTACGCAGAGTATGATCACGTCGCTTTCGGCCGCCAACATCGCCGCTGAATCCGTACGCGTCGCGCCGGCCGCCAGTAAATCTTCCGACGGCTGATTACCGGGATGGTTGAAAAAGATAAGCGCGTGGCCGTGCTTCAGAACATTCTTGGCAATGCCATGCCCCATGAAGCCGACACCGATGATGCCGACCCGTCGCTTTGCGGTCATTGATAACTCCCGATGGTCGCCGGATGCGTTGCCGCGTGTCAGTGCTTGAGCAAATCGTCCACGCGTGTGCCGTGCCACCCCGCTTTGCGCTTGTCCCAATAACGGGTTTTAAGCTGACCGGTCGTGATGCCCGGCGCGCCATTGCCGAGCGGGCGATCATTGACGCGCGTGACCGGCATGATGCCGCCGGCAGTCGAGGAGATAAACGCCTCGGGCGCGTTTAACAGATCTTCGGGGTCGAGATCGGCGGCTTCGGCCTTCAATCCGTTTTCCTGCGCGAGATCGAACACGGTGCGGCGCGTGATGCCTTCGAGCAAATTATCGCCGGGTGTGAGCAAGGTCTTGCCCCGCACGATCCAAACATTGAAGCCCGGCCCCTCGGTCAATTTGCCATCCATCGAAAGCAGGACCGCGGCGTCCGCCTCATGGTCGAGCGCCTCGAAGGTCGCCTTGGTCAAATCCATCCGATTGAAATTCTTCGCCCGCTGATCGATCGCCTCATTCGGCACCCGACGCGTCTCAGCGATGTGGAGATGCACACCGCTTTCCGCCTTCTCGCGCGCCACCACCCAATAATAAGGCACGGCATAGGCGTAAAAGCCATTTTCGCATTCGCGCGGATCGCCCAATGCCGCGCCGCCTTTATATTTACCGCGCGTGCCGCACATGAAGACGCAGGAATTTTCATAGCCCGAGCGATCGACACATTCAGCTGAAATGCGGGCGATCTCTTTGGCATTCACAGGCGGACGAATCCGCACCGCGCGACAGGAATTTTCAAAACGCTCGATGTGGTCGTCGAGCCGGAAGAACGTGCGGTCCCAAATCGAAACGACATCGAACACAATGTCGCTCTTGGTCACCACCGGATCGAAGATGGAGATTTTCGCCTCGGTCAGCGGCATGAAACGCCCCTCGAAGAAGGCGATGCTTTCAGCGGCCATGATTCACTCCTGGGTCGGGTCTATTGCGCTCAGCGGAGCCTAGGGGTTGAACCTGCGGCAGATCAAGGGCTCTGGGACGATGTCAGCCCGGGGGCCGGCGCTTGCCCGCGCCGGGCGCGCTATGATAGGCCTCGCCGGCCCTGGGCGGATGCCCTTGCGGCCAAGCAGGAGTAGCGCGTGACCGAGACGCTAGCAACGGCGCCAAAGCGATATCTCGACGGCACGGTCTTTAAGGTTTTGGTGGCAATCAGCACCTGCCACCTGATCAACGACATGCTGCAATCTCTCCTGCCGGCAATTTACCCCATGTTGAAGGACAGTCTGGCGCTCGATTTCGGCCAAATCGGCCTGATCACCTTGGCCTATCAATTGATCGCTTCCGTCTTGCAGCCAATCATCGGGCTTTATGCCGATCGGCGGGCGCGGCCCTATTCCCTCGCGGTCGGCATGGGCTCCACCCTGGTTGGGCTCGTCCTCCTGTCTATGGCCGATAGTTTTGGCCTGATCCTGTTGGCGGCCGCGTTGATCGGCTTGGGCTCCTCGGTGTTTCATCCCGAGGCTTCCCGCGTCGCCCGCATGGCGTCGGGCGGGCGACATGGATTCGCGCAATCCTTGTTTCAGGTCGGCGGCAGCTTTGGCTCCGCGATCGGCCCTTTGCTCGCGGCCTTCGTGGTCCTCCAGCGGGGCCAAGGGAGCATTGCGTGGTTTTCGATCGTCGCGTTCGCCGGCATTCTGCTGCTGATCGCGGTCGGCGGCTGGTACAAACGCAACCACGTGCCACGCGGGACCGGGCGTGCTGGGCACGGGCCTGAGCGTTCGCCCTTGCCGAGGCGCAAGGTTTGGTTTGCGCTTGGCATTTTGCTTGCGCTGATTTTTTCGAAGTTTTTCTACACCGCCAGCATCGGCAGCTATTACACCTTCTATCTGATCGAAAAATTCCAGGTTTCGGTCCAGAGCGCGCAAATTTATTTGTTCGTATTCTTGGGTGCTTCGGCGCTGGGGACCTTCATCGGAGGGCCGATTGGTGATCGCTTCGGGCGAAAATATGTGATCTGGGGTTCGATCCTCGGCGTTCTGCCATTCACCTTGATGCTGCCTTATGCGGATTTGAGCTGGACGATCGTGCTCAGCATTTTGATCGGGCTGATCATCTCTTCCGCCTTTGCCGCCATCGTGGTCTATGGGCAAGAGCTACTGCCAGGCCGCGTCGGCATGATCACCGGGCTCTTCTTCGGCCTTGCCTTTGGCATGGGCGGCATTGGCGCCGGCGCGCTGGGCCAACTCGCCGATTTGACCAGTATCGAATTCGTTTACCGTGTATGTTCGTTCCTGCCGGCGATCGGGCTGGTCGCCATATTCCTGCTCAATCTCGAAACCGCGGTCAGGCGACGGGCTGCGCACTAAGATTTGGCCAAGTTTGTTTCACAGATTGTAAAGGTGGGTGGGCTAGAAAAAGGGGGAATCAGACGCAAACCTTAAGCCAAGGTTGATGACCGTGCAGCCACAGCTCGTACCAGTTTCCGACCGCCGCAATCGCTATGCGCGCGACGGCTATGTGATCGCTGATGGGTTGTTCCCGTCCTCTGCCATTTCCGGTCTGCGGGCAGATATGGCGCGTGTGTTCAGCCATCAATTGCGCGCCCATAGCCTACCGATTCACGACTTTTCGAGCCATGGTGGATGGCGCGCCAATCTGGTTAGTCTATTCGGCGTCAACACCGAGGCCTTCCAGGCCGCCGCCCACCAATGCCAGCTCCTACCTAGCCTCCAGGCGTTGAGCACGAGCCCGCCGATCCAAAAGCTCCTGCGCGAGCTCGGCCTTAGTGAACCGGTGCTGGCCACTCCGCCGTCTTGCTATTTCAGAAGCCGCGATCTGAGCGCACC
>CAMDNF010000148.1:0-4777 GCA_945902735.1 Rhizobium sp. Q54 | reverse complement strand
ATGAGGCGGTGCACCGGGTGCGCTCTTGGCAGGACCTCAAGAACCGGCTCGATTCCGACCGGCGATTCTACGCCTTTTTCCATCCGAGCATGCCGGAGGAGCCGCTGATTTTCGTCGAGGTCGCCTTGGTGGGCGGCATGGCCGACAATATCCAAGCCCTGCTCGACAAGGATGCGCCGCCCGACGATCCCAAAAGCGCCGATACGGCCATCTTCTATTCGATTTCCAACGCCCAGCGCGGGCTTATCGGCCTCTCATTCGGCAGGTTCCTGATCAAGCGCGTGCTCGATGATTTGTCGCGCGAGCTGCCCTCGCTCAAGACCTTTGCCACGCTCTCCCCGATTCCGGGTCTGAAGGCTTGGGTCGAACGACGGGTTGCCGCCAATGACGAGACGCTGTTGAGCCCCCAAGCGACCAAGGCGCTGCGCGGTTTTGCCAATGGCGAAGCGAGCGTTGGCGCGGCCTTGCTCGGCAGTTTGCTCGGTGGCCACTGGCATCGCGATGAGACGCTCAGGGCGGCGTTGGAGCCGGTTCTCGTGCGTCTAGCCGCACGCTATTTGATGACGGCCCGACAGGGCAGCGAGCCGATTGACCGGGTCGCCCGCTTCCACCTCAATAATGGCGCGCGGGTTGAACGCCTGAACTGGTTGGCCGATACCTCGCCGAACGGCTTCAAGCAATCCTTCGGGGTGATGGTCAATTACCAATACCGGCCTGACGAAATAGAGGCCAATCACGAGGCCTATCGGGGCGAGGGGCGAATCGTCGCGGCGCCGGCAGTCAAGGCGCTGCTCGGCTAAAGCCGGGCCGTCATTCTTGGTATAATGACCGTCGTGGCCCTTGAGCCGAGGGCAATCCCTACATATTGTTATTAATTCGCAGGCTGGCGCGTTCGTCGCGTCGGCGGCCGCTACGGCCAAGAAGCGAGGGAGCGATAGGAACGTCTTAGATCGGCGGCTGAGAGCGGGGCGGGCGTGGTGGAATGGTAGACACGCCAGATTTAGGTTCTGGTGACGAAAGTCGTGGGGGTTCAAGTCCCTTCGCCCGCACCAAACCCGTCACCGGAATTCACCTGGCCAGGCCGGCATGACACCGTCCCAATCGGTGGGGCGGCATAACAATCGATGGCTTAAGGAGCGCGCGACGCTATGCAAGTGACGGAAACCCTGTCGGAGGGGCTGAAGCGGGAACTGAAAATTGTGGTTCCGGCTCAGGATCTCGACGCCGCGATCGAGCGGCGCCTCGTACAAATGAGCAAGACCGTCCAGCTGAAGGGCTTTCGCCCCGGCATGGTGCCGCTCTCCGTGGTGCGCAAGCGCTATCACGGCGCCGTGCTAGGAGAGGTGATCGAAAAACAAATTCAAGAGCAATCGGCTAAGGCGATCGCCGACCGCCAGGTGCGCCCGGCGACCCAGCCGAAGGTCGAGATCACGAGCTATGACACTGGCAAGGACCTCGAGTTCAAAATGGGCTTCGAGATTTTGCCGTCGATCGAGCTCGGCAATTTTGCCGATATCGCCGTGACGCGCGAAACCTCAACACCGGGCGATGGGGAAATCGACGAGGCGTTGCAGCGTATCGCGGATTCGGAGCGGCGCTATCGCAAGGTCGATGACCGCGCGGCGGCCAAGGACGATCAGCTGCTCATTGATTTCGCCGGCTCGATCAGCGGGCTGCCCTTCGAGGGTGGTGCGGCGAGCGATTTCGAGATCGTGATCGGCTCCGGCGCCTTGATCCCTGGCTTTGAAGATCAATTGGTCGGCGCGAAGGCCGGCGAGGCCCGAACCGTTAACGTGACCTTCCCGGCGGAATACCCCGCCAAGGAATTCGCGGGCAAGGACGCGCAGTTCGCGATCACGGTGAAAGAAGTTCGCGAGCGCGATTCGAGCCAGATCGACGATGAATTGGCCAAGCGTTTCCAACATGAATCACTCGAGGCCATGCGCGCCGCGGTGCGCGAGCGGCTGGTGCAGGAATATCAGAACGTTTCCCGCGCCAAGCTCAAACGCACCCTGTTGGACGAATTGGCCAAGCGCTACAGCTTCGGGGTTCCGGAGGCCATGGTCGAGCAGGAGTTCGAGCAGATTTGGAATCAGATCAAGGCCGAGGTCGAGCGCGATAAGTCGAGCTATGAGGCAGTGATCGGCAAACCGGAAGAGGCCGGCAAGACGGAATATCGCGAGATCGCCGAGCGGCGCGTGCGCCTTGGTTTACTGTTGGCCGAAGTCGGCCGGCAGAATGGCGTCACGGTTGAGCGCGAAGATCTGCTCCAGGCCGCCTTGCAAAGTGCGCGCTCGTTCGCGCAACCGAAGCAGGTGCTCGATTTCTATCGCAGCAACCCGAATGCGCTCGATCGTTTCCGCGCGCCGGTGTTCGAGGAGAAGACGGTCGATCATCTGCTCAAGCAGGCTAAAATTAGCGAGCAGGCCGTGACGCCGACCGAACTTCTGAAAGACCCCGACGAAGACGAGGCCGGCTCGGCGAGCGCGTGATCGCCTAACCTTAGTTCCCCTGACGGCCCTCCCCATCCAAGCCCCTATCAGCAGGAGACGCAGACTTGGCGGATATCATTGAGACCTACGGCAACGTCCTGGTTCCCATGGTGGTCGAGCAGACCAATCGCGGCGAGCGCGCCTACGACATTTATTCGCGGCTCCTGAAGGAACGCATCATCTTCATCACCGGGCCGGTTTTTGACGAGATGGCCAGCCTGATTTCGGCGCAGTTTTTGTTTCTCGAATCGGAGAACCCGTCGAAGGACATTTCGGTCTATATCAACTCGCCGGGTGGCGTCGTGACCGCGGGCCTCGCGATCTACGACACGATGCAATATATCCGTCCTGCGGTTTCGACGCTGGTAATCGGCCAGGCCGCTTCCATGGGTTCGCTCTTGTTGTGTGCGGGCGCCGCCGGGCAGCGCTTTGCCCTGCCAAACGCGCGGGTCATGCTGCATCAGCCCTCCGGTGGGTTCCAAGGTCAGGCCACCGACATTGAGATTCACGCGCGCGAAATCCTGTCGCTCCGCAAGCGGTTGAACGAAATCTACGTTCATCACACGGGACAGACGTTCGAGATGATTCAAGAAAACTTGGAGCGGGATAAGTTTCTGACCGCCGAGGAATCCAAAGCATTCGGCCTAATTGATGAGGTAATTCAGAAGCGTCCGGCGAGCGAAGAGGGCGGTGACAAAAAATCGAAATAATCGTTAATAATTAGAGGGTAAGGTTTTGTTGGTGCGGTCGCTGCTAGAGTGTTTGTGGCGGTGAGCGCTAAATGCGGTGCGGAGATTTGGCTAGACAGCAGGGGATGTGGGTGCCAAGTTTTTGATTAATGACTAAGATTCGAAAGGTGTTTCCGGGCCTTGCAGCCCAGTCGAGATCCCAGCCCGGCCTGCGAACGCCTCGGTCCCCGGAAGCAGCAACGGTGTAGACATGAACAAGTCCGGCGGCAGCGACTCGAAGAATACGCTCTATTGCTCGTTCTGCGGAAAGAGCCAACACGAGGTCCGCAAGCTGATCGCGGGACCCACCGTATTCATCTGTGATGAATGCGTTGAGCTCTGCATGGATATCATCCGTGAGGAGCACAAGACCGCGCGGGTGAAAAGCCGCGATGGGGTGCCCACGCCGGGTGAAATTCGCGCTGTATTGGATGACTATGTGATCGGCCAGGACCACGCCAAGAAGGTCCTCTCGGTCGCGGTCCACAATCACTATAAGCGCCTCGCCCATGGCGGGAAGGCGAGCGACGTCGAGCTCGCGAAGTCGAACATCCTCCTGGTCGGCCCGACTGGTTGCGGCAAGACGCTCCTGGCCCAGACGCTCGCGCGCATCCTCGATGTGCCGTTCACGATGGCGGACGCGACCACGCTGACCGAGGCTGGCTATGTGGGCGAGGACGTCGAGAACATCATTCTGAAGCTACTGCAATCGGCCGACTACAATGTCGAGCGCGCGCAGCGCGGCATCGTCTATCTCGATGAGGTCGATAAAATAGCGCGGAAATCCGACAATCCGTCGATTACCCGCGATGTCTCGGGCGAGGGCGTGCAGCAGGCCCTCCTGAAGATCATGGAAGGCACGGTTGCCTCCGTGCCGCCTCAGGGCGGACGCAAGCATCCTCAGCAGGAATTCCTGCAGGTCGATACGACCAACATTCTATTCATTTGCGGCGGCGCGTTTTCGGGCCTCGAAAAGATCATCGCGGCGCGCGGTCGGGGCACCTCGATCGGCTTTGGCGCCGACGTTCGTTCGCCTGAAGAGCGGCGGACCGGCGAAATACTGCGTGAGATCGAGCCCGAGGATTTGCTGAAATTTGGCTTGATTCCCGAGTTCGTGGGCCGACTGCCGGTCATCGCAACGCTGGATGATTTGGACGAGAAGGCGCTGATCGACATTTTGACCAAGCCGAAGAACGCGCTGGTCAAGCAGTATCAGAAGCTGTTCGACATGGAAGACGTGCGCCTCTCCTTCACGGACGATGCGCTGGTCAAAATTTCGCAAAAGGCCATCGCCCGGCGAACCGGTGCGCGTGGTTTGCGTTCGATCCTCGAATCGATCCTACTCGATACGATGTTCGAACTACCGGGCTATGACACGGTCGAGGAGGTTGTCATTAACCGTGAAGTCGTTGAAAGCCATGCCAAGCCGCTGCTGATCTATGCCGAGCGGCGTGAAGAAGTCACGTCGACGGCTTCCTGAGCCCCCTTGATTGTGGGGCAATTCACGCCCATCTGAAACCCATTCGGCTCCCGGCGGAGCGGCCCTAAGCTCTCCGC
>CAMDNF010000147.1:0-4827 GCA_945902735.1 Rhizobium sp. Q54 | reverse complement strand
ACGCCGTTCGGCGAGCGCGGGCATGCGCATCGGCACGACATTCAATCGGTAGAACAGATCTTCGCGAAACTGCCCGGCCTCGATCTCGGCCTTAATGTCGTGGTTGGTCGCCGCCATGACGCGGACATCGACATGGACGCGATGTCCGCCGCCGACCCGCTCGAAGGTTTGCTCTTGCAGTACGCGTACGATCTTGGCCTGGGTCTCAAGCGGCATGTCGGCGATTTTGTCAAAATAGAGCGTGCCCCCGTGGGCGCGCTCGAACATGCCGACCCGACGCGGACTGTTGGCGTCGGGATAACCGCCTTCGGTGCCGAAAAGTTGGATTTCGAGCCCTTCGGGGCCCATCAACGCCGCGTTCACGACAACGAGTGGCCCCTCACCGCGCCGTGAATGGTCGTGAATATAACGTGCCAGCGTTTCCTTGCCCGATCCGGCGGGGCCGGTGATAAAGACGCGGCTGCCGGTCGGCGCCACTTTCTCGCCCGCCGCGCGCAAGGTCGCGATCGCGCTGCTGCGTCCCACCAATGCCGCTTCTGGCCCGAGCCTTAAACGAAGCTCGGCGTTTTCTCGCCTCAAGCGCGCCGCCTCAAGCGCGCGCGAAACCATGAGCAGCAATCGATCGGTCTTGAATGGCTTTTCGATAAAATCATACGCGCCACGTTTGATCGCGGCGACCGCGGTTTCGATATTGCCGTGCCCGCTGATCATCAAGACCGGCAAATCGGGGTGCTTGAGGCGAACCTGCTCGAGCAACTCCATGCCGTCCATCTGGCTGCCCTCGAGCCAAATATCGAGAATGGCAAGCGCTGGCGGGGGCATGCTGTCGATCAAAGCCAGTGCGGTGCTGCTGTCCCCCGCAACACGCGCGGCATAGCCCTCATCGCTCAGTATATCGGCGATCAAAGACCGAATATCTGGTTCGTCGTCGACAATGAGGATATCAGCGGCCATCACGCACTTTGCTTTGATACGAGTCGCTCTGCCCCGGAAGCGTTATCACCGCGGGTCGTGAAAGCAAGACCGATGCGTGCGCCACCACCCTGGCGGTCGCCTAAAATGAGTTCGCCGCCATGGTCCTCCATGATTTTCTGGACGATGGCGAGACCAAGGCCCGTGCCTTTTTCTCGCGTCGTGACATAGGGTTCGGTCAACCGATCTCGATTCTCGGGCGGCAGGCCCGGCCCATCATCTTCGACCACGATCAAAATTCGATCCCCTTCTCGTTCTACGCGCGTCCAGATATGGCCCTTGCGATCATCGGAACCGACCTTCGTTTCGCGGCCCCGAATCGCTTCGGCGGCGTTCTTGAGGAGATTAGTAATCGCCTGGCCGATCTGACGTGAATCGCATTCCACCCGTGCCGGCTCATCTAATTTGAACGGCTCGTAGACAATATCCGGGTTGGCCAGACGCTGTAACAAAATTGCCTGACGGGTCAACGCCGCCAAGTCCTCGACCCTCATCACCGGCGCCGGCATGCGGGCAAAGGCCGAAAATTCATCGACCATCTGACGAATATCACCGACCTGCCGCACGATGGTGTCGGTACAGGCCGTGAAGACCTCGGGCTCGGTTTTGATTTCGCGCAAATATTTCCGCTTGAGCCGTTCGGCGGAAAGTTGAATCGGCGTGAGCGGGTTTTTGATTTCGTGCGCGATACGGCGTGCCACGTCGGCCCAGGCGGCCGTGCGCTGAGCGGCGACCAAGGCTGTAATATCGTCGAATGTTACAACGAAGCCGTTGATTTCGGCGCCTGATGTTTCACTCACGATGCGCACCATCAACGTACGCGCGCGGTTATCGCGTTTGATCTCGATTTGCGCCTGGGCAACACGCTCGGGCCGTCCACGTGCATCGCGCAGCAAGGAGGCCATTTCCGGAATCATTTGATCGAACGCCTGACCGATCAACGCGTCGGCGCCGACACCAAGGAGACTGAGCGCCGAGCGGTTGGGCAGCGTAATTGCGCCTGCGGCATCGAGCCCTATGACGCCCGCGGAGACGCCTTCTAGCACCGCTTCGGAAAACCGCCGGCGCTCATCGAGTTGTCGGTTCGCGTCGATCAGGTCGGCGCGCTGGCCCTGCAATTGCCCCGTCATGCGGTTAAATGCCCGGCTCAGACTGCCGATTTCATCGCCTGAGGCGCCTTCATCTACCCGGGCGGTTAGATCGCCAGCGCGGACCAATTCGGCGGCCGCGATCAGGGCGCCGATCGGCTTGACCATTTTCGTGGCGAAGACAAGGCCAAACCAGACCGCGGCCAGCAAGATCAGCAGCGCGACGACGACGAAGATCAGCACGAAGGTAATCTCGATTCCCGAGCGCTGAAGTTCGAGCTTCTTATAGTTCGATACGGTGCGCTCAACCTTCCGCACGTGATCCAACACGCCGGATTCGATGAACCGACCGACGAACAAATAGCCATCGACGAAGCGATCGAGCCGAACAACAGCGCGAACGCGGTCATCCGCTTCCGAACCGAGCACCACGGTCTCGCCCGATTCCGCCTGTACCATCACCTCTTCGGGAATCCGCTCGAGGCTGAGCGAAAAGGTCAGACCGTCTTGCGCAATGACGCGGCCATCACGCGTCACCACAAGCGCCTCGCTCAAGCCACGAAGCTCGGCCAGCCGACTGACCAATTGGGAGAGCAAGACGGGGTTGTCGTTCAATTGCGGCGCCTGGCGGTTTAGATCGGTGGCCATGGCCAGCACATCGGCACGGATACCCTCGCGATGCTCCTTCAAATAGGCGGCGGCGACGGCGGAGGATTCGTCGAGCGCGGTGCGCACCTGCTGGCTGAACCAGGCCTGCAGACCCAGATCCAAGAACAACGCCGAGAAGATCGAAACCATGATCGCCGGCGCGACCGCGATCACGCCAAAGAGCGTCACTAACCGGCTTTGTAGCCTCGATCCTGCCGAGCCTCGACGGCGCTCAAGCCAGAGCCGCACAAGACGATTGGCAACCACGGCGCCCAGCAGCAACAGCACGACCAAATCGACGTTGAGCAGAAGAAGCACGGTGCGCGGGTTCGATTCGAACGGCCCTGAGCCGCTCATTGCCATATAGGTCGAGATGCCGCACGCCACCGCCGCCGCGGTTAGGGCGTAGGCCAAACGGCGCGCCATGCCGGCGCGCGTGAACCACATGTTCACCCGGCCATAGAGGCTCAGCTGAGCTGGCTGCACGGGGTCGGCGCTATCGGAGGTCGCGGACGACATTGAGATCGAGCTCGCGAATTTTTTTTCGGAGTGTGTTGCGGTTCAAGCCTAGCAATTTCGCGGCCTGGAGTTGATTGCCCCGCGTCGCCGCCAAGGCAATGAGCAGAAGCGGACGCTCCATCTCACGCAAGATGCGATCATAGAGCCCGTTCGGCGGTAATTCATTGCCATGGGCCGCGAAATAGCGGCAAAGATGTTGTTCCACCGTATAGCTGAGGCTTTCCGGCGTGCCCTCTCGCGGCGCACTGGTGCCATTCGAGATGGATTGCGGGTTCGTTTCGGTGAGCGCGGCATCGATGGCAAAAGCGTCGATCTCATCAGGCCCGTGGAGGGCCGCGAGGCGGCGGGCGAGATTGTTAAGTTCACGCACATTGCCCGGCCAGGCATAGGCCGAGAGCCGCGCCATCGCGTCAGCCGACACGGTTTTTTGCGGCAGGCCCTCGGCGGCAGCCTGGGCGAGGAACGAGCGCATCAATGGCGGGATATCCGTTTTGCGCTCACGCAGCGGTGGCACGCTGATCGGCACGACATTGAGGCGGTAATAGAGATCGTCGCGGAACAAACCCTGCGAGACCAATTGGCGCAAATTGCGATGCGTCGCCGCGATGATCCGGACATCGGCCTTGATCGGAGTGCGTCCACCGACGGTGGTAAATTCGCCGTCCTGCAACACGCGAAGCAGACGCGTTTGCGCCTCGAGCGGCATGTCGCCGACCTCGTCGAGAAACAGCGTGCCGCCATTGGCCTCCTCGAAGCGCCCAGCCTTGCGCGCCACCGCGCCGGTAAAGGCGCCCTTCTCATGGCCGAACAATTCGGATTCGATCAGCTCGCGTGGAATCGCCGCCATATTGACCGCGATGAAGGGTTTACCGTGGCGCTTGCCATAGCCATGCAAGGCGCGCGCGATCAACTCCTTTCCGGTGCCGGACTCGCCATTGATCAGGACGGTCAAATCATTGCCCGTCAACCGCGCGATGACGCGAAAGACTTCCTGCATCACCGGTGACTGACCAATCAGCGGCAGTTTTTCATCGTCGCCCTCCGGGTCATCGTTCGTACAGGCGACCGCTTCGGTGCGCGGCAAAAGCGCGCGTTGCACCGCATCGATCAGAACGTTCAGGTCAAACGGCTTCGGCAAATAGTCGAAGGCGCCGCGCTCGCTCGCCCTGATTGCGGTCAAGAGCGTCGAGCGCGCGCTCATGACGATAACCGGCAGTTCGGGGCGGCTCTGTCGAACGCGGGGCAACAGCTCAAGCGCATCGCCGACGGGGAACACGACGTCAGAGACCAAGAGATCAACCGCCTCGCCATTGACCCGTTGCCAGAGCGCCGCCGCGTTCGATACGGTTTCGACCTCATGGCCGAGGCGAGCAAGGGCGCGATGCAAGACTGTCCGAATACTTTGATCGTCGTCGGCGACCAGGATATGCGCGGAGCGTGTGGCGAGCGTGGTTGTCATGACGTGCCTTTCTCGCTCGCAAGTGGCAAAAAGACGCGAAACTCGGTGCGGCGCGGCTCGCTATCGAATTCGAGCGCGCCGCCATGATCGCGCACCAATTTAGCGACCAAGGCCAGCCCCAGACCCGAGCCCGATGTTTTG
>CAMDNF010000146.1:0-4920 GCA_945902735.1 Rhizobium sp. Q54 | reverse complement strand
CTGAGGCGTTCGGATTACCGTCCTTGCCGGCGACGGATGCCATGTTGACGATGCGGCCCCACTTGTTTCGCACCAAATGTGGTACGAGGGCCCGGCAACAATGAAAGACCCCGATCAAATCGACGTTGATCACGCGCGCCCAATCCTCCAGCGGGTAATCGACGAGTTTGACATTGGGTCCCGTAATGCCGGCGTTATTAATCAAAATGTCGACATGCCCAAAGCGTTCAAGCGTGCCATTGGACGCATTCTCGACATCGTCATAACGGGTTTGATCGCAAGAGAAGACTTCGACTTGACCCAATGGGGCGAGGGCATCGCGAGCTCGGCGCGCGCGTGCCTCGTCCTGGTCCCAAATCGCAATCATCGCCCCGGATTTAAGAAAAAGTTCTGCGACGCCATAGCCGATCCCCTTGGCGCCGCCCGTTATCACGGCAACGCGATCGTTGAGGTCATAGTTCGTACCGGTACCGGCCATGGCGCTGATCCGTTGCTTTGCGGGTCAATGGTTGTGACGGGGAATGGTCTTGCCGATGTTCGAAAATGCTAGGGCGAAATCCAGGCACGCGCCGGTCGATAAGGGACCGACAAATTGGCGATACATTTTCTGCCAAGGCGTTTGATCGGGCGGCATGGTGGGGCGACACGCGGCATGGCGCGCGGCGATTTCAGTTTCGGTCAATAGAACATCGACACGGCGCTTGGGGATGTCGATGCACAATGTGTCGCCCGTCTTGAGCCATGCGAGGCCTCCGCCCAGAGCGGATTCGGGCGTCACATGTAAGATCGAGGGACTGCCCGACGTGCCGCTCTGACGCCCATCGCCAAGCGTCGGCAGCGAGCCTATGCCGCGCTTCAATAGCGCATCCGGCGGTTGCATGTTCACGACTTCGGCTGAACCCGGCCAACCGACCGGCCCGGCCTGCCGCATCACAAGGATGGAATTTTCATCTATGCCGAGCGATGGGTCATTGATGCGTGCATGATAATCCTCTGAGCCGTCGAACACGATCGCGCGCGCCTCGAAGCGGCCGGGATGATCGGGGTGTGAGAGATAGCGCTGGCGGAATTCATCATCGATCACCGAGGTTTTCATGATCGCGGAATCGAACAAATTGCCGCGCATCACGATGAAGCCGGCTTTCTCACGCATGGGTTTGCCATAGGCAAAAATGACGCGCCGGTCTTTGGTCTCTTGAGCACGCGCGCCAATCGGTCCGCCATCGCAAGTGAGACAATCCTCGTCGAGTTTGCCGGCCTGTTTTAACTCCCAAAGCACGGCCGGCACGCCACCCGCACGGTGAAACGCCTCGCCTAGATACTCGCCGGCCGGTTGCAAATTCACGAGCAGTGGAATGTCATAGCCAAGCCGCTCCCAATCATCGATATCGAGTTCAATGCCGGCATGGCGGGCCATCGCGGTGATATGGATTTGCGCGTTGGTCGAGCCGCCCAAGGCGGTGTTCATACGAATGGCATTTTCAAACGCGGCGCGAGTCAAAATTTGACTCGGTCGTCGGTCTTTCAGGACCATCTCGACAGCGGCCTTCCCCGTGCGGTAGGCCATCGCGGCGCGCTCGCGATAGGGGGCCGGAATCGCGGCGCAGCCTTTGAGCGAGAGGCCGAGCGTTTCGGCCAGTGAATTCATCGTGGTGGCTGTGCCCATGGTATTGCAATGGCCCGTGCTCGGTACTTGCGACACCGCCATGTCGATATAGCCGGCGTCGTCGAGTTGGCCGGTGGCGTAGAGCTTACGGGCCTCCCAATGGGTCGTGCCGGAGCCTGCGAGTTTGCCGCGCCAATGCGCGTCTAACATTGGCCCGCCCGAAAGCACGATGGCGGGCAGGTCGACCGTTGTCGCGGCCATAATGCCGGCGGGTGTCGTCTTATCGCAGCCGGTGGTCAACACCACGCCGTCGAACGGATAGCCATGCAGGATTTCAACCAGCCCCAAATAGGCGAGATTGCGGTCGAGCGCGGCGGTCGGCCGGCGTGCCTGCTCGTGAATGGGATGGACCGGAAAAACCAGTGGGATGCCGCCCCCATCTCTTATGCCGTCGCGCACGCGGTCGACGATCTGGGTATGGATGTAATTGCACGGCGCAAGCTCTGAGCCGGTTTGGGCGATACCGATAATCGGTCGCCCGGCCTTGAGCTCCTCCGGCGTCAGGCCGAAATTGAAATAGCGTTCCAAATAGAGCGCGGTCATGCCGATATCGGACGCATTGTCGAACCACTCTTGGCTGCGAAAACGTAGGCGTCCGGGCGGGCTGGCGGCCATCTTCAATTCCTCCTAATCTGCCCCCACACTATAGCGGGGTACGCCATGCGACCAAGGGAGAGTGCGATGCGCGGCGGCACGGGGTTTGGTCATGGTTGAGCCCGAGATTTCGCGCTCGGCACAGGCCGTGCTGCCGGACGACGAGGCGCGGGCATTCTTGATCGGACGGGTCTGGGTACCGGGCGCTCCCGGCGGGCCATCGCCGGTTCTGGTCAGGGGCGGAAAATTGCATGATTTGTCGCGCCTTGCACCGACCGTCGCGCAAATTTTGAACGACCCGGCCAAACGAGTGCTTGCGCGGACAGGTGAGTTTCCGGTGCTGAGCACGCTCGATGCGGCCCTGGCCGGCGCGCCGGGCGATGAAAGCCGTCTACACCTTCTGACGCCGATCGATCTTCATGCCATTAAGGCGTGCGGGGTCACCTTTGCCCGAAGCCTATTGGAGCGAGTGATTGAAGAGGCGACGCGAGGCGATGCCGCAGCGGCTGACAAATTGCGCGGTACATTGACCCAACAAATAGGTGTCGACCTTTCAACCATCGTGCCGGGGTCGGCCGCGGCCGTGAAATTGAAGGCCGAGCTTCAGAAGCAGGGCCGCTGGTCGCAATATATGGAAGTAGGCCTCGGGCCCGACGTCGAAGTTTTCACCAAGGCGCAAACCTTATCGGCCATTGGGTATGGCGATGATGTTGGGTTGCATCCGATGTCATCATGGAACAACCCGGAGCCCGAAGTGGTGATGATCGTCGATGGTGCAGGTGGCATCATCGGTGCGGCTCTAGGCAATGATGTGAATCTGCGCGATGTCGAGGGCCGCAGCGCGCTTTTGCTTGGGCGCGCCAAAGATAACAACGCGTCCTGCGCGATCGGGCCGTTCATTCGCTTGTTCGATGAACATTTTTCGCTCGACGATATACGGCGCGCACAACTCACGCTCGATGTTGAAGGCCTTGATGGTTTTCATTTGAAGGGCGCGAGCAGCATGAAGGAAATTAGTCGCGACCCGGCAGACCTGGTCAAGCAAACCCACAACCGAAATCATCAATATCCGGACGGATTGGCGCTGTTCACTGGCACGGCCTTTGCGCCGATCGAAGATCGTGGCGCGCCGCGCATGGGCTTCACGCACAAAGTGGGCGATGTCGTACGCATCACCTCGGCACGGCTGGGGCGGTTGGAAAATGTCGTGACCACAAGTGATCGCGCACGACCCTGGACCTTCGGCATGACGCAGCTGATGGATAATCTGGCCCGCCGCGGCCTCCTCGGGCGCGAAGGCAATCATTAGGCGTCGTTCAAAGGGTGCGTGGCGAAAGGCGCATCCCAGCCGACAGGGTTTCTCCCGGTGCGAGGATGCGCATGCCGGTATCGGTTTCGCCATCGGCCGCCCGGTTGAACGCATCCGTCATGTGGGAGACCGGCTCAACGCAGAAAAAGTCTTGGCCTGCCGGCGCGTAGACCACGAGGCGTGAGAACAAGGGCGAGGCAATGAGGTCCACGCCAAGCTTGAGGGCCGGCCATTCGATATGCGCCATGCCGTCCCACCCCTCAAAGCCATTATCGAGCACCGTACCGGCAAGGGCGACGCCAGCCGGTAGGCCTAGACTTGCCGGGAGCGGCACGCGCTCAAGCGGCATGACCTCGTCATCCATGCGCCAAACCGCGCTGACATTGGCTTTCACGCGGGCCACGCGCGCGCGCGGGAAGTAAGGGTGCAGGCCGAGCCCGATCGGCATCGGGGAAGCCGCCAGGTTTTTCGCTGATAGCTCGATCGAGAGGCCGGTATCGTCGAGCGTGATGATTTGTTGCGCCCGATAGGCCCAGGGCCACGAATCGGCGACGTGGTCATAGCTGAGGGTAGCGCTCTGGGCCGAGTGCGCCTCGACTGCCCAGGGTTTCTGCCAACCATGGCCGTGAATACTGTGCGGCTCATCGCTGAAATTGAGCGGCAACACGATGTCACGGCCCTCAAATCGAAATCGGCCATGCCTGATCCGGCTCGAATAGGGCACCAGGGGAAAGTAGGCAAAATCGAGCACAGTGGGCGTGGCGCCAGCCGGCCTCGTCGGCCGCAAGAGGCCGACCGTCACGCCTTTTCGCATGATCGAATAGGTGGCGAGCGCCCCGCCAAAGCTGGGCGCCAGCGAGGCACGCTGAGCGCCAAATTTGAGTTCAATGGTAGCCAAACTCATCGCGTCATTCCCGTATCGTGCTCGTGGCCGGCCAGAGGACCTGGCCAGGCGCGCGCCCAGCGCCTAGCATGGCCGCGACGCCATAATGGACCGTGAAGCGTAAATCCGGGGGGACGATATGACCGAGAGCATGAAATTAGCCAAGCGTATTCATATGACGCCCGATAATTATGCGCCGTTCAACATTGCCCTCGGCTATCGCGTTGGCAATCTGGTGTTCATTTCGGGTCAGGCCGCGATCGACGATCAAGGCGGCGTGGTTGGGATTGGCAATTTCGACGCGCAGGCGGAACAAGCGTTCGCCAACGTCAAAAAAGTCCTTGAAGCCGCCGGCTCGAGCATGAAGAAGATCGTCAAGGTGAACATCTATCTCACCGACATGAGCAATTTTCCGAAGATCGTCGCCTTACGCGCCAAGCACTTTACGAAGCCTTATCCGGCCGACAC
>CAMDNF010000145.1:0-5055 GCA_945902735.1 Rhizobium sp. Q54 | reverse complement strand
CCCTCGAGCCCCTCCCGCAACCTCCAACCGCAGCACTTTCCAGACCCCGCCCAGCGCCCTCGCCAGCGCCACGGCCACCCGCGTCGTCATCGCAACGCTCGCCGCTCCAGTACGAAAATCAGTGATCGTCGTGAATAGGACGGGCTAGTAGATGACGTAGCCCCAAGAATTGGCAACCGCTGGTATACCCGGAAGGTACCGAGTAGCCCGAACGATCGAACTCAAAGGCACAAACGGGATCAGTATTTGCCATAATGGTAGAAGCCGCTTTGGTGTTTCTATCGGTGAAGTTCCATGCAGGTGCGGGCTCGGCTAGCGATGAATTGCCGGGTCAAGCCCGGCAATGATGAAATATGACACGAGTTTACAACTTCCTTGCCGCTCTGTGCCCCTCATAAACCGCTTCATATGTGTAGCGCGGCGCGATGGCATCGCCGATGGTCTCGACCGAAATCCGCTTCGCCTTGAACAGATCGGCCAGCGCGTTTTCAGAGCGCCGCCCGGTTGCCATGACCACCCAATCGGCGGGGATCACCGAGACCGCTTCTTCGTGATGCACGTTGAAGATGGTCATCTTGTTGCCCTCAAGATGCTTCGGGAAGTGATCGACCAGAATACGCACGCCGGCCTTATAGAGCTTCGGCATGATCCAATCGAAATAGACATCGAGCATGGTCTCCATGCCGACCATCGGCCAGCGCGTGACCAGCGTGACCGACGCGGCGCCCGATTCCTTCATGGCGACCGCGGTCAAGGGCGCCACCACATCGCACATATCGTCGAGCACCACGACATGGCCGGGGAAGGAAACGCCGGCGGCGCGTTGCTTCGCTAGCACCACCTCGTCCCAGCCGATGCAATTGCCGGAATCCCAACCCTTGATCGGCTCGGCGGTCCAGCCCTGAAAGCCATCGACGCACACGGTTGAACCGGTCGCGATGACCACATGATCGGGCTTCTCGGCGGCGATCAGTGCATCGAGGCCGCTCTCATCGACCGGGCTGTCGGTTCTGATCTCGGCGCCGTTCTTGCGCGCTTGATCGGTCAGCCAGCGGCCGATCTCGCCAAATTCGGCGCGGCTCGGCAGCAGCGCTTGCAGGCGCACATGCCCGCCGGTTTCCGATTCCCTTTCGAGCACCACGATGTTGTGGCCGCGCGCGGCGGCGACGCGGGCGTATTCGAGGCCGGCCGGCCCACCGCCGATCACCAGCGCTTTCTTTGGCTGCTTGACACGAATGAGCGTGCCTTCGCCCCATTCCCGCTCGCGCCCGATGGTCGGGTTGTAAACGCATTGAATGCGCGCGCCCCGGCTCACGCTCTTCCAACAATAATTCGCCGCGACGCAGGAGCGAATGTCGTCCGCTTTGCCCTCTTGTGCTTTCTTGGCCCAATAGGGATCGGTGAACAATTGGCGCGCCAAGCAGATCGCGTCGGCGTCGCCGCCTTCAAGCAAGGATTCGGCGATGTCGGGCGAATTGATGCGGCCGACCGCCAGCACCGGCTTGTTGGAGACCGCGCGGATTTTTCGCGCATAGCCGCGTTCCCAACCACCTTTAAACTCCATCGGCGTATGGATGAAGGTGTGATGCACACCGGCCGAGACATTCACATAGTCGGTATCGGTGGCCTTCTGAATATCGGGCACGATTTTCTCGATGTCCTCGATTTCCAAATCACCCGGCCAAAATGACGTGGAATTGATGCGGAAGCCGAGCCAGGGCTTGTCGCCGATACCCTTTCGAATGCGCTTCAAGGCTTCGAGCGGAAAGCGCAAGCGGTTCTCGTAAGAGCCGCCCCAACGATCGGTGCGCTTGTTGTAGAGCGGCGAGAGGAACTGCCAGGGTAGATAACCATGGCTCAAATGGAGCTCGACGCCATCGAGCCCGGCTTGAATCGCGCGCCGCCCGGCCGCGCCATAGGCCTCAAGAATTTCCTCGATCTCGTCTTCGTCCATCACTTTCGGTGTCGAGGCGCCGGGGAACTCGCCCAACGGCACTTGCGAGGGTGAGAGCGTGTACCAAGTCGCGTCGGGGTCGAAGCCGGGCGCCTGCTTATAGGTGGGGAAGCCGCGCACGCCCGAATGCCATAACTGAATACCGAGTTTGCAGCCCTCGGCATGGACCGCCTTCGCGATTTTGGCGAGCGGTTCGATGTTTCGGTCGTCGAACAGCTGCGGCATCAGGAGCGGCGCGCTGATCGATGAGGGGTGCACATGCGTGCCGCCAATGATGATGAGGCCGACACCGCCCTTGGCACGCTCGGCGTAATAATCCGTCGCCATATCGAAAAACACGCCATTCCACGGGTCGGTCACCCAGGTCGGGCAGGTGGGGGGAAACACCACCCGGTTTTTGATCGTGGTGTTGCGGATCTTCCATTCGGAAAATAGGCGCGGATAAGGCATCGGTTCCCCCGGTTATTCGGCCCCTGGTCGCTTGGACCCATGATTCCAAACCCTATGACCGCCGCGCGCCGCTGGCAAGACGGCCACGTAACCATTGCTTAAGGGAAACCGCCGAAAATTCAACCTCCTGGCCTGAGGTCAACGAAGGGCCTCAGCCGCGGTCTGTCGCCGGCCAAAAAAGTCGGCTGGTGGGCGGTTTGGATTTTGAGAGACAGGCCTCCCATGACGCGGTCAACAACAAGATGAACTTGTCGATCCGCGCCAAGATTGCCGTTGTGACCCTATTGGTGTCGGCGGTGATCGGCGGCGGCATATTTCTGTTCAGCGCAAATCACGAACGCGAACGGGCGCTCGACGCCTTCGCGCTCTACGCCCAACGCATCACGGATGCGACCAGTGTGGCCGTCGCGACCAATCTCGATCCGTTGGATCTGGCCAAGCTGCATGAGCAATTGAGCCACAGCCATCTCAACCGAAGCCTGACGTCGAGCTATGTGCTCGATCCCAACGGCCATGTGCTGTCCGACGGCACCAGAGACAATATGCTGTTCAATCAGCCGTTGGCTGACCCGTTCGCGACCCGGATTTTGACGGCTCAGGGATGGGAGAAGGAAACGAATGATGATTCGCTGAAAATTGGCGGCCCAATTTTCTTCGCGGATGGGCGTATTCAGGGCTATTTGATTTTGAATTTCACCCTGGCCGACGTGAACGAACTCCTCGCGCATCGTCTCGATTCATTGACTTACACGATCTCAGCGTTTGCGCTGGGCGACCTTTTGTTGGCCGGATTGCTCGCCTTTTGGATCACGCGTGCCTTGAGGGTGGTCATCGTTGCCACGACGCAATTTGGCGATGGCGATATGGACGTTCGTGTTCCGATGGATACCAATGACGAGATCGGCATCCTGGCCCGTATCCTCAATAAGATCGCCGATAAGCTTCAGGTGATGTTCGCCGAGAACGCGCGCGTGGCCGAAGAGCTGCGGCAGGCCGTCGAACAGGCCGAGGTGGCGAACCAGGCGAAGTCCTCCTTCCTTGCCACCATGAGTCACGAACTGCGGACGCCGCTTAATGCGATCATCGGGTTCTCCAATATTTTGCGTGAAGAGATGTTCGGGCCAATCAGTAATCGACGCTATGTCGATTACGCCGGCGATATTAGCGATGCCGGCCAGCATCTGCTCGCCCTGATCAATGACATCCTCGATATGGCAAAAATCGAGTCCGGCAAATTTCAATTGTCTAATGATGAAATTTCGATCGATACGATGGTCGCCGGGTGTCTTCGACATCTTGACGAACGGGCAAAGAGCCAGTGTTTGACGCTGAACGTCAATATCGCGCGCAACCTGCCGCGCCTGCAGGCCGACGAACGGCGTATGAGGCAGATCCTGCTCAATTTGCTGACCAATGCCGTCAAATTTACACCGGAGCGAGGATCTATCACAGTCAATGCATGGCGCGATGAATCCGGCGATCTATTGCTTTCGGTCAAGGATACCGGCATCGGGATGATGCCGCAGGATATTCCAAAGGCGCTCGCACCATTCGAGCAAATCGACAGTGGATTGTCTCGCAAGCAGGAAGGCACGGGTCTCGGTCTGCCGCTGACAAAATCTCTGGTCGAACGCCATGACGGCACAATGACGATCGAAAGCGCGCTCGGCCAGGGCACGACGGTGATTGTTAGGTTGCCAGCCGTGCGCTTGGTCGCTCGTCCAAAAGAGGCCGCACGGGCCTAAGGCAAATAGAGCGCGGGGTCCATGCCGGCCGCGGCGCGCGCTTCATGGTTGAAGGGCGGCTTGGGAGGCCCGCTATGATAGCGCGACACGAAATCGCGAAAGCTCACGGCGGGATCGAGGCCGCGGGTTGCGCACAAGGTTTCGAACCAACGTCTCCCCGCCGCGACATGGCCGATTTCTTCCGCATAGATAATCTCCAGCACGGCGGCGCTATCCTCATCGCCGCCGGCACGGAGCGCATTCGCCATGGCAGGCGTTACATCGAGCCCACGGGCCTCAAGGACCAGTGGCACGATGGCCAAACGCGCGAGCACATCATGCGCGGTTCTCTGGGCGGCAAGCCAGAGACCATCATGGGCCGGAAGATCGCCATAGGCGGCGCCCAACGCCGATAGGCGCTCCGCGATGAGCCCGTGATGACGGGCTTCATCATCGGCCACCGCCACCCAATCGTCATAGAAGGCGTGCGGCAGGTTGAGGTGCGTGAAGCGCCCGATGATATCCCAGGCGAGATCGACCGCGTTGAGCTCGATGTGGGCGATCGCATGAAGGAGGGCGACGCGGCCCCTAGGACCGCCTGTGCGACGCCGCGGCATGTCGCGCGGGGGCAACAGAACAGGTTGGGATGGTCGCCGCCGGGCGGACCGACATGTCGGCATGGCCGATGGCGGTGATCGCGCCGGAGCGCCAAGCTTGAGCGTAATGCCGCGAGGCCGCGCATTTTTCGGCTGGTTCCGCCGAAGACAACACATCACGCGCGGCTCCAGCGAGCGTGGTGGGTAATTGGCTCGCCTCTTGGGTCATAAGGCCTTTGCCGCCGCGAGCACTTCATCGACATGGCCAGTCACCTTGACCTTGCGCCATAGGTGACGCACCACGCCTTTTTCATCGATCAAGAAGGTCGCG
>CAMDNF010000144.1:0-5077 GCA_945902735.1 Rhizobium sp. Q54 | reverse complement strand
CTCATAGGTAATTCGAACGAAGTGCACCGCTTCGAAGGGGCGCGCCTGTCCGACCGCAGCCATGTCCGTCGAGATTACGGTGCCGATCCTGGCATAGCCACCGATCGTCGGCGAGTCGACGCCGAGTACGATGGGCTCGACGCCCGAGGGCACCTGGATCGTACCGACGGGCGCCCCCGCATCGATCGTGATGTTCGAGGGGTCCTGTCCCGCGTCATCGATGAGATAGCGCGGGCGCCCGGGCCGGAAGGAGAGAGGGGGGCCGATGAAGCGCATGCCGGTGCGGTCCGACTTGGGATTGAGCTTCCATTCGGTCACGTAGAATGTCTCCACGCTTTGCGCCGTGAAGATGTCCTCCTCCGGACCCGGCACCACCCTCACGGTCCATTGCCGAGTGTAGGCAGGCACGACATTGGGCCGAAGCCTGCGGCCCACCAGCGAGCCTGGTTCGACGCGAGCGGATCCGACCGGCAGCCGATCGCCCGTATTCAAGACCCTACCCTCAAAGCCGCCGAACCGGCCAAGCATGTGCGTTGCCCGACTGCCGAGATAGAGGGGAACGTCGATGCCGCCATGGACCGCGAGATAGGCTCGCGCGCCAGCCCGGGCCATGCCGAAAGCGAGCGTCTGACCGGCACCAAGCTGGAACGCCTGCCATCGCGGGGCCGCCGCGCCATCTAGCGTCACGTCGAGGTCCGCCCCTGTCACCGCGACGACGTGGTCGCCAATCGCCCGAAGCTTCAGCCGGCCGAGCAGGATCTCGAGCCCCGCGCTACCCGGATCATGTCCAATCACCAAGGGGCCGCCGGTCGGGTTGCCTACCAACAGGTTTGCCGCCCGCAGCGAGAACGTATCCTGCGCACCCGATGGCGGTATGCCGAGTGCCATGAGGCCGTGGCGACCGACATCTTGAACGGTGCACTGCGGTCCCGGCTCGACGATCTCAAGCATCAGCCGCGCTCCCAGGTGCTGTCAGGGTCCCGTTTCTCGCGCGGCTCACCCAATTCATCGAGCCAAGCGAGGTAAGCGGCGCAGTCGAAGACATCGTCCTCGATCTGATACTCGTAGCTCCCGGCCTCTACCTCGGCGCGGATGTCGTCGTATTCCTCGCGCGTGATCGGGACGTAGCGATGCCGATCGCCAGTGCGCGCCAGCACCGGGCTTTCCCTGAAGACGCGGTTCCTCTGCTCCGGCTCGAAAATGTTGATCGGGGTCCGGCCAAAGAGCTGGCCGCCGCCCGGCACGCGAAACGGATAGATCGTCGAGGTGTTGCCCCCGAAATTGAGCAGGCGCGAATGGGTCCAGGTGCGCGGCGTGCGATAGAGCGGCGCGCCGAAGCGTTTGCGCGGGTCCATGGCATAGGAGACGAACGTACCCGGCACAAAGCCGACGCCAGTGACCCAATAGTCGCAAGCCGTGTGCGTCTCGATCACTTGCGGGATGGTGATGTGGTTGAATTCGGCGATGTACTCCATATTGTTGCGCACGCCAAAGGCTTCCGCGCATTCGCGCGACCAGGGATCGTCGTAAAACGCGGGGATCGTGACCTTCCGGCTCGCCAGTTTCGCGACCGGACGATCCGGCTCGATCATTTCCTTGAGCGCGGCGACCAGGCGATCACGCGTCGTGACAAGCGGGTCATAGACGATGCCGAGCGCGCGCACCTGCGGGTTCGTTTCGATCAGCCCTTTGGGCGGGTTTTCCCGCACGACTCGATCCAATGCCAGGATGCGGAAGTTCAAGGGGATGCTCGTCTCGTCCCCGAACTCGACATTGAGTGCGGTGTCACCGAGCGTACGGAAGACCGGTCGTTCGTATATCATCGAGCTCTCCCGCCAATGGCTACAGAACGCTTAGCGTCTTGCGCGGGGCGCAGGCGGCTTCGCCTGCTTGACCGTGCCGTCGGCCTCCAAGCCCTCGATCTCGGCGCTGGAATAACCGAGTTCACGTAGGATCTCCTCCGTATCGGCACCGAGCGCCGGCGCCGCATGGCGCGCCATGACCTGGCCGTCCATCAGAACCGGCTGGCGTACCAAGCCGATCTCGCCGCGGGTCGGGTGCGGCACGCGCTGCACGATCTTTCGCTCAGCGGCGAACTCGCTCGCAAGCGCCGACTTGACGTCATGGATCGGTGCGCAGGGAAGCTTACCTTGCAGGCGCGTCAGCCATTCCATGGTCGGGCGGGTCATGAACGCGGCCTCAATCTTCTGCACCACGGCGGCGCGGTTGGCGAGGCGCTCCTTAAAGCTGCTCATTGAGGGATCGTCGATCCACTCGGGATGGTCAAGTGCCTGGCAAAGGCGCGGCCAGAAGTTCGCCTTGTTGGTCATGATGAAGATCCAGCCATCGGCGGTACGATAGAGCTCGCTCGGCACCAGGGAGGGATGGCCCGAGCGGGGGACCCGTGTAGGCACGTATCCTTCTGTCAGGTGCCAGGTCGCCGGATAGCTCAGATTGCCCATAGCGACATCGTAGAGCGAGGCCTCGTAATCGTGGCCGACGCCGGTGCGCCTGGCCCCGATGACTCCTGAGAGGAGCGCGAGTGCCGCAGCCTGCCCCGCCATGTAGTCGACGATCGAAAGCCCAAAACGCGTCGGGACACTATCCGGCTCGCCGGTCATGGTCATGTAGCCCGCCTCGGCTTGGACGACATAGTCGAGCCCGGGCCAGGACGCCCGTTCGCCGGTTCGGCCATAGGCCGAGAGGTGCACGCACACGATGCGCGGGTTGATCCTGCCGAGCGCCGCATAGTCGAGCCCGAGTGTGGCCGGCAGGTCGCCCCTCAGGTTGTTGATCAACGCGTCGGCCGATTTCACCAGGCGCACGAGAATATCGCGCCCGCTAGCAGTTTTGAGATTGAGCGAAAGGCCGCGGTTGTTGCAGCTGAAGGTCTGGTAGAACAGGCTGTCGCCATCGGGGTCGGAATAGGGCACGACGTGTCGGCCCATCTCGCCACCAACCTCGTGATTTTCGATCTTGATCACGTCCGCGCCGAAATCGGCCAGGAACATGGTGCCGAACGGGCCCGCGCCATATTGCTCGATACTGATCACCTTGAGGCCGTGCAAGGGCAGCGACGAGTTCATCTGCGTCATGTTGGAAGCCTGATCTCCGGGTACTGGCGGGACGCCTCGCGTCAGACGCAATGACTCGCGTCAGACGCAATGACTCGCGTCAAACGCAATGCGTCTTGGTCTTGCTTTGGCGGCGCAGCTCTTGGGATCGATACCAGCCCATGATCCGTCCACCGAGCAGCTTGCCGACTTTTTCTTCGGCCACGTTGACGGCCGCTTGCAGCCCTGCCATGTCGATGCCGGTCTCGTAGCCCGCCTCATTCAGCATGAAGACGAGGTCCTCGGTAGCGAGGTTGCCGGTCGCGCCAGGCGCGAACGGGCAGCCGCCGAGGCCGCCGATCGAGCTGTCAAATTTTCGGATCCCGCATTGGAGCGCCGCCCAGGTGTGGGTCAACGCCATACCACGCGTGTCGTGGAAGTGCCCCGCGAGCCGCTCTGGCCCATAACGCTGTGCCAGCGTCTCGAAAAGACGCGTGATTTGCGTCGGGTTGCCTGCGCCGATTGAATCCGCCACCACCACCTCCGCCGCACCGGAGTCGAATAAGCGCGCGGCAAGGGAGAACACGACCTCCGGCGGTGTGACGCCCTCATAGGGGCACGCCGTGGCGACCGCGATATAGGCACGCGGCCTGATGCCCTCGCGTCTTGCTCGCGCGATCACCCCGAGGCAAACCGCGAGCGCCTCGTCGAGAGACATATTGATGTTGCGCCGGTTGAAGGTATCGGTCGCTGCAAGCACGAGCGCCACGGTCTTGGCTCCAGCTTCGACCGCCCGGTCATAGCCCTTTTCGTTCGGCACCAACGCCTCGTAATTGATGCCAGGCTTTACGGGCAGCCGTGCATATAGCTCAGCGGCATCGGCCATTTGCGGCACGGCCTTCGGTGATACGAAGCTTGTGACCTCGAACGAGCTTCCGCCAGCGGCGATCAGCGCCTGCAGCAGCTCAAGTTTGCCCACGACTGGGACGAGTCGCGGCTGATTTTGCAGACCGTCCCTGAGCCCGACCTCGTGTACGATGACCCGATTATCCATGACCCGAATGCATTCCTTCAGCTTAGCTTATCGCATCGGACTGCCAACGCCGGAATAAAAATGCATCGGCGGGGCGGAGTAAAAGTGCACCACGGGTGATAGCAGTAAGGCCCCCCCGCGGGGACCTTCATGCGTCCCGGTTTATTCCTCGGGTGGGCTACTTGGCCTCCTGCCACGATGCGGGCGAGGCCCACCGCGAGGCGAGACCTCGGACAAAAGACCTACGCGCCAACGCTCCGCAGCTGTTCCCCCCACCCTGCTGGAAACGGCCGCATCAACCCCGCCAGCGTGACCTCCGGTGGCTGCCGCCCGTCCAGGATCGCCTCGACGATGTCGGGCGCGAGCAGCGTGAGCCGGAGGACGCGGCAGACGTAGGACGCGTTGATCTTCTCCGCCGCGGCCATCTCATCGATCGTGGCGTAAACGCCGGTTTCGAGGAGCTTCAGCCACCGAAACGCGCGCGCCAGCGCCTTGACCAGAGTGCTGTCCACTTGGCGGCGCGACGACACGACGGTCGAAACGCCGTCGGGCGAGATGACCGACTTGCGCCCGCCGCGCGTGACGAACGCCATGGGCACGCGCACGGTCAGGGAGCGGCCGTCGTCGCTGAGGCGGGCGTCGGCCATCACGCCGCCCTCCGCTCGGGCTGCCCGGCGCGCAGATCGGCGACGAGCGTCTGCAGGCCATCGACACGCAGCTTCAGATCAAGCCCGTCCGGGTGAACCTCGACGCGCTCGACCAGCAATTGGACGACGCGCGCCTGTTCTCCAGGGAATAGCTCGTCCCACACCGGGTCGAGGCTCACCAGCGAGTCGCGCACCTCGGCCTCGGTAAGCCCGTCCTGCTGCGACCGCGTCACACACCAAGTGGCGACGATGATCTCTGGCGTGCGCAGCATGCCGCGAAGTTGATCAACCACCGCGGCTTCGATCTCGGCGGCCGGCAACCGACAAGTGACCGCAGCCCCTAG
>CAMDNF010000143.1:0-5193 GCA_945902735.1 Rhizobium sp. Q54 | reverse complement strand
GGTATCCCGATCAAGGGCCTGACGCCGGGCGTCGCGGTTCATATCGCCAGCTGCTGCCACCCCTTGCCCGGCGATCGCATCGTCGGGATTGTGGCAACCGGCAAGGGGGTGACCGTTCATACGATCGACTGTGACAGCCTTGAGGCTTTCCACGATACGCCCGAGCGCTGGCTCGATTTGTCCTGGGATGTCGAAGGGATAGACGGCCAGGCCCATGTCGGCAGGCTGAAGGTGACGGTGATCAATGAACCCGGCTCGCTTGGCGCCCTCGCGGGGGCCATCGGCAAGGCGCACGGCAATATCAACAATCTGAAAGTGGTTAACCGCTCGGCCGAATTTTTCGAGTTCCTAATCGACGTCGAAGTCCATGACGTCAAGCACTTGAACCACGTTGTTGCGGCGCTCCGTACGGTTCCGAGCATCAGCCAGGTCGAGCGAACGGTAAGTTGAGCCCAAAACCCCGCCAGTCCTTGCGCGAGGCGCCTATATCGCGTAATCCATGCGCCATAGCAGCGATCCGGCGGTTCGGCCCGGACGGCGGGCGATGACCGAAGCACTCCGACTAGGCGTCAACATTGATCACGTGGCGACCATCCGCAATGCGCGGGGCGGCCGCCACCCTGAGCCCTTGCGCGCGGCCGCCATGGCGGCCAGCGCCGGCGCAGACGGCATTGTTGCGCATCTGCGAGAAGACCGCCGCCACATCGGCGATGAGGATATCGCGCGGTTGATCGATGAGATCGACCTGCCGCTCAATCTTGAGATGGCAGCGACCGAAGAGATGCTAGGTATTGCGCTCCGCCACGCGCCCGAAGGGGCCTGTCTGGTACCTGAGAAACGTCGCGAATTGACCACCGAGGGTGGGCTTGATGTTCTCGGCCATGCCGACGAACTCAAACCTTATGTCGAGCGCCTCAAGGACGCGGGCATTTTCGTGTCGATTTTCGTCGATCCGTCGCCCCGTCAACTTGAAGCCTGCGTCGCCGTTGGGGCGCCGGCGGTCGAGCTCCACACCGGGCATTATTGTGACTTGCCCCCCGGGCCGGCTCGTCAGGCCGAGCTTCGCCGGATCGCGGATGCGGCGCGCTTTGGGGCCTCGCTCGGCCTTGAGGTGCGTGCTGGCCACGGCCTGTCTTACGACACGGTCGGGCCGATCGCCGCTATTGCTGAGGTCGTCGAGCTCAACATTGGTCATTTTCTGATCGGCGAGGCGATTTTTAGTGGGCTCGATAGCGCCATTCGTCGCATGCGCTCGTTGATGGATAAAGCGCGAGCGGAAGCGCTCGGGGAGCGCAGCGCATGACTGGCACGAAGCCTTCGACACCCTTCATCATTGGGCTCGGCAGCGATTTGATCGATATTGATCGGATCGAACGCACGCTCGACCGGTTTGGCGAGCGCTTTACCCACCGCGTCTTCACCGAAATCGAGCGCCAAAAATGCGAACGCCGCGCCTCACGCGCAGCCAGCTATGCACGCCGCTTCGCCGCGAAGGAAGCCTGCTCCAAGGCGCTCGGCACTGGCCTGAGACATGGCGTCTATTGGCGCGACATGGCGGTCGAGAATTTGCCCGGTGGCAAGCCGACCATGCAATTATCGGGGGGTGCCGCGGCACGTCTGCGAGCGCTGATCCCACCCGGCATGGAAGCCCGCATCGACGTATCACTCACCGACGAACCCCCGACCGCCCAGGCCATCGTCATTATCACGGCTGTTCCCGCTCATGAGTAACACGACCATTTCCACGAAAAAAAAGCGACGCGGTGGCACGCTTTGGGAAACCTTCAAGACGATCCTCTATGCGGTAATTGCCGCAATGGTCGTGCGTACCGTGGCCTATGAGCCGTTCAACATTCCATCAGGCTCGATGATTCCGACACTTCTCGTCGGCGATTATTTGTTCGTCTCAAAATTTTCCTATGGTTATACGCATTACTCGTTGCCGTGGAGCCCGCGTTTGTTTTCGGGCCGCATTTTGCATTCCGTGCCTGAGCGCGGCGACGTCGCGGTCTTCAAACTGCCAACCGACAATGAGACCGACTACATCAAGCGCATCATTGGATTACCGGGCGATCGCATCCAAATGTTGAACAGCATGCTCTATATCAACGGCGAACCCGTGCCGCGCGAGCAAATCGAAGATTATGTTTATACCGATGCCCAGGGCAGTGAACAGCGCATCCCGCGGTTTATTGAAACACTGCCGAATGGCAAAAGTTTCACCACGCTAGATCGTGTGTCGGATGGATTGCTCGACAACACCACTGTCTTTGTTGTGCCCGAAGGACACTATTTTGGCATGGGAGACAACCGCGATTCCTCGCTCGATTCCCGTGCGCAACAAGTCGGCTACATTCCCGAGGAAAATTTGATTGGCCGCGCTGATTCGATTTTCTTTTCCTCAAACGGCACCGCCCATTTCTGGGAGGTCTGGAAATGGGGTTCGGCCATCCGTGGCAGCCGCCTCTTCACGGAGATCAAGTGAGTGCCGCGTTGTGACGAGCCGCCGCAAGGGCGCGACACGCAAGACACTCGAAGTACGCGCGCTCGAAGCGGCGAGCGCGCTTGAGCCCACCCTCGGCCACAAGTTCAGCAACCCGGCTCTGCTCGCCCGCGCGCTCACCCATCCGAGCGCCGATGGCGCGCCGGCCCGCAACAATCAGCGGCTTGAATTCCTCGGCGATCGTGTGCTCGGCCTCGTGGTCGCAACATTGCTTTATCGCCGCTTTCCGGCTGAGGCCGAGGGCTCGCTCGCGCGTCGTTTCAGCGCCCTCGTTCGCGGCGAAACATTGGCGTGCCTCGCACGCACGTTGGGCCTCGGCCCTGTCCTTGTGCTTGGCGCGAGCGAGATCGAAAGCGATGGGCAGCAGCGACCGGCTGGCCTCGCCAATGCGTTCGAAGCGGTGATCGCGGCGCTCTATCTCGATGGCGGCTTCGCGGTCGCGGAGCGTTTCGTGCTCGCGCAAATCGAACCGCTGATCGATGAATCGATGCCGCCACCGAAGGATCCCAAGACCGCGCTTCAGGAATGGGCTCAGGCGCGCAAGCGCCGGCGGCCAGCCTACCAGATCGTGACGATCTCGGGCGAACCCCACGCGCCACGCTTTGAGGTCGAGGTCACGATCGATGGGTTGGAGCCGGTCCGTGCCGCCGGCGCATCGAAGCGCGAGGCCGAGCAAGCAGCAGCCCTCGCGCTATTGGATAACATCACGGCCGTCGATCATGGTTGAACCTAAGCGGGCCGGCTTCGTGGCAATTTTAGGCGCGCCGAACGCCGGCAAATCGACGCTGGTGAATTTGATCGTTGGGCGCAAGATCACGATCGTTTCGCCCAAGGTGCAAACCACGCGCGCACGCATTCGTGGCGTGCACATCGAAGGCAGTTCGCAAATCGTTTTGGTCGATACGCCGGGCATATTCGCGCCGAAACGCACGCTTGACCGCGCCATGGTCGAGGCCGCGTGGGCCGGTGCTGGTGAAGCTGATTTGACCGTCATATTGATCGACTCGACGCGCGGGCTTGATGATGATGCGCGACGAATTATCGAAGGCGTGCGCGAAATCGGGCGCAAAGCGATCGCGGTCATTAACAAAGTTGATGCGGTCGCGCGGGAGAAGCTTCTGCCTTTGGCCAAGGCCCTCGATGACAGCGGCATCGTGAGCGATGTGTTCATGATTTCGGCCCTGAAGGGCGAAGGCGTCAAGGATCTCGTGCGCCACCTCGCCGAACATCTGCCAAAGAGCGAATGGCTTTATCCCGAGGATCAGCTGAGCGACATCACCGAGCGGTTTCTCGCGGCCGAGGTGGTGCGCGAGAAGCTATTTATCCAGCTCGGCGATGAACTGCCCTATGCCGCGACCGTCGAGACCGAGCAATTCAAAGAGCAGAAGGACGGTAGCGCGCGTATCGAGGCGACCATCTTCGTTCAGAGGGAGAGCCAGAAGCCGATCGTGCTTGGCAAGGAAGGCAAGCGCATCAAGGCGATCGGCCAGGCCGCGCGCCTCGAGCTTGAAGACTTGCTCGATCGGCGGGTGCATCTATTTCTGTTTGTCAAAGTGCGCAAGAATTGGGCTGACGATCCGGCGCGGCTTCGCGCCATGGGGCTCGATCTCCCACGCCGATAGCGGCCTGTAACAACGCCGATTTCTGATTTCGTCATTGCCCGGCTCGAGCCGGCCATTCAGTCTTTTCTTGCGGCGGGATGCCCGGATCGAGCCCAGGTCTGTCTATCCGGAATGAATCGAGGAGCCCACCATGTCGATTGACGTCCATGTGACCGGCCATGTCGTTCAGGTCACGATCAACCGCCCCGATGCGATGAATGCGCTCGATATCGCGCATAACGCTGAATTACGGACCATTTGGGAGCGTTTCAATGCCGAGGCGGATTGGCGCGTCGCCGTTCTAACGGGCGCTGGCGACAAATCCTTCTGTGCCGGCGCTGACCTCAAAAGTTTGATCCCGGCGCAACGCGCGGCCATCGCGCGCGGGGATACCACGCCCTGGGAATTCGGTGGCGGTCTGGCGCGCGGCCTGACCCTGACCAAGCCGATCATCGCCGCCATCAACGGTCATTGCTTGGCCGGCGGTCTCGAGATGGCCTTGGCCTGCGATATTCGCCTCTGCTCGCCCAATGCCAAGCTCGGCCTCGCCGAGGTCAAATGGGCCATCATCCCAGGCGCCGGGGGCACACAGCGCCTGCCGCGCGCCATACCGCTCGGCATGGCGCTTGAAATGATTCTGAGCGGCGATCCCATTGACGCTGAGGAGGCGTTACGCGTCGGCCTGGTCAATCGCCTCGTGCCGCAGGCCAGGCTTTTGCCGCTCGCCCATGAGCTGGCGGCCCGGATTGCCTCGCGCGGGCCGCTCGCGGTCCGCGCCGCCAAACAAGCGGTCTATGAAGGCCTCGGGCGCGATGTCGCGGCCGGCCTTGCGATCGAGGAATTGCTCTTCAACAAGGTGATGGCGAGCGAGGATTCGATCGAAGGGCCGCTCGCTTTCGCCGAACGTCGCCCGCCGCAATTCAAGGGGCGGTAGGGGCAGGCTCGTACCAAGTCTCGATGATCGAAACCGATCATCGAGACGCCCTCAGGCGCCGGGCGCGCGTGTCCCACGCGCTTGGCTTACGCCGCCAAGGCGGCGCGGCGCGGTCGCGCCGGCCAAGTCTCGATGAGTCAATCTCATCGAGACTT
>CAMDNF010000142.1:0-5206 GCA_945902735.1 Rhizobium sp. Q54 | reverse complement strand
CGGCTCAAGCCGCACACCTTCGCGCCGTCGAATATTTCATGGGGTGTTGAAGATCGGAGCGCGATGGTGCGCGTCAAATACGCCGGCGAGCCCTCGATGCATGTGGAAAACCGCGTGCCGTCAGGCCTGGCCAATCCCTATCTCACGGTCGCCGGTACGCTGGCTTGCGCGATTCTGGGGCTCAAGGAAAAGCGACCTCTGCAACCTTCGACCGATGGGCCGTCGGAGGAGAACCCAAATCTGCCGCGCTTCCCGCGCTCGCTCGAGGATGCGCTGGCCGCGCTCGAAGCGGATAAGAGCCTCTGCGACTTGCTGGGCGAGGAATTCATCTCGGTGTTCGGCGTGGTCAAGCGTTATGAGCTCAACCGCTTCCGCAGCCACATCACCGATTGGGAACGCAACGAATATCTCGACGTGTATTGAGGGCTTCGCCCCTCACCCTACCCTCTCCCCAAAGGGGAGAGAGGTAAGAAGGCGCCGTGCTCTTATTCTTCCCTCGTGCGCCATCGCATTCGCTGGCTTCCGGGAAATTGCCCAAACGCGTTCCCCTCTCCCCAAGGGGGAGAGGGAGGGACCCATCGCGCGCGTCGGGCGCGGGAGCGCACGACGCCAAGCGATGGGAGGGTGAGGGCTTTGCCTCTACTGCGCCGCCTTCTCCTCGCGTGCGAGGGCGGCGTTGAGGCGCGGCATGACGTCTTCCGCCATCAGCTCCATCGAGCGGAGCAGGCGTTTCTTGTGGTGCTCGTTTATCAGATCGGTCGCGGTCATCAAAATCGTGCCGAACGGGCCGATCTCGCGCCTGAGTGTCACCAGCTGCGCGGCAACCGACTCAGCATTGCCGGCGATCACCATGGTGCGGCACGCGAAGTCGGGCGTTAATTGATCGTCGGGCATGGCGGGGTCTGCCTTCAGAATGGCGTGGAAGCCGGCGCCCTTCACGAGCGTGATCAAATAGCCGAAATAATGCGCGAACGGCCCATTGGGGTCGCGCACATAGGCCTTGGCCTCGTCATCATTCTCGCCAACAAAAATGGTACGCGCGACACGCCAATCATTGCCGTGCGGCGTGCGGCCACCCTGCTGGCAGCCCTCGATGAAGCCCTGCCAATGCGTTTTGATGTTTTCGACCGGCACGAAATTGGCGGAGATAATGCCCCAGCCGCGTGCGCCGGCGCCGCGCGTGGTGGCTGAGTTGGGGCTCATCGCGGACGCCACGATCGGCGGATGCGGCAATTGATAGGGCCTGAGCACCTTGCCTACGCCGATCTCGGGATAGACATGCTCCTTCAAACTTACCGACCAATATTTGCCCTTGATGTCGAACGGCGCTTCGGCGCGCCAGAGCTTGAGCACCGTGTCGACCGCCTCGACCGCCATTTCACGGCGCACAAGGGGATCTGTGATGCCGAACGCCTCGAAATCGCTGGCGAGGCCGCCGGGGCTGACGCCCAGGATCAACCGCCCCTCGCTCAAATGATCGAGGAGCGCGGCATGGGCCGCCGTTTGCACCGGGTGGCGCTGCGGCAGATTGACCACGCCGGTGCCTAGCTTCATTCGCTTGGTGCGCGCGATCAGATTAGACAGGAAAATAAACGGGCAGCTCACTGGCTCGGACAGCGTGGTGTAATGCTCGCCGACCCAGAATTCGTCGAAGCCGAGTGCATCGGCGCGCACGGCGATTTCGACATCTTCCATCAGCACGTCGTGCGTGTCGCGCCGGTGATCGTTCACCGGCATCATGAATAATCCGAGCTTCATTCGTGTTTCACCGCTCTCGCTTCATCATCGAACATCGTCGCGTGCGTTTCCCCTCACCAACCCGTGCAGCGTGCCCAACGCCCGATAACCGTCTCGGTCGCGCCGTCGACCACGTTATAATGCGCATACATCGCCGAAGTCGCGCACGAATGATTGGGCAATACCCGTACGCGCGCGCCGATCGGCAGACGCTCGAAATCCTGCGCCGTGCGCGCGGCGATCATGCCATGTTCCTGATTGACCTCGGTCACCGAGAGGCCCGGCAGGCGTGCGCGCAACCGTTCATCCATGACATAACCGAAACCGACATCGGGCAAAAAATCATGCGCGCCTTGATCCTTGGTCAGCGCCATGAAGCCGGCGTCGATCAAAATATGACCGGCCTTCTTGTTGTGGCCGGTCACGCTGGCCAGGACCGAAACCGCAATATCCTCGATCCGGCACACCCCGAGGGAATGCATGGTCAGGTCATAGAACACGTAATTGCCGGGGCGAATTTCGCTCAAACCATCAAAGCGCGTGCCGAGCGTCGCGGTCGGCGTCGCGCCCGTGCTCAAGATCGGACAAAGCAGACCGGCCTCTTTCAGGCGTTCGGCGGCGCGAATAAGCGCGCGGCGTTCGTCTTCGGCAATCGCTTGGATCGCGGCCGCGCCTTTGGCGTGATAGGACTGGCCGGCATGAGTCACAACGCCCGCGAGCGTGAGAAACGGCGGCGCATTCAACAATTTTGCGAGCGGCACAAGATCGGCCGCCTCGGGATCGAGGCCGGCGCGAAATTGGCCACTATCGATCTCGATGAAGGCCTCAAGTTTGACCGCGGCCGCGCGCGCGTGCTGGCTGAGCGCACGCGCGACCTCGAGATCATCGGTCAGCACCTTCAGGTCGACACCCTCGCGCCGAAGCCGGATCACATCATCGAATTTGCCGGGCGATAGGCCGGCGGCATAGATGATGTCGCGAAAGCCGTGGCTGGCGAAGAACTCCGCCTCGGCCAAGGTTGATACCGTGATGCCGCCGAACTGACCCTCGGTCGCAAGCTTGGCCACCTCGACGCATTTGGCGGTTTTCACATGCGGGCGCAATTTGACCCCGTGTTGGCGAACGCGCGCGGCCATGGCAGCGGTGTTGCGCGCCACGGCCGCGCGGTCAAGCACGAGCGCAGGGGTTCGCAGATCGGTCAGTTTCATGGGCTTCCCTCGATGACGCCGCCCGCCTTCTTCCACGCATCGATGCCGCCGACAAGGTGGCAAACATTGGCGAGGCCCAGTTGCTGCGCGGCCTCGACCGCCATGCGCGAGCGCTCGCCGAACGCGCAATAAAAAATGAGGCGCCTTCCAGTTGCGAGCGCCATTTCGCGTAACACGCCGCCCGGCGCGATCACGCTATCGAGCTCGGTATAGGGCGCGTGCACGGAACCGGGAATAAAACCGTGACGCTTGCGCTCGGCCTCCTCACGCAGATCGACCAGCGTCGATTCCTTGGTGCGCCAGGCGGTCATCACCTCGGCGACGCCGAGTGCCCAGGTCGCGTGTTCGAGAGCGCCTTGGCCGAGCCCGATTTTCACATTGGCCGGCACGGCGACATCCATCATCCGCGGGTTCGGCAGATTGAGACCGGCCATCAGTTTTTCATAGTCGTCGGCCGATTTGACCTGGAGCCTCGGGTTCCAGCGCTTCTCCTCGCCGATGGTCGAGACCGTGTCGCCCTTATAATCGTGCGCGGGATAAACCAGCGTGTCGTCGGGTAATTTGAGCAGCTTGTTGAAGAGCGACTCATATTGCGCGCGCGCGCTGCCGCTTTGAAAGTCGGTGCGCCCCGTGCCGCGAATGAGCAGCGTATCGCCGGTGAAAACGCGATCGGCCATCAGATAGGAATAGGAATCGTTGGTGTGGCCCGGCGTATAGAGCGCGGTCAGCTTCAGGCCCTCAGCCTCGATCGGGTCGCCATCCTTCACGCGCATGGAGACCACATCGACCGGGCTCTGCTCACCCATCACCGTGATGCACTTGGTGCGGTTCCGGAGCTCGCCCAAGGCCGTGATGTGATCGGCATGGACGTGAGTGTCGATCGCCCACATTAGTTTTAGGTCGAGCTCGTGCAGAAGCTGCATGTAGCGCTCGACGCGCTCGACCACCGGATCGATGATGAGCGCCTCGCCGCCTTGACGCCCGGCGAGCAAATAGGTGTAGGTGCCCGATTCGGCGTGGAACAATTGTCGAAATATCATAGGTCTAAGACCTCCGCTCGGTCCCGTCTCGGCCCGATCCTGCGTCAGGCGGGGGCGCGGTGTCCATCGGTAGAACGGCGGTATCGGGCGCGAGCCCGCCAACGGCCGCGACCGGCGTTTTGACCCGCCGCGATTCGCGATAGGCGATATAAATCGTCGCGCCGAAAATCATCGCGGCGCCGACCCAGACCAAGACCTCCGGCACCTCGCCAAAGAACGCGAAGCCCAAGAGGCTGGCCCAGATCATGCGCAAGAAATCGGCTGGCAGCACGGCGGTCGCCTCGGCCTCGCGAAAGGCTTGAGCGAGCGAAATATGCGCGAGCGTGCCGAGCGCGCCCATGGCGGCAAAACAGGCGATGGTTTCAAGTGGCGGCCAGCTCCAATGAAACCCGGCCGGGATGAGCGAAAGCGGCGTCATCATCACCGCCATATAAGCGGTTGAGGTCAGGCTCGATTCGCTGGTGCCCAAGGCTTTGATGTTGATCATCACGAAGCCCCAGATGAACGACGAGCCGAGCACCATGAGGGCGCCGGGCTGCAATTCGATGAAGCCCGGACGGATGATGATCAGCGTCCCAATGAAGCCGATGGCGAGCGCCGCGATACGCCGCGCGCGAATGCGCTCGCGCAACAGAATGACGGCGAGCAGGGCCGCGAAGAGTGGCGAGGTGAACGAGAGCGCGGAGACGGTGGCGAGCGGCGTCAAACTCACGCCGTAGAAAAACATCATCATCGAGCCCAGATGGATGAAATTCCGGAACGCGTGATGGTGCAGCCGCTTGGTGCGGAACACGCCGAGCCCATGGCGCAAAAAGAACGGCGCGATCGCGGCGAGACCAAATAAATTGCGCACGAACACGACCTCGAAGGGGTGCTCTGTGCGCGTCGTATAGCGGATCAGCGCCTGCATGCCAGCGAACGCGACGGTCGAGACCACGACCAACAGGAGCCCGCGCGCGGTGCCGGGTGGGCGCCAATAGGCGGCGAGAAGCGGCGCGACCGGATTCATGACGGGGTTCGGGCTAGGGCTTGGGCGATCATCATTCCTTCTATCAAACTTTCCGAAGCCACCGCATTTTCTCTTCGAGAAGGTGCGGCACCGAGCGTAGCAAAGAGTCCCCTCACCCTCCCGTCACTGCGTGACGGGCCCCTCCCTCTCCCGCAAGGGGAGAGGGAGTTCGAGAGCGAATATCTTTGTCCCTCGCCCGCTTCGAAAGAGAA
>CAMDNF010000141.1:0-5210 GCA_945902735.1 Rhizobium sp. Q54 | reverse complement strand
CTGCGCACGTCAAACCCGATCGAGAGCGTATTCGCGACGGTGCGTCATCGAACCGTGCGGACCAAGGGAGCCCTGTCGGCGAAGACCGCCAAGCTCATGGTGTTCAAGCTCGTCTCCGCCGCCGCGAAAACGTGGCGGCGCTTGAACGGCGAAAACCAGTTGCCGAAGGTCGTCCAAGGCGTCAAATTCCAAAATGGCATCGAGGTCATCAAAATGCCGGCTCACCACGCCGCCTGATCAACCTCGTCACCCAATCTCCTGCATAGCTCCGGATCGGTACTCACTCAGATCGAAAACCTGGTGTTCTCAGACATCACGACGGTCAACGCCAATCTTGCGCCGGGCGTCGATACCTTGGTCTATGCCGCAGGGTCGGCGGGCGTGACCGTCAATCTCACTACGGGTTTAGCGTCGGGCTTCGGCACGATCGGCAGCATCGCCAATATCACGGGCGGTGATGGCAATGACACGCTCACGGGCAGTGCCGGCGTCAATATCCTGATCGGCAATGCCGGCAATGACGTGCTGGCCGGCTTGGCGGGCAATGACACGATCTTCGGCAATACCGGCAATGATACCATTCTCTACACGATGGGCGATGGTGCCGATGTGGTCGATGGCGGTGGTGATAGCGATACGCTCAACATCACCGGCGGCGCAGCCAACGCCAATGACGTGCTCGACGTGATCTATAACGGCTCGGTCATCACCTCGGTCGAAAGCGGCGCGGTGAGCAATGTCGAATTGATCAACGCCAATCTCAATGGCGGCACCGATACGCTGAGCTATGCTGGCTCGAACAGCTCGGTCTCGGTCAATCTGGCGGTGGTGCTGGCCCAAACCGCGTCGGGCTTCAACACGCTCCAGAATGTCGAAAATGTCACCGGCGGCAACGCGGCCGATACGATCATCGGCAGTGCTGTTGCCAACGTACTCATTGGTGGCGCAGGTGCTGATACGATCACCGGCGGCGCGGGCGCCGATGCCATCAACGTCGGCACGGCGAATGATGATCTGGTCGATCTGGTGATCTACACCGAGTTGACCGATGCTGGCGATACGGTGACCAATTTCGATAGCAATGGCGCCGTCGGTACCGACGATCTGATCGCCTTTGGCGGTAACCTCAGCACGCTCGCCCTTGGTCTCGATGACGTGGTTGATGACAATGTCATCGCTTGGGCTTTCGGCAACGGCGCCAATGGCGGCAATACGGCGGCCGCTCTCGGAACCGTCGAGGCTCTATTCCTCGCCGGCACCAATGGCGAAGGCACTAACAATGGAGGCTTGACCAACGCAACGACGGTGGCGAACGAGTTCAATTCTGAATTCGCCATCACCGGGGCAGGCGATGCCTTCCTTGTGGTCAATTCGACCAACGGCAACAACTTCGCGGTCTGGCACTATCTTGAGGCCGGCACGGCGGAGATCCAGGCGGCTGAGCTCCAATTGTTCGGCATCTTCACTTCGAACGCCGATGTGGCGATGGAGCAGTTCGCGTTCATCGCTTAGTCGACAGTTCGGGCGACCATAAACGGCCGGCAATCGGTTCAAGATTGCCGGCCGATAAAAGAGGGCGGTGCGGATCGAGCCAAATTTGGTTTGCTCCCACCGCCCGATTTTTTGAGTTATGCCATATCTGTGTGGGCTGAAGCTGTTAAAGCTTCAATGGAATCGAATCATCTCTCGGCGTCATTGCCGGGCTTGACCCGGCAATCCAGTGGCGGCAGCATGAAATTGTCCTAAGGAAGCTGGTTGACCGGAGCCTGCCCCCGACCCCCGATCGGGGGTCGATGCCCGGCCATGACGACAGTGAAGATGAACGGTCTTGGCCACATTTAGACCGAAGCCGCGTTAAGTGGCCGCCCCACCGCGTTCGAAGCGTTTGCGGTCATCGCCGGTTAGAATCCCGAGCAGCACCTTGCGGAAGCCCGCCACCGCCTCGCCGCCGGCCTCGCGATAGGCACGCGCGATGCAGGCGCGCTGGATGGTTGAAAGGCGGCTCTCAAGCGCGCGGCCTTTTTCGGTCAACTCCAACATGCGCCGGCGCCGGTCGGTCGGCCCTGGGCGCGCCGAGACGAAACCCTGCGCGACCAACTCACCCAGCACGCGCGAGAGGCTCTGTTTGGTGATGCGCAATATGCTCAAGAGCTCGCTGACCGATAAATTGGGATAGCGCCCGACGAAATAAATCACGCGGTGATGGGCGCGGCCGAAGCCATAGGTCGCCAACATGGCGTCGCATTCCGCGGTGAAGTCGCGATAGGCGTAGAACAAGAGTTCCATCGCTTGGTGCAGCTGGTCCTCGCGCAGGAACAGCGGATTCGGCCCGGTATTTATGTCAGCCATGTTGACTTAAATACGCGCTGATGTTAACCAAGGCAATAGGTTTGCGGCTTAGGACTAGAACCAGCCCCATAGTTGAAGGTCGAGTGCCATGGCCAGTCTGGTGCCCTATGACGATCGTGACGGTGTGATCTGGCTCGACGGCCAGATGGTGGATTGGCGCGCGGCGAAAATTCATGTGCTGAGCCATGCGCTGCATTATGCCAGCGCCGTATTCGAGGGCGAGCGCGCTTATGCGGGCCGCATTTTCAAGCTCAGGGCGCATACCGAGCGGCTGTTCTTCTCGGCCGAGCAGCTTGGCTTCGAAATTCCCTATAGCCGCGATCAAATCGATGACGCGTGCAATGCGGTGATCAAGGCGAACAAGATCATCGATGGCTATGTGCGCCCGATCGCCTGGCGCGGGCCGGAGCAAATGGGCGTCGCCGCGCAGCAGACCAAGATCCACGTCGCGATCGCGGCGTGGGAATGGCCGCGCTATTTCGGCGACGAAGCGCGCACCAAGGGCATCAAGCTGACGATCTCCGATTGGCGTCGCCCGGCGCCCGATACCGCGCCGGTCAAGGCCAAGGCCGCTGGGCTTTATATGATCTGCACGCTCTCCAAGCACAAGGCCGAGGCCAAGGGCTATCACGACGCGCTGATGTTGGATTATCGCGGCCAGCTCGCCGAGGCGACCGGGGCCAACGTGTTCATCGCCAAAGGCGGCGCGCTGCACACGCCGACGCCCGATTGCTTCTTGGATGGCATCACGCGCCGCACGGTGATGGATTTGGCGCGGAAGCGCGGCGTTATAGTGACCGAACGCGCCATCATGCCGGCCGAGCTTGCGAGTGCCGACGAAGTGTTCCTCACCGGCACAGCGGCCGAGGTGACGCCGGTTGGCGAGATCGACCAATATAATTATCAGGTCGGCCCGATCACGCGTCAGCTGATGACCGATTATGACGCCCTGGTGCGCCAGCCGAGCTGATCAGCCCGCGGTCACAAAGTCGCGCACCAACGCGTTGAAGCGCGTCGGGTTCTCCAGAAACATGAAATGACTGCCGCCTTGATCGGTGGTGAAAATCTCCACGCGCGCGCCGGGAATTTGATTGGCGATCCAGGTTTGCGAGCGCGGGTTGAACAGGCTGGCCTCGCCACCCACAACCAGTGTCGGCAAGCGAATGGTCGGGATCGCATCGCGCCAATCTTGCATGCAGTGATTGAGAAGCAATTTGCCGGCCAATGCGCGCGGCATTTTTAGATTCTCGCCGATCACCCATTGCAGCCGATCGGCCGGATAGGCTTTGGTGAAAAAGGCCGTGCGCACGAAATTCTCGGTGGTCGCGATGCCTTCGGGCCCGGCCAGCGCGATCGCGGTGTCGTGCAGGGATTGCGCGGTGAAAATCGCGCCGGCCTCGAGCCGCTCCGCCTCGCTCCAACTCGGGTGATAGAGCGCGCACGCGCCCTGATCGATGAAGATCAGGCGCTTCAAGCGCTCAGGCCCGAACAAATCATGATAGCACCAGATCACCGACGAGCCCATCGAGTGCCCAGCCAGCGTCACGCCATCAAGCGCGAGCCGCGCCAAGGCCTCGCGCACATCGCGCGCCAGAGCGTGCATGCGATAGCCGGTTGTCGGTTTGTCCGAATCGCCATGGCCGCGCAGATCGAAGGCGAACACATGAAAGCGGTCCGATAGCTCATCGAGTTGCGCGCGCTATTGTTCGGCGGTTTGCGACCAGCCGGGGATGAACACCAAAGGCTCGCCTTGCCCCGCCTCGAGATAATTCAGCGCGCAGCCATCGAACAATGTGAGACGCGCTTGTTTGATGGCCATTGGTCGCTCCTTAGGAATATCGCGCGGGTGTTGATTACTCCGCCGCTTTCGGCTTTTGGTTCCAGCGAGCGGTCGCCTCATCGTCGCTCGCGCGCGCCTCGACCCAATGCGCGTCATCGCCGGTGTCTTCCAATTTCCAGAACGGTGCCTTGGTCTTGAGCCAATCGATCAGAAAGGCGCAAGATTCGAGCGCGGCCTGGCGATGCGATGAGGCGGTGACCACCAGCACGATGCGCGCGCCCGGCTCAAGCCGGCCATAACGATGAATGATCAGCACGGCATCGAGCGACCAGCGTTGCTTGGCCTCGGTTTCGATCGCCTGCAATTGCCGTTCGGTCATGCCGGGATAATGTTCGAGCGTGATCGCGCCGATATGGCTCGTCGCGCCATCATGGCTGGCGCCCGCGCGCACCGTGCCGATGAAGGACGCGATGCCGCCGATCGCATGATTGCCGGCGGTGAGCGCCGCAATCTCGGCCCCGATATCGAAATCCTCGCGCTGCACGCGGATCATGGGCTAGCCCCCCGTCACCGGCGGAAAGAAGGCGACTTCATCGGCGTTTTTCACCGGATGGTCGAGCGGCACATATTCCTGATTGACCGCCGCGCGCACGACGCTCAAATCATCAAGCGCCGCGGCATAACCGGGTCCGCGCGCCTTGAGCCAAAGGATCAGCTCGCGCACGGTTTTGACCTCGGGCGGCACCACCAAGTCCTCGGCCATGTGGCCGATGCGCTGACGTAACCAGGCGAAATAAAGCAGTTTCATCGCGGCTCTCGAATAGGTCGCCAGTCTAGAGCATATTCCGATCAAGTTCGACCGGTTGCGTTGCGTTTTGGCGAGGCGATCCGCGTCGCGCGCTCGGGCGCGCGCGGGGCGCGCGACGCGCGACGCGCGACGCGAAAAGCGATGCCGGGCCATCGGTTGAGCGGCGCAACGACGCGGGCGCCCACCACAACGCAACCCGCCGGGCCGGGGCCTTTTGCGGCGCGGGTTCGTCACAGGGCTCGCCCGTAGGCCCCGCTACGCGCTTCGCCCTGC
>CAMDNF010000140.1:0-5217 GCA_945902735.1 Rhizobium sp. Q54 | reverse complement strand
CTGGTTGGTCGATCGTGCGGGTCGAGAGCCGCAGATAAATCGAGCCGCCGTCTTCCGCCTGCATGTGGGTGAAGCCCCACTGCATGATCACCGCGACCTCGTCGGCGTAGGCCGGCTCGAAGAACGTGATGCCGGGCTGGCCAAGCCCGATCAGGGGTTCGACCACGGATTGATGCGCACCGCCCTCAGGCGCTAGCGTCAGGCCCGATGGCGTGCCGGCCAACATGAAGCGCGCGTCCTGATAGCAGGCATAATTGAGCGCATCGAGGCCGCGCGCGACGAACGGATCATAGACCGTGCCGACCGGCATCAGACGCGCGCCAAACAGCGAGCCCGAAAGGCCGAGCGCGGCCAGCATGAGGAACAAATTGTTTTCCGCGATGCCAAGCTCGATGTGCTGGCCATGCCGGCTCATCGCCCATTTCTGCATCGAGACGACTTTCTCGGAATGGAACACATCCTCGCGGTCGGCGCGGTTGAAAACGCCGCGCTGATTGACCCAACCGCCGAGATTGGTCGAGACGGTCACATCGGGTGAGGTGGTCACAATGCGTTCGGCCAGCGGCCCGCCATCGCGTCCGAGATCGTGGAGAATGCGGCCAAAGGCTTCTTGCGTGGAGGCGCGCTTCGATTGGCGATAGGGCAGGGTGGCCGGCAGGGCGATCGGTTCGCTCGCCAGCCGGCGGGTACCGGCGCGATTGAACGGCACATTGGCGAGGAAGCTTTTTAGCGGGGCCTCGTCCAGGCCGAGGCCGGCGAAGTGATCCCATTCTTGACCATCGGCGAGGCCCATCTGTTTTTTGAACGCGGTCATCTGGTCTTCGTTCATCAGACCGGCGTGATTGTCCTTGTGGCCGGCGAAGGGCAAGCCATAACCCTTGATCGTGTAGACGATGAAGCAATGCGGCTTGTCGCTATTGACCGCGTGAAAGGCTTCGAGCACGGCTTCCATGTCGTGTCCGGCGAGATTGGTCATCAAGGCTTGGAGCGCGTCGTCATCATGCTCGGCCAACAGGGCCGGGATGCCGTTGATCTGGCCGATATCCTGCGTCAGGCGTTCGCGCCAGGCCTTGCCGCCTTTGAAGGTGAGCGCGGAATAAAGTTCGTTCGAGCAATCGTCGATCCATTGGCGGAGCGCCTCGCCGCCCGGACGACGGAAGGCCGCCTGCTGAAGCCGGCCGTGCTTCAAGATCACGACATGCCAGCCGACCGTGTCGAAGAAATCCTTTATCTTCTGGAACAGCTTGTCATTGACCACGCGATCGAGGCTCTGGCGGTTATAATCGATCACCCACCAGAGATTGCGTACATCGTGCTTCCAGCCTTCGAGCATGGCCTCATAGACATTGCCTTCGTCGAGCTCGGCATCACCGATGAGCGCGACCATTCGGCCCAAAGGCCGTTCCGCCGGTGTGAGTTTATGGAAATGCAAATAGTCCTGCACCAGCGAGGCGAATAGCGTGACGCCAACGCCGAGGCCCACCGAGCCGGTTGAAAAATCAACATCGTCGGCATCCTTGGTGCGCGAGGGGTAGGACTGCGCGCCGCCGAGCGCGCGGAAGCGTTCTAGCTTCTCGCGCATCTGATTGCCGAGGAGATATTGAATGGCGTGGAACACGGGGCTTGCATGCGGCTTGACCGCGACGCGATCCTCCGGCTTCAGCACATCCAAATAAAGCGCGGTCATCACGGTCGCGATCGAGGCGCAGCTCGATTGATGGCCGCCCACTTTCAGCCCGTCGCGGGACGGGCGCACATGATTGGCGTTATGGATCATCCAGGCGGAGAGCCAGAGCACCTTCTTTTCGAGGGCTTTCAGGCACGCGAGCCGCTCGGGCGTCGCGCCATGTCGTAATCCCGCCTGAACCATGATTATCCTCCTCGGCCAACCGAACCACACTACCAATAGCGGCAGGCCGCGTCAGCCGCCACAATGATCGGCGGGGGCTGTGGGCCTGGCGGCGGCTTCGGCTGTGGACGTCAGCATGGCAGGGCCACTATGCTCCGCCTCCAATCTTGACACCTTGGGATGCATCAATGCGACGCCTCTTTGCCGCCTTTATGTGGTTGTTCATTACGATCGTTGTGGCCAATTTTGCCCATGCCAATGGGCCGCGCGAGGCGACGCTCTATAAGGACCCGCTGTGCACCTGCTGCGCCGCCTATGGCCGTTATCTTGAGGCCAATGGCTTCAAGGTCACCGTCATTGATAGCGTCGAGGAGATCGATGCCCTCCATGCGCGCTATAAGGTGCCGGCGCACCTTGAGGGCTGCCACTCGACGGTGATCGAGGGTTATTTGGTCGAGGGCCATGTGCCGGTCGCCGCGATCAACCGGCTGCTCGAAGAAAAGCCCCCTTTGCCGGGTATTTCCCTGCCCGGCATGCCGGATGGCTCGCCCGGCATGGGCGGCTATAAGCAAGGTGCTTTCCCGATCTTCGTGATCAGCGACGAACCTAAGCCGCCGCTTTATTCGATTGAGTAAGAGGCATCGTCGCGCGGGCCTTTACTTAAGGTTGCGTTAGGGATGAGCCCCCACAATCAAAGCGAAGATATTTAGTGTTGATTTAGTAACCGTGGGCTTAGGCCGGGTTCGTCCGGCCTTGGCGAGATCGTAATACTCATGCGGAAAGCATAGGCCTATGCCAGCCGAGTCAACCGCCAAAGGAGCTACGCCGCTGTCGAGCATCCGGGTCATGGTGATCGATGACCAGCGCACAATGCGCGCGATCTTGCGCGATTTGCTGCGCAAGGTCGGCATTCACGACGTGATCGAGGCGAGCGATGGCGAAGACGCGCTGAAGCACCTTGCCACCTCGGCCATCCAGAATATGAAGCCTGACGTTCTCCTCTGCGATCTTCATATGGAGAAGATGGACGGGCTCGAATTCATCGCGCGCATCCGCCGGGGCAAGGTGGACGCGGTCGATAAGCTCATTCCCATTCTCCTGATCACCGGTGAAAGCGAGACGATGATGCTTGAAGTGGTCGGGCAGGTGGGCGCGAGCGCAGTTTTGAAGAAGCCGATTTCCGCCGATCAACTGGGCAAGGCGATCGAAAAAGCGACCGGCATCGCCGCGGTGTAGGGGCCGCCTGAGCATATTCCGACTTGATCGGAACATGCTCTAAAACACCACCACGCTCCGGATCGATTCACCCTTATGCATCAGGTCGAACGCGTCATTGATGCGGTCCAACGGCATGGTGTGGGTGATCATCGGGTCGATCTCGATTTTCTTGTCCATGTACCACTCGACGATGCGGGGCACGTCGCTCCGGCCCTTGGCGCCACCAAACGCCGTGCCGCGCCATACGCGCCCGGTGACCAATTGGAAGGGGCGCGTCGAAATCTCTTGGCCCGCGCCGGCGACGCCGATGATGACGCTCTCGCCCCAGCCCTTGTGGCAGCATTCGAGCGCTTGGCGCATGGTCTTCACATTGCCGATGCACTCGAAGGAATAATCCGCGCCGCCCTTGGTGAGGCTGACGATATAGGGCACGAGGTCGCCTTCGACCTCTTTCGGGTTGACGAAATGGGTCAGGCCGAAGCGGCGGGCCAGCGCCTCGCGCTTCGGGTTGAGGTCGACACCCACGATCATATTGGCGCCGACGAGCCGCGCGCCTTGCACGACATTGAGGCCGATGCCGCCGAGGCCGAAGACCACGACATTCGCGCCGGCCTCTACCTTTGCCGTGTTGATGACGGCGCCGATGCCGGTGGTCACGCCGCAGCCGATATAGCAAATCTTGTCGAAGGGCGCGTCCTCACGCACTTTGGCCAGCGCGATCTCGGGCACCACGGTGAAATTCGCAAAAGTCGAGGTTCCCATATAGTGAAAAATCTTATCGCGGCCGAGCGCGAAGCGGCTCGAGCCATCGGGCATCAGGCCCTGGCCCTGGGTGATGCGGATCGACTGGCAAAGATTGGTTTTGCCGCTGGTGCAATAATCGCATTCGCGGCATTCCGGCACGTAAAGCGGTATCACGTGATCGCCCTTTTTGAGGCTTTTCACGCCGGGCCCGCATTCAACCACGACACCTGCGCCCTCATGACCCAGAATGGCGGGGAAAATACCCTCTGGGTCATCGCCCGAGAGTGTGAAAGCGTCGGTGTGGCAAATTCCGGTCGCCTTGATCTCAACCAGCACTTCGCCGGCGCGCGGGCCGTCAAGCTCGACCGTTTCGATGCTAAGCGGTTTGCCGGCCTTGTGTGCGACCGCGGCGCGAACTTTCATCTCTCTCTCCCCGATCTTGTTGCGCACACTTTATGGGTTGGCGGGGCGGCGCGACAAGAGCGCGAACGATGGACGGCGCGCCCTGTTTTCGCCTAGCCTAGAGCGATCCATTAGGGAGGGGAGCATGGCGAAGACCAAGGCGACAACGGCACCGAAAAAACCAATGGCACCGCGCAAGAAGGCGGGCATGCCCGGCATGCGGGGCGTCGATCATATCGGCCTCACCGTGCCCGATGTCGACCAGGCGGTGAAATTTTTTGTCGACGTGCTCGGCTTCGAGGAATTCTACAAGCTCGGCACGTTCGGCCACGACAAGGGCACTTGGATGAAGGAATATTTGAACGTTCATCCGCGCGCCAAGATCACCAATATGCGCATGATCCGCTGCGGCGCCGGGCCCAATATCGAATTGTTCGAATATGAGGCGCCCGGCAAAAATCGCAAAATGCCGATGAACAGCGACAATGGCGCGCATCATTACGCGATCTATGTCGATGACATGGACAAGGCGATCAAACACCTGAAGAAGCACAAGGTGAAGATCATGGGCAAGCCGACATTAAACAGCGGCAATGCCGAAGAGGGTGAATATTGGTGCTATTTTCTGGCGCCCTGGGGCCAGCAATTCGAGGTCGTCAGTTGGCCCAAGGGCCGGGCTTATGAGAAGTGGTATACGCGCCATCTGTGGGACACGCGCAACCCGGCGGCGTGATGAGCGCTCAGGGCAATCGATATTGCTCTGACCGTCATTGCCGGGCTTGACCCAAGGCTGTCCGGTTAAGGTAAAAGCGATGAGCGTAAAACATGCAGTGACCGGGCCTTTCGTGGCAAAAAGCAGAGCGGGAGACTCGAAGTTGATCGCGTCGACCCGGCCCTCCCCAATTCGTCATGGCCGGGCCTCGACCCGGCCATCCAGGGGCTGCGACAGCGCTGTTTCGTTAGGAAGACTGGATGCGCGGGTCAAGCCCGCGCATGACGAAAAA
>CAMDNF010000139.1:0-5263 GCA_945902735.1 Rhizobium sp. Q54 | reverse complement strand
AGGCGTTTGGCGCCGACTCGGTCACACTAGCGAACAATGACAACGTCACACTCTCAACCAACACGTTCCCTTGCACTGGCCGATGGCCGTTCACTCGAACTCGGCCTCCGGCGCAGCGCGCGCGCGCGCAACATGTTGATCCGCATACTCGAGGTCGAGGGCCGCGCGGAACTTGTGCTGCCCCATCGCGTGTCGACGGCTGAAGGTTGGCGCTTCGCCAAAGAGAAGGCGCTTTGGATCGATGCGCGTCTTCTAGCGCTGCCGCCGCGCGTGCCGTTCGACGATGGCGCGGTCGTGCTTTATGCCGGCGCGCCGCTGACGCTTCATCGCCTGCCCGATCGGCGGGCCGGCGCGGCGCGGCGTCATGGTGATCGGCTCGATGTGCCGGCAACACCCGAGCGCTTCGCGCGCGCGGTCAAGGCCTGGTATGTCGCCGAGGCGCGGCGCGAGCTCAGCCTGCGCGCGCAAGAAATCGCCGCCGGAATCGGCCGCACGATTCGGCGTGTCACGATTCGCGATCCCGAAACACGCTGGGGGAGCTGTTCAACCGCCACCAATTTGTCGTTCTCATGGCGGCTGATGATGGCGCCGCGCTTCGTCACCGATTATGTGGTGGCGCATGAGGTCGCGCATTTGAAGGCGATGAATCACGGTCGCTCGTTTTGGGCGCTCGTGGAGAAGCTTTATGGTGATCCCGAGCCACCGCGCCGCTGGCTCAATGAAAACGGCCTCGCGCTCAGACGTTACGGTTGACCATGCAAACAAAAACGGCCCGGGGTCAATTCCGGGCCGTTCTGATTTTATCGAGGCCGCTGCGCTATTCGGCGGCGGCGGATAGTTCCACCAAATCGCCATCCTTCAGCCCATAGCCTAATTTCTTGGCCATCTCGATGGTCTCTTTCGGCCAATGCACGCGGCCGGGATCGGTTCCGCCGATGATCGCGAGCATTACGCCCTCGCCCTTGCCGACATAGCGAAAGCCGCGCGACAGACCGATCGGCACCGAGACCGTATCGCACGGATTGAGCACGACCTCGTGCGTGGTGCCGTCCTTGTTCTGCCAATAAATGCCCCACTCGCCCTTGATCGGGATGAACACTTCGAGCGTCTCGTGGATATGAAGCGTCGCGCCCTTGCCATGACGGGCCCGGATATAGGCGACGTTGAAATCGCGGTTGTCGGTGATCGGGGGCAGAAGCTCGGCGTCTTCCACCACGCCACGGCCGATCACGTTCAGAATTTCGCGCGCGCCATTCGGGAACTTCGTGTCGATGAACGCCTTGGATGACGAGCGCAATTTGCTGTAACGCGCGACGCGCTCTTTCTCCATGAAGGCGGGCGAGGCATCAATCCGCTTGATGTTGCGACGCTTCGGCGCCGCTGATTTAGCGCGGGGCGCTGGTGATTTGGCGCGGGCCGCGACCGGGCGCTTGGCCGTGCGGCTGGTGCCGGTTGCGCGCAAAGCGGATGAGGCGCGCTTCTTTCCTTTTGACTGTGCCATTGTCGAACCTCCTCGACGGCGAGCCTTGGCTCATAGAGGTTCGATATAGCATAGGCCCGGGCCGGACGCGACCCCGGCCAAACGAAAACGCCGCGCGGATGGCTCCGCGCGGCGCTTGATTTGATCGAAGGGCTGCCGGGTTTAGGCGGCGGCCTTGTCCTTGCCGAGGAATTTGTCGATTTCCATGCGGAGCGTCGCCGCTTGCTTGGAGAGTTCCTCCGCGGCTTCCAGCACCTGGCCCGCCGCGACACCGGTTTGGCCGGCGCCTTCAGTCACGCCCGTGATATTGGCGTTGACCTCTTGCGTGCCCTTGGCGGCCTGCTGAACATTGCGCGAAATCTCTTGCGTCGCCGCGCTCTGCTCTTCAACCGCCGCCGCGATCGCGGTCGAGATCTCGCTGATCTGACCGATCGTGGTGGCGATCGCCTTGATCGCCTCAACCGAGCCGCCGGTGGCCGCCTGCATCTCGCCGATCTTGGCCGAGATTTCCTCGGTCGCCTTGGCGGTTTGGTTGGCCAGGCTCTTGACCTCGGCCGCCACCACCGCGAAGCCCTTGCCCGCCTCGCCCGCGCGCGCCGCCTCGATGGTGGCATTCAGCGCGAGGAGATTGGTTTGCTCCGCGATGTCGCTGATCAGCTTGACGACTTCGCCGATCTGGCTCGCCGCGGCGGCCAGGCTGGCGACTTGATCGTTGGTCTTCTTGGCTTCTTCCACCGCGCGCGCCGCCGTCTTGGTCGATTGCTCGACCTGACGGCCGATCTCGGAGATCGAGGCCGAGAGTTCTTCACCGGCGCTCGCAACCGTTTGCACGTTGGTCGAGGCCTCTTCCGAGGCCGCCGCCACCGCGCTTGATTGACGCGCGGTCTGTTCGGCAGTGGCTGACATCGATTGCGCTGTCGCGGTGAGTTTGGACGACGAGTCTGACACCGCATCGACCACGCCGGAGACGCGCTCGGCGAGCTGCATTTGTTCGGTCACCACCGCCCAAGACAGCATCGGCCCGATATAGCCGCCATCCTTGTCCATGATCGCCGAGACATTGAGCTCCAAAGTCTCCGGCCCGATTGCGAGCCGCGTGGCGTAGGGCAGGCTACGCGGATCAGCGAAGGTGCGCCGCTGCGCGCCGAGATCCTTGTGGAAGGTCTCGATCGATTGGCCAATCATGTTGTCGGTCTGCACGCCGATGTGCTTTTCGATCGAGCGCATCGTGGTGAGGCAGGTCTTGTTCAAATAGGCGAACGTCATGTTGTTGGGATCGGCCAGCATGACATTGGTCGGCATTTCCTCGACCATTTGCTTCAGCTTGAACGCCTCGCTCACCGTGACCCTGAGTTCGCCAAGCGCGCGTGTCATGTCGCCGGTCTCATCGCGGGCCGTGGTGGTCTGGATTTCGATCTTATCGTCGCCCTTCGCGAGGCGGTTCATGGCGCTCGCGGTCCGCACGATCGGGCGCGAAATGACACCACCGATGATCCAAGCGATCGCCAGGCCGAGGCCCAAGCCGATCGCGGCGATCGTCAACGTCAAAGTCTTGGTTTGGCCAATCAGGGTCTCGCTCTCGACGCGCACCGTTTCGGCCTCGGCATAGGCCGATTTCTGAAGTTCGTTCGCGGTCTCGGCGACCAGTGTGCCAGCCTCTTTCATGTGGCCATTGACAAGGCCGTCGCCTTCCTTGACCAGTGCCGCAACGCGGGTGAAGCCGGTATGGTAGGCGGCCATCTTTGTCTTGGCGTCGGCGATGATACCGACATAGCTCGTGCCGGCGGCGGCGCTCAGGAGTGGATCGATGACCTCCTCGAAATGGGTCAGCGCGGTTTCGGCAATCTTGATCTGCTCTACGTCATGGTCCGCCAGGAACCGGTTGGCGGCGAGGCGAACCTCCATCACGCTCTGCAAGGCATCGAACGTCGGAACGGCGATGGCGTCGTTCTTCGCCGCCGCGGTCGATTTGGCGATTTCCTCGAGCGCTTTCGCCGCGGGCCCGCCATTCGCAATCATGGCGGTCTTAACGAGCTCGTCCTGCTCCGTGCGTATGGCCATGACTTTTTCGAAATCGGCGTAGTATTCGCCGAAGGATTTGGCGATCTGGTCGATCATCGCCTTGCGCTCGGGATTCTTGATGAGTTCCTGGCCATGCGCAATCGCGGTCTTGGTGATCGTGGCATATTTTTTGGCGGCTTCGGCCTTGTCTGCCTCACCGGTCAGGAAATATTCTCGCACGTTCTTGCGAGTGCTGACGACGTCGGCATCGATTTCGGCGGCGAGCTTGCCGACTTCGACCCGCTGCTCAAAGGTGCCGAACTGCTTGCCGATGCTCTCCAAGCCAAAGAACGAGACACCGCCAACTACCGAGAGCAACACCAGCGCGGCGGCGAAGCCAAGGATGATCTTGGCGCGGATCTTGAGGTTGGCGAACAAGCCAGCACCTTTGCCGCCTGCCTTGCCGGCGTTCTTGCCGGCTGCGCCGGCGGGGGCCGAGGCGACCAGCTCGGCCTTGTTCTTCGCGGTCGCGTTGACTGAGCTCATTCCTAATTCTCCGGATTTAGGTGTGTTGGATCACGTGGATCGGGCCGGGCCTTGCATCTCTCTGCGCTTGCTTTCCGCTGAAAATTTCAATCCGCCCCGCGATAAAGGGCATTTCGGCGGGATCATTAATCCCCCAACATCGTTAAGAGACCGTTGACGCCGCGCGGATTTTGGCGCGAGACCGGGCGACGCCGTTCGGGCCGCGCAAGAAGGCAGGCGCTATACCGGAAACTCGCGGTTTTTCTGGCTTTTTTGCCGATTACCGGAAGGCTAGAGTCGACGCCTTAGCGCCATGTGCCTGTCAAAAACTTGGCGGCGTGCAAGCACTGACAACTTCGCACGGCTCATCGCCCACATTGCGAAACCGATGCGGCACGCGGGAATCGAAATAATAGGCCTCGCCGGGCCCTAGCACGCGGCGCTGGTCGCCCACCGTGACCTCGAGCTGCCCCTTGATGATCACCCCGCCTTCTTCGGCGTCGTGGCGCAGCATGGCCTTGCCGGTGTCCGCGCCGGGCGCGTAGTGCTCATGGAGGATTTGGAGCGCGCGGCCGGCCAGATCGCGCCCGACTTGGCGGTAAGAAATCGCGCCGCCGCCGCCGATCTCGAGCAATTCGTCGTGGCCGAAGAAGATTTTTTGCCGGGGCGTCGCCGGCAGCGCGAAAAAATCGGCGAGCGACATCGGAATGCCGTCGAGCACCTTCTTGAGCGAGGACAGCGACGGGCTGACCCGGTTCTGCTCGATCAGGGAGATCGTGCCATTGGTCACCCCGGCGCGCTTGGCGAGTTCGCGTTGCGAGAGCGCGTGCATTTCACGCACCGCGCGGAGCCTTGCGCCCAAATCGAAATCCATGATCGTGCCTCCACGACGGTGGGTGCGAGGACGGGCATCGATCGCGGCCGTTGCTCCTCCTTTTGTCGTCATTGCCGGGCTTGACCCGGCAATCCAGTTTTCGGAAGAGGCCTGGATGCCCGGCTCAAGGCCGGGCATGACGAATTGGGGAAGCGGCCCCACAGCCTCGCACAGCGTTTACAACGTCTATTATATTAAACGTATGTGATTTGAACGTCAATGAACCAGCAGTTTTCTGGCATTCTTTGGAACCGGTTGTCTATTTTCTTGTCAGACGGTAGTGTGATCACAGATCCACGCCGAACCGGAGGCCCATCATGTCCGAGCGTTCCGACGCCGCCCGTTATGAGAGCATGCCGAACGATCTCGAGCCCTATTGGATG
>CAMDNF010000138.1:0-5339 GCA_945902735.1 Rhizobium sp. Q54 | reverse complement strand
CTCGGCCACCCCTCCGCACCAGCGCGGCAGCTGCTCATTACGGAAGGGCGCACTATGGGCAATCCCTCTAAGATGTCAACGAATGATAGCAAGCCGCACCGCTTCCAAGCCATCGGCGCCCCGACGTCTCAGAACCGGTGGGAACATCTATCGATCTGACTATAATCCCCTCTGTCATGAGCCGCAACCATCGCGATGGACGACGCCCGAGCGGGCCGCACAGCAGAGGCCGGACCAGCCCCGGTTCGTCCGGCAGCGGTCAATGGCTCTATGGCTTCCATGCCGTTCAAGCGGCTCTTTCCAATCCGCGCCGCTTCTCGCGCCGCCTTCTGGCCACCCGCGAAGCGCTCGACGCCTTGCGCCGCGCGCCGGCGCCGCCCACCGGGTCACGGGGCGCCGCCGCTTTGGCCGAGGCGCAGCCGGTCGAGCGCGTGGCGGTCGACCAAGCCCTGCCCCATGGCGCCGTTCACCAAGGGGTCGCCCTCCAGGTCGAGCCGCTCCCCGAACTTGACCTCGACGAGGCCTGTAGCGGCACAGCCGGCCCAGTGATCGTGCTCGACCAGGTGACCGATCCTCATAATGTCGGCGCGATTCTGCGTTCGGCGGCCGCCTTCGGCGCTGCCGCGCTGGTCATGCAGGAGCGCCACTCAGCGGAAGTAACCGGCACTTTGGCCAAGGCGGCCTCAGGCGCGCTCGATCTGGTGCCCCTGGTTCGGGTCGTGAATCTGGCTCGTACACTCTCTGAATTAAAGGGCCTAAATTATTGGTGCATTGGGCTTGCCAGTGATTCTACGACGACAATTTCCGAGGCCGTGGCCGGACATGCGCGCATCGTCCTGGTCCTGGGCGCTGAAGGCGCCGGCCTACGCCGCCTCACCCGCGATGGTTGCGACCAGATCGCCTCCATTCCGGCCGGCGGGCCGATTCGTAGTTTGAACGTATCGAACGCCGCGGCGATCGCGCTCTATGCGGCGGCAATCCGCTAGAATGGGGCCCCTCGCGCGGCGGGCTTGTACCACCCGGGCACGCGGGATTACGGTTCGCGCCGGCCGGGTTCGGGGGCAGCCGGCCGCGTAGCGCCGGCATAGCTCAGTTGGTAGAGCACCTGATTTGTAATCAGGGGGTCGCGGGTTCAATTCCTGCTGCCGGCACCACGTCCTCCAGGCCAGACGCGCCCCACGCCGTCTCCGTTCGGGCATCCCGCCCGATCGTCGCTTTGAGCAGATTCGAACCGGCATGATCCCCAAGCTTGGGCCCGTCTTCTATGTCATCGGCGCGCTTCTCGTGCCGCTGGGCCTCGGCATGACCATCCCGGCCATGGTTGATGCAGGCACGCGCAATGACGATTGGCGTGTTTTCATGGTCTCGGCCGGGGTCACCATCATTCTGGGCGGCCTGTTGATGCTGACCAATCGGGGCAAGCGCTTCGCGCTCGACCGGCGCCAGGCTTTTCTTCTGACCACGCTGAGCTGGGTCATCGTGCCGGCTTTTGCCGCCCTGCCTTTTGCCTTCGCCGAGCTCGATATGAGCTATACCGCCGCCTATTTCGAGGCGATGTCGGGGCTGACCACGACGGGGGCCACCACGCTCACCGGGCTCGATCAGATTCCCTCCGGCATTTTGCTCTGGCGCGCTTTACTGCACGGCTTCGGCGGCGCGGGCATTATCGTCATCGCGCTTGCCGTCCTTCCGTTCTTGAGGGTCGGCGGCATGCAATTGTTCCGTCTCGAATCGTCGGAGCAGGGCGAGCAGGTCCTCCCGCGTGCGACCCAGATCGCCGTCATGACGATTTCGGTCTATCTGGGTCTGGTCGTGCTCTGCGTGATCGCCTATTGGGCCGCCGGCATGTCGCTGTTCGATGCGATCTGCCACAGCATGTCGACCATTTCGACCGGCGGCTTCGCGAATTACGACAGCTCCTTCGGTTTCTACAACAACCTATCGATCGAAGCGCTAGGCATGCTTTTCATGTTCCTCAGTGGCCTGCCCATGGTCTTGTTCTATCGCATGCTGCTTAGGCGCAATTGGCGCGTTGTCTATGCCGATCAGCAAGTGCAGCTTTTCTTCGCTACATGCCTAGGCGGCATCACCGTCTTGGCGTTGTGGAACCATTTCGCCCTTGGCATCGATGCCGGCGCGGCGTTCCGCTATTCGGGCTTTACCTTTGTCTCGCTGGTAACGAGTACCGGCTTCGCTACGACCGATTATGCGGCCTGGGGCGGGCTCGCCGAAGTCGTTTTGCTCGTCGCGATGCTGATGGGCGCCTGCACGGGATCCACGACCGGCGGCATTAAGGCGTTCCGCTTCAGCATGCTGATCGGCGTGGTGCGCAGCCACGTTCACCGGCTCAATCATCCGCATTCGGCCGAAAATATCATGTTCAATGATCGCTCGGTCCCGGAAGGGGTCGCCTATTCGGCCCTGCTGCTAATCGTGGCCTTTGTGGCCGCCTTTGTCCTCATCGCGCTCGCGGTCTCGGCGTTCGGCTTCGATCTTTTGACGAGCTTCTCGGCCGCGGCCTCGACCCTGGGGAATGCCGGCGGTGGCCTTGGACCAATCAATGGCGGCGGCCAATTCAAGGCCATGCCGGACGGCGCGCTCTGGCTGCTCTCCTTCGCCATGCTGCTCGGCCGCCTCGAGCTCTTTACCGTGCTCGTGCTGTTTACCCGACGGTTTTGGCGCGGTTAGCTCTTTGGTGCGATCGCGGCGCGAATGCGCGCGAAATCGCCCGCCGGCCGTTCTTTAGTCGGCAATGCCGCGATGAACGGGAATAGCTCGCGTTTCGCCACTTCGAAAATACGACGTAGCTCGGCAACCGGTTCAGGGTGCTCGTCGACCCGCAAGTCGACCAGGGGATAAACCTCCGGACCACGCACCAAGAGCGCGGCAGATTGTTTGCCACGCCGATCACCGCCCGCTTCCTGGCCCGCTTCAAGCACCCGCATCAAGCGCTCAGCCAAATCAAACGTGGTAGATGATTCGAACGTCGCCGCCATGGCCGCGATGGTCTCGGCGCTGACCAACATATTGCCCTGCACGCTATAATCGGGCCCGCATTGATGGCCGGCCCACGCATCGGTCCCCTGCCCGGTAAACGCGGCCGAACGCCCAAGCGCATCGACCACGCCAACTTGACGGATCTCGCGATCCGTCTCGCCGTCCATGACACCCCGAAGCGCCTGCTCGGAACTCTGACTAAGAGCGATACGATCGAGAACGCGAGGACCGAGGCTCGGATTGACCCAGGCCTGCGTACAAACCGCGCCGACGCCATGGCGGATGAACGGACACAGACTGCCGACGGCCGGAACCTTGGTCGACACCGCCGTACCCAATAGCCCAGAACTCGTATCCCGTGCGGCGATTGAAAACGTCGCAAGCCTGATCGTCACGCCGCGCGCCTATCCTCGCAACGTGGCGCGGTCGCTATTCCGCGGCCGCGCCCACCAATTGATCAGCAACCAGACCGCCATCAACGATACGCCGACTGCCGCGCGAGGACCGGAGGATCGCCCGCGACGACGCAAAAGCGGTCTCGCGATTAAGATATTTTATGACGGCGCGCCGATAGGCCGGATCGACAACCACGCGATCAAGGTCGATTGGCTCTTGCACATTAACCATGAGGTCGCTTGCCCTATAGTCATTTTTGTTCGCGCCTTTCAATGCGCGTCTCCACTCATATGGTAGTGAGCCTAGCAGACGTTTGCGAGTCGAACTGTGCAAAAAGTGAGATCGTTTTGTGGGTTCGTGCGCGACGCCGCGCCGTGCCTTAATCTCGCCATATTTCGAATCGAGCAAGACCGCGCTTTTTTTATTTATGCACGATGAAATCGGTGACCACGCGGATCGAAAATAGAAACGACTCGACAATCGAGACCTCCACCCACGCGCGTAAAAAGCTCCCCGAATTCACCCTTCGCAATTGCAGCAGATATTGGGAACACACCAGGGTATTTACGCCCGTGGGGCGCTACCACTATCGTGTGCGTTAGGATAAAGCGCGATCAACGCGCGAGGCAATTTGGGGGAGGTCGAAGCGCGTCATGTCAGCAACAGGAGTGGCCAAGAATCCACAGCTAACGCGTGAGACCTTGATGGAAGGCGCACGCACGCTGAGAGGCGAATCGCGTACGCGTGTGAATGAGACGGAATCCCTGCGGCGATTGCCCGAGGTCGTGCTGTCTGAAATTCGCGAGCTCCGCATCCACAGGGTTTTGCAGCCCGCGCGCTATGGAGGGGCGGAGCTCAATTTCGGCGCATTGATGGATGTTTGCGGTACGGTTGCCGAGGGCTGTGCCTCAACCGGCTGGGTGCTTGCGCAATATTGCATGCATGCCTTCATGATCGGCAGCTGGCCGCAGGAAATGCAGGAGGAAATTTGGGGCAAGAAACCCGATTCCCTTCTGAGTGGCTCGCTGGTTTTTCCGCTCGGGCGCGCCAAGCGCGATTCCGGCGGCTACCGCGTGAGCGGGCGTTGGCCGTTTGCGAGCGGCGTGCCCGGTTCAGATTGGCACATGTGCAGCGCGTTCCTCGAGCCCGATCGCGCCAGTGAGCCCCCGGTCATGATCATGTTCATGCTGCCGAAGACCGACTATGAGCTGATCGACAATTGGCATGTGATTGGCCTGCGCGGCACTGGCAGTATCGACGTCAAGCTCGACAATCATTTTGTGCCCGCTCACCGGGCGTTAACGGTCGAGCAAACCAAAATGGGCCAAGCACCCGGGGCCATATTGCATAATTCGCCGCTCTATCGCATCCCGACCTATGCCGCGTTCGGTTTCGTGCAGGGCGGCGCCTCGATCGGCAACGCGCAGGGCATGTACGACAGCTATGTAACCGAAACCAAGACGCGCGCCGCCAAAACAACCGGCCGCAGCCTAGCCGATCACCAAGCGATGCAGCTTAGGGTTGCCGAGGCCGGTGCCTGCATCGATACAGCGCGAATTTTGCTCCAGAACGATGCGGCGGAAATGTACCGCCTCGCCGCCGCCAGCCAATACCCAACGATGGAACAGCGCACCCGCTATCGCCGTGACGGCGCCTTTGCGAGCCAGCTCTGCACGCGCGCGGTCGACGCGCTTTATGCGGTGGCGGGCGGCGGGGCGCTCTACACCAGCAATCCGATGGAGCGCCATTTCCGCGATGCTCATGCGATCAACGCGCACATCACGATGAATTGGGAGGTCAATGCCACGGCCTTTGGTCGCGCCGCGCTCGGCCTGCCGGCCGATAGCCCGGCGCTCTAGCCCGTCTTATTCATGACGAGGGTGATTTTGGGTTGGCGGATGTGGCGTAGGCCGCTGATCGCGTGCATGATTCTGATGCTAACACAG
>CAMDNF010000137.1:0-5473 GCA_945902735.1 Rhizobium sp. Q54 | reverse complement strand
AGCATGATCACCCGGCGCGTGCGCACGCCCGATAGATAGGTCGCCGTTTCGCGATTGCCGGTGGCGTAGATATAGCGACCGAGCGGCGTGCGTCGCAGGATGAACACCATCACGAGCGAAATCAGGATCCAAACGAACAGAGCGTTCGGGATCGGGCCGATCAAATGCCCGATCGCGATCGCACGCATGAAGTCGGATGCGGTGCCCTGGGGGGCAAAGCCACCGGTATAAAACACCTGCATGCCGAGCAAGACCGCGTTGACGCCAAGCGTCCAGATCATCGATGGCACACGCAGAAAGGCGACACCAAGGCCATTCACCACGCCCACAAGGCAGCCGAAAAGGAGGGCCGCCGGCACGGAGAGCCCGGCAATCGCATTCTCACCACCCGGGCCCGCGATCGCGGTCGACATGATCGCCGCGACCGACATGGTCCAAGGGATCGAGAGGTCGATGTGGCCGAGCAGAATCACCATCATTGCGCCCGAGGCCAGCACGCCGAAATAGGATGCGATCTGGAGTTGCTGCAACAGATATTTGCCGGTCAGCATTTGGGGAAACATCGTCGAGCCGACGAAGTAGATCGCCAGGATCAAGATCCCTGTGATCAGGAGCGGCCGATCGATGGTCCGAAGCATACCCATGCCTAGCTCATGACCTCGAGGCGGTTGCGCATGCCGACGAGGCGGAGCGCGCTTGCCATGAGCGCGAAGATCAGCACCGCGCCTTGAAACAAGGGTTGGGCGAGCGAGGGCACGCCGCTGAATAACAAGACGCTGTTGATGATCCGAAGCACATAGGCGCCATAGATCGAGCCGACCAGGCCGCCCGTGCCGCCAAACAGCGATGTACCCCCGATCACCACCGCCGCAATCGAATTCAGCGTATAGGTGACGCCGCCATTGGCGTCGCCGCTTAAGGTCTGAAATCCGAGGAAAAGCCCGCCCAGCGCGGCGAAAAAGCCTGAACCGGTATAGGCCAGGAGGCGGGAGCCCTTGACCGGCACGCCTGACATAAAGGCCGCAACCTCGGACGATCCGACCGCGTAGATGCCACGCCCGAGGATCGAGTTCTTGAGCGGCAGCCAGACCAACAGCACGAGCCCGATGAAAATGAACACCGGCGTCGGGATCACACCGAAGACCGAATAGGTGATGGCCTCGCTCAAGCCCTCATCGATCTCGCCACCCGGCGCGGGCCGAACGAGGAGCGCGAGGCCGGTATAAACGGCGCCGGTCGCGAGCGTCGCGATGATCGGCTGAATACGACCATAAACAACGATCACGCCATTGATGAGGCCGCAGACACAGCCGAGGGCAATGACCGCCAACAGACCGAGCGCAATCTGCCAGGGCGAACCTGTCAGCAGCTCGGAACCGAGCGAGTTCGTCAGCGCCATGATGGCCCCGATCGAAAGATCGAGCCCACCCGTCAGGACGGGCAGGGTCTGGCCCATGGCGATGAGTGCAAGAGCGCCGCCCTGATTGGCGGTCGCCTCGAGTGCCAACATATTGAAGCGGGGATGGATAACGATGAAGACGACCAACAGCACCGCGAATAGCGCAAGCGCGATCAGTCCGCCTGAATTGTGTCGCAGGCGGATGAGGAGATCAGCCATGGGCAGTCCCCGAGGCCGCCATCGAGCGCGTGCCAAGATCGACGTTCAGCGATGCCGCCACGATATTTTGCTCGGTGATGTCATCACCCTCGAGCGTGCGAATAATCTCGCCGTGATAGAGAATCGAAATCCGGTCGCACATGCCGATCAGCTCGTCATAATCGGTCGAATAGAACAGGATCGCGGCGCCATCATCGGCGAGTTTTCGCATCAGCGCATAAATTTCCTGCTTGGTGCCGACGTCGATCCCGCGTGTCGGGTCCATCAAGAGCAACACCTTTGCCTCGGTCATCAGCCATTTGCCGATCACGACCTTTTGTTGATTGCCCCCAGAGAGCGTGCGCACCGGATCGGTTGCCGCGCCGATCTTGATCCGCATGGTGTCGATCATGGCATCGACCCGCGTGCTCTCCAGCGAGCGGCTGATCACACCCGATTTTACAAAGCGCGATAGGCTCGCGATCGAGAGATTGTCGCGGATCGACATCGGCAGCATAAGACCTTCGGTCTTGCGATCCTCAGGGATCATGGCGATCGCGTTTTTCGGGTTCTTGGCGGCGGCCGGGCTGCGGACCGCGGCGTCGCGCCCATAAAGCTTGATCGAGCCCTTGAGACCGCGCAGCACGCCGAACAGCCCGAGCAGAATTTCGCGTTGGCCTTGCCCATCAAGGCCGCCCAGGCCAACAATTTCGCCCGGGCGGATGGAAAGAGAAATGCCGTTCAGCCGGTTTTCCCACGCGAGATTTTTGACTTCGAGCGCAGGCTCAGGCAAAGCACGGGGCTTCGGCTTCGGTGGGTAAATCTGGGTGATTTCCCGCCCGATCATGAGTTGCACGACTTGTTCGGGCGTCCGCTCACCTTGGTTGAAGGTCTGAATGTAGCGGCTGTTGCGAAAGACCGTGCAATGATCTGCGACGGCCTCGATCTCGGCCATGCGGTGCGAGATGTAGAGAATGGCGGTGCCCTGATCGCGGAGCGTCCTCAAGATCGTGAAGACTTTCTCGACATCCGCGGCGGTAAGCGCCGACGTGGCCTCATCCAGGATTAAGAGCTTGGGCGCGCGCCCCAGGGCCTTGGCAATCTCGACGAGTTGGCGGCGCGAGAGCGGCAGGTCGCGCACGCGGCTGATCGGGTTCACGTCATCGCAGCCGACTCGCGCAAGCAATTCTTCGGCGCGTTGGCGTTGCGCGCGCTGCGCGATGAAGCCGCGCCGTCCAGGCGGGTTTGTGATGCAGATATTGTCGGCAACGCTCAGATCCGGCATCAGGCTAAGCTCTTGGAAGATGCACACAATGCCGGCGCGTGTCGCATCAACGGGCGTGAAGTGATGGACGTCCTTGCCTTCGATCATCATACGGCCGGAATCGGCGCGTGTGACCCCGGACATAATCTTGATCAGCGTGCTTTTGCCCGCGCCATTTTCACCGAGGATGGCGTGGATGCTTCGGCGCTGGCAGGCGAAGTGCACATCGTCGAGCGCAATGACGCCGCCATAGCGCTTCGTGATGCCTTCCATACTGAGGAAAGCCGCGTCGGCCGCGTTTGCCACGTCAGGAAGTGCCATCACGGTGTGCCCACGCGCCGGGGGATCCGTGCTCGGCCTGAGCCGTTCCGGATGGTTTGCCGGCGCCCGAATCGCGAATAAAGATCCCCTAGCATGGTGCGAGCGCGCGGCTGAAGCAGCCGAGGACTTAAGTCCTCGGCTGCTTCGTCGTCCCGTTCGATACTAAGTGTTGTCGCTGCTTTGCTTGAACAACTCATCCGGCGTCAGCGGATTGAAGCATGCCGGATAACCGGTGCCGGTGTTGAAGCTGGCCGGCAGGTCGGGGAAATAATGCTCGCCAGCCTTCATGTCGCTGCCCACCACGCCCGTGCTTGGCAGAGCGACCAAAACGGGGAGCTCATGGCCTTGCAGGAGCTTGATCGCCCCATCCATGGCGACCGCACTCATGGCCGGATGCTGCTCGACCGAGATGAACGGCACCTTGTTTTCGACCGCCATACGACGTGTGCCGTTCTCGCCATCGAGGCCCATCGGAACCATCGCGTGGCCCGCGGCCTTGAACGCGTTGATCACGCCTTGGCCGCCATGCTGCGACATCACGGCGTCGAACTTGCCATGAGCCGCGAGGGCATCGGCGACGACCTTTTGCACCGTGCCGGTATCCCAATTGCCGACCACCGTGACGATCTCGACGCCGTCTTTCTCGAACACTTTGTGCATGCCGATCGAGCGGTCACGATCGACCGAATTGCCGGGTAGGCCGCGCACTTCGAGCACGCGAATACCCTTGGTCTTGCCGGCCGTCTCGAGTTGCGCCCAAACGTATTTGCCCTTGGTTTCCTCGAACTCGATCTGCTTCTGGTTGACCTGGAACACCTTGTCGGTGTCGAGGATGTTATCGAACGGCACGAGCACGGTGCCCTGTTTCGCGGCGCGTTTGATCACCGCGTCAAATGCCGTCGGATTGACCGCGATGAAGGAAATGGCATCGAAGCCGGCCGCGATGAAGTTGTCGATCGCAGCGATCTGAGCGGCCACGTCGGCGCCCGTGCTGACAACCTTGAGCTCTTTGATGTTCGCCGCATTCTCGGGCCGCGCCGCCCAGGCCTTCAGGCTCTGGATCATCTGGATGCGCCAGTCATTGCCGGCGAAGCCATTGACCAGCGCGAGGCGATAGGGGCCTGGTTTCGCTGGATAGCTGATCATCTTCGTCGTTTCTTCCCAGGGCCGGAAACAATCCGGGATAGGATTTGGCTTCGCGTCGGCGGCGAAAGCGGCGCTCGCCGAGATCGAAACGATTACAGCAAGCGCGGCTGCACCAATTAGCATCTTTCGAGCCAGTCTGGTCATTTATACAGTCTCCCATGTTCCACGTTGCCCCTCCCATGGAAAGGGCAGTTCAAGCACCGATCGACGCGCGTTTCTTGGAAGTTATTTTTCAAGCGCCGACAAACCCGTTTTTGGACGGTGTCCCGCCCACAGGCGAGCGAATTGAGACAGCAAGCGAAATTCGTGTCAAGCGAAGGCACCAAACGGGCGGAGATCAAGCATGATCTGCCGTGGTGCCCTGGCCGCGCCACCCTCTCCGATCGCTCCTCCCTTTCGACGACAGCGGCAATAATCGCCAACGCGAGTGGGAACCATGCGTCGGCTTACCACCGAGGTCGGGCTTGAGTTGCGCACGCGCACCGTGAATTGATCGAGCGCGGAGCATTGTCGGCCTAGTCCACGCGCGGCCTCGATTGGCGGGCGATACCTGTCTTGGCGGGATATGCCGTGAATTGTGCTCAGGCCCTTAGTCCGGCCTGGCGCATCAACGGCATTACCTTTTCGCCAAAATATTTCATCTCCTCATAGTAATCGAGCCAGGAGAGAATAAAGCCCTCAACCCCGGTATTGGCGATGGCGACCATTTTCTCGACCACTTGCTCGGGCGTGCCGACCAAAGGATAGCCGCCCCAGCCGGCGATGAAACGCTCGCCCATGGCGCGGATTTCACTTTGGTTGCTTCCATAGGAGTAATTCTCGCCCTGCATCAAATCGATGATGGTACGGGTCGCGCCCCAATCGCCCTCGGCGACGATACGGTCGTAGAGCGCCTTTGCCTCTTTCTCGGTGTCGCGACAGCACACCAGGCCATAGCTCATGACCCCGCACTGCCGGCCATAGCTCGCTGCACGCCGATGAATATCCTTCGTCATATCGGCGCTTTTTTCGAGCGAGGGAATCGAGACGAAATTGAAATCGGCATGTCGCGCCGAGAAATCGCGCCCCGCGGGTGAACTGCCGGCATTGATGATCACCGGATGGGGTTGTTGAATCGGTTTCGGCGACAGCCAGCCCTGATTGAT
>CAMDNF010000136.1:0-5828 GCA_945902735.1 Rhizobium sp. Q54 | reverse complement strand
CCGCCTCGACGGTCACAACCAGTTGCCAAAGGTGATCCAAGGTGTGAAGTTCACCGATGGGATCGAAGTCATCGGCAATTCTGCCGTGCCTCAAGCCCAAGCCGCCGCCTGATCCGTCAGGCCGTCACCAAGATTCGGCAATAGCTCGGTCAAGCCGGGCCATGACGAATAAAAAGAGTCGATCACCGCCTGCGCTAATCTCGCCCCTACCTCGCTGGCGCCAAGCCGAAATCATAGTCGAGCGTGTAGAACGGCGCGTTGAGGCCGAGGCGCGCGGCATCGGCCTTCGAGCCGTGCTTATCGAAATGCACGACAAGCGAATCCTTCACACCGAACACGGCGTCCGATTTGATATAGGCATCGGTGTCGGCGAACACTTGGGTCACGATCGGCTGATAGCCCTTGGCCGAAACGATGAAATGGATATGCGCCGGGCGATAAGGATGGCGGCCGGTCGCCTTCAAGAGCTGGCCAACCGGGCCATCATCGGGGATCGGGTAGCACACCGGCACCACGGTGCGAAACTCATAGCGGCCGCGCTCATCGGTCTTCAATTTGCCGCGTAGGTTGAATGCGGGCTGGTCTTTGTCCTGGCCCTCATACATGCCGTTCGCGGCGGTTTGCCAAATGTCGAGCACGGCGCCTTTGATCGGCGCGCCGTTCGGCGTGCGCACATGGCCGCGCACGAGGCAGGGCTCGCCATCGGGCGTCAGGTTGATGGTTTGGCCTTGCGCGATCTCGGGCGCGTCCTCGCGATAGAACGGCCCGAGCACGCTCGATTCCGTCGCGCCCTTGGGCTTTCGATGATTGATCGCGTCGATCAACATGGTGGCGCCGAGCGTATCGGAGAGCAGAATAAATTCCTGGCGCATGTCGTCGCATTTTTTGCCGACCGTCGTGAGGAATTGAATGGCTTGCATCCATTCCGCCTCGCTCGGTTCGATCTCGCGCACGAAGCCATGCAAATGCGTGATGAGAGCGGTCATCACCTGTTTGAGGCGCTTGTCTTTGGTGTTCGCGATGCGGGCGAGAACATCCGCGGTGATGGTCGCTTCAAGACCAGCCGGGCGCTTGGTGGTCGCGCGTTTGTTGGCGGCGGGGCGTTTGGTCGCGGGCCGCTTTTTGCTCGCGGGCCTGCGCGCGCTCGGTTTCGTCTTTGCTTTGCTCGCCATGATCACCCTCCCCTTCCAGCCCATCGAGGGCCGATGGTTCACAGGGCGATGTGCGCTCGTCAATACGCCAAACGAGATCGGCGCGGGGAGCTTGCGCTCCGCCGCGCCGAATGGTGCTCGCGGGAGTGAATTCGATTAAGGGGTCGCGGGCGGGGTCGGTTCGGGCGCCGGACCCTGAATGGCCGACACCACATTGGCCTCGAGGCTATGAACCGTGACCGCCACGGTCGGCTCGGCGACCTCGCCGGTGTCAGAGTCCGCTGTCGCGGTCGCGTCACCTGTGGTGTCACCCGTTGCGTCACCATCGGGCGTCTCGGGCGTCGCGACCTCGGCGCTATCGATGCCGAGCAGCGAATTGACCGCGTGGACCACGCTTTCGACGATGCCGTCGTCCTTGTTGGCGGCCTCGGCCAGCGCGGCGGCCGCGCTATCGACCTCATTGGCTTGAATGGAGCTGGAATAGGTCGCGATCTGACCGACGCGTGAATTCTTATTGGCGTTTGCCAGGGCCTGCGGCGCGGCATGGGCCGCGTTGAGGCTACCCATCAGGCTCGCGCTTTTGCCATTGCCATTATTGCCATCCGAGGCGTTGGCCGACGCATTGGCCGAGGCGCTGGAAGACGCATTGCCCTGGCCATTGCCATTGCCTTGGCCATTGCCGGCAGAGGCGCTGCCACCGCCATTTCCGCCGCCATTTCCGCCGCCGTTTCCACCACCATTGCCAGCCCCATTGCCGCCGCCCGGGCCGCCTTTGGCCATGGCCTCGTTCGAGCCGATAGTCGGTTCGTTTTTGTCGAAGGCCACCGGCAGGACCACCAAGGACGCGGTCAGCGCCACAGTCGCGAGGCCAAAGATCACCGTGCGTCCGACCTTGCTCTCGCTTTTCACGGGGCGCGGCGCAAACAGCCTTTTTTGCGATTTGACATGGTCACCACCCTCTTTTGCGGTCGCCCAAGACCGCCATTCAGCTTCAATCTAGGCCGAACCATAGCGCAAGCCATAGGGCATGGGCGCGCGAAGACCATGACAAATCAGGAATCACCAAGATTTACCGTTACTTAACTTGGATCGCCGCGACTCGGCCGCGAGCCAAAAAAAAGCGCGGGAGCGTTGCCGCTCACCGCGCTGATACCCATCGACATTGGTGCAATCGTCCCGTCCCCGGTTGATCCGATGACTTTTTTCTTGGTCCCTGTTCTTCTTGTTGGTCTTAAATGAAACTCTTTATCACATTGTTATATTTAACTAAATTATCCCGTCGTCGCGGCCCATGATTGTTCTTTGTTTTGTCTCCCAACCACAGGCAAATAATAGCCTATTCCAGCGAATTTGGACATCCAATAGCACTGCCATGCCATGGATCGGGATGTGTGCTTCAAGGGTTTGATGGTTAATCTAACTTTATTCTTTTGTTGCGTCTGACGAAGCCGCGAGTAGAGGCCCTATTGCCCGGGCCAAGGCGGGTCGGGCTGATCAACGTCGTTTTCTCGAACGGTAATATCACAAGTGTGGAATCAAAAGATTCCAGGCTCAGGGCCTCAACCACGCGCTCCGGCGGATGAGCGGGCGTCGCTAAGTGGCAGAAAGACGCGAACAATCAATCCGCCGCTGTCCTTATTTTCAAGGCGAACAGAGCCCCCAAGGGCTTCGATATTGCGCCGAACGATCCACAAACCAACACCGAAATGTTGGTCCTCGGCGCCGTGCTTCGCGCCCTCGCGACTTGAGACATAACGCTCAAAGACATTCTCGATCATGGCCGCAGGGATGCCGGGCCCTTGATCCTCGACCATAAGAACCGCCTGATTCCGCTCGCGACCGACCGTCACTTTCACTTCGCTACCAGGCGGCGAGAAGCTGAGGGCGTTTTCGACCAGGTTTTCGAGCACCGTTTCAAGCAATTCCGTGGTGCCCCGCACGCGGATCGGCTCGGGCACCATGGCGACCAATTTAACGGTGGCATCGGGCGCGGTCAGCCGATGGGCCGAAACCACGCTGCCTGCAAGGCCGGCGATATCAACGATCTCGCGGCGAGGGTCGAGCAGCGTGGCGGTTACTTCGTCCAACCGCCGGGCGGAATTGACCAGGCCCAGGAGGCGTTCAACCGCGCTTTCGATGCCCGCGATCACCCGCTCGGACCGCTCATCGCCCGGGGTGGTTCGACCTTTCAAATGATCGGTCGCCTGTCGGATGGCGGCGATCGGTCCCTTAAAGGCGTGCGCGTTGTCCTCGGCAGCGCGCCTCAGGTCGACAGCGGCCGTGCGGAGCGTTTCGACCATCGAATCATAGCTCTGCGCAACCGGCGCCAATTCGGGAATTTCATTGCGATCGAGGAAACGATCGGATTCGAGCGCCTCACCGCCGATGCGCCGCGCCAATTGGCCAAATCGCTCAAGATTGCGCCATAGGGAGACCAGAACGGCGAGCACCAAAATCACAAGACCAAGATAGGCCCCAGCGGCGACCCTGACCTCGCTCGAACGCCAAAACGGCTCGCCGAGCCCCCCCCCCCCCCCGCGGCCTTCAGGGCCTCGGTCGCGGTGTGAAACATGACGAGCGCGAAGCAACCACGCGGCGTGGTCACCGGGGTGATCGACGTTAGCAGCTCATCGGATCCCTCAACACGACTGATGCGAAGCGCCAAGGCCAAATCGCCGCCGCAACTTGTCTGCAATCGGTCAAGCACGCCCTCGGCGGCCAATTCATCTCGCTCGCGATCCAACTCCTCGGCCGAAACACTAGGGGCGGCCGCCACATAGTGAAACCCTGGCTGATCCTCGCCCACCGCGTGTGGCTTCAGCAAAAGTTTGATGCGGGTGTCGTCGGTCGCGTAGCGATTGAGCTCGGCTTGGAACTCGACCAACGGCCGATCGTCCGCGGTCAAGGCTGGCGCCAGCGAGCGCGCGATGATCAGGCCCTTGTCACGAATTGCATGAAGGAGAACGCCCTGCTTGCGTGCCTCAGCCTCGCTGAAGGCCACATAAAGCACGGTCGGCACGATGGCGAAGACAAGAATAAGCAGCAACAGCCGCGTCTTCAGCGATCGGAAGACCGTTGGAAGCTGGAGACGCGCCACTGTTGCTGTTACGCGTTGGCGGGACGAGCCTCAAGCCAGCGATAGCCGAAGCCTGGGTAATTCTCGATATGATCGAACGCTGGATCGGCGTCTTTCAACTTCTGCCTCACGCGCTTAACCAGCGAGCGAACATTGGCCCGATACCCGGTCGACCCGTGGCCCGCGATGAAGCCTTCGCCTTTCACGGCGTCGTAGATTTCCCGATAGGAAACGTCATTGCCACCCTTCATGGCGATCACCTCCACCACTTTGAACTCGCTCAAAGTGAGGCTTACAGCTTGCCCACGCCACATCGCGCGGCTACTGCCATGACGCAATTCGAGTTCGCCTATTTTGGTAATTTGCTCGCCAACCAAAGCCGGACCAGCCTCGGGCAGTCGCCGGCTGCCGATGATGAGCGTGATGCGCTTCTCAATAATCGTAAAGCTGCGGGATTTGTCGATGAAGTCGACCGCGCCGTTCGCGAGCGCCGCCTCTTCAAAGACCGGCTCGCCCAACGACGTCAGAACGATCACGGGGGCTTCCGAGCCCGTGGCCCGCAATTGCTTCAGCGTGGAAAGGCCATCCATGCCCGGCATCCGCCAGTCCAACAAAATCGCATTGGCCTTGCCGCCACCTGCCACCCAGGAAAGGATTTCCTCACCACTCGCCAAAGGAACGACCTTAAAGCCCGCTTCCTCAAGGTTGAGCGTAATCATATCCCGGAACATCTGATCGTCATCGACGACCGCGACGCAGCGCTGTGGCGCAATGCCGGTGGCGCCGGAAGTCGAGCTATTGGGTTCGACGTTCATCCCTCACCTTTCCTAAACAGACTCTTGGATCCTGCTCGTCAGAAGCCGATTCCGGTCCTTCGACCTGCAACGCTTGAAATTTGTCTTTCCCAACGTCGATGTAAAAATAAATGTCGACCGCGCAACTCATAGCGGCATACCGCATCACCCGCGCGGGCGGGCGCCAAGAGCGCTCCTTGGGCTCACCCAGCAAATCAATCGTCTCGTCTTCACTCAGCCCAACCACGTCGACAGGCCCAGCCACTTCGGAGCCGGGCGGCCCCACCAACCGAACAATCCAACCCGAATTGGTGGGCGCGTAAGGCTCAACACGAAACGGTCGACTCGGAGGGAGCGGCGCCACAAGCGTACGCCTTAGCGCATCGGCCGCGGGCGGTGGTTTTGGCAGCGTGTCGCCAAGTCGTACGATATCCGGCGCTCGCGACTCCGTGGGTTTGCTGACCTGCTCCTCCTCCCAAAGACTGCAAGCTCACACCAAGGCAACAATGGCGAAGGGCGCCAAAGCACGTCCGAACGACGAATATGTGTCTCTCGCTCCAAACACCCGATTCATTCTACCCTAATTCACCGCAAGGGAAGATCGTCCGTTTGTCGCACGTCGCGACTCCGTGGCCAGCATGTGATCGAATCGCGTTTGCTGTAAAGGGCGGAGACAAAATGTGCCGGATGGCGGCGTGAATGTGTACCAGTCGGGTTACGAGAAAAGGGCTTTGAAGCCCTGGTTTGGTATTGTGCTATCGCGGGCTGTGAGGCGCGCGTAGCGAAGCGAAGCGCGGGTCACAGCCC
>CAMDNF010000135.1:0-5838 GCA_945902735.1 Rhizobium sp. Q54 | reverse complement strand
CCCTCCCCAATTCGTCATGGCCGGGCCTCGACCCGGCCATCCAGGGGCTGCGACAGCGCTGTTTCGTTAGGAAGACTGGATGCGCGAGTCAAGCCCGCGCATGACGAAAAAGGGGATGTTACATCCAGACGAGCTAAACCGGACAGACGTGGCTCAAGTCCGGGCATGACGAAAAGGAAGATGGGCCTGAACGGGTAACCGTCCCGAAAACGTCCCTCACACGATCACGATCTTGGGCGGTTTGCGGTTGGCGGCGGTGCCGTGCTGTTGTGGCTGTCGAGCAGGTCTTGGCATGCGCGACGGACCGGTCTTTCCGGTCGTGCGCCGCGCCACGACCAACAAGCGAAATTGTGACATATTACTTTATGGCCATGTCCGCTGCTCCGGAGCGGACGCCGGAGGGGCAAGTTTCGGAAAATTCATCAAAACAGGCGCGGAAACCCACGCGAGCAACCCTTTTGTCGAGAGCTCATTTTATGTCAATCGTCGTATGTCTGGTGTGCAATTAGTAAGGTTTTGTTAGTGCCTCGGCCCTAGATTGTGCACGCCTTAGGCTCCCAGCCGCGAACCTTGTGGATTGCACCGATCGATTCTGGTCGGCTTGACCCATAGGCGCGGACGCGGCACAATTGTTCAATGTCCCCACTGCCTTGGTGTCTCTGGTCGACAACGACCGGCAATGGTTCAAGGCGCGGGTCGGGCTCGACGCGACACAAACCTCGCGCGACGAAGCGTTTTGCTCACACGCGATTCTTGGCAAGACCGTCATGGTGGTGCCCGACGCGATGCAAGACGGGCGTGTCATGGACAATCCGCTCGTGATAGGCACACCGGGGGTAAGGTTCTACACTGGCGCGCCGCTCATCGCCGAAGGCGGCCAGCGGATCGGCACGCTTTGCGTCATGGACTATAAGCCGCGGCGCCCGCCGACCGATAATGAGACCCAAGCCCTTGCCGATCTAGCCGAGATCGTCGTTGCCGAACTCGACCGACGGCGTCAGCGCCGGGCCGTCGATGCCGGCGCCGTTGAAGAGCCGGCGACCACGAAACGCGAGACGAGTTCCAAGACCTGATCGGCAACACGGTACAACGCGCGCGGACGGTCGTATCCCTCAAACGATCACGATCTTGGGCGGTTTGCGGTTGGCGGCGGTGCCCTTGAGGCTGTCGAGTACTCGGCCGGCAATCGCTAAATAGGCCTTGGCGTGGGCACTCTTCGGGTTCGCCACTACGATCGGGCGGCCTTCATCCGAGGTCGTACGAATTTCGATATCGAGCGGGATTTCGCCGAAAAACTCGACGCCGAGTTTCGCGGCGGTCGCCTTGGCGCCGCCATGATGGAAAATATCGCTGCGTTCGCCGCAATGCGGGCAGACGAAATAGCTCATATTCTCGATCAGGCCGAGCACCGGCACATCCACTTTGCGGAACATGTTGATGCCGCGCACCGCATCCAGCAACGCAATGTCTTGCGGTGTTGAAACAATCACCGCGCCCGATAGGGGCACGCGTTGCGCCATGGTGAGCTGCGCATCGCCCGTGCCTGGCGGAAGATCGCAGACCAACACATCGAGCTCGCCCCAGCGCACATCGCGCAGCATTTGCTCGATCGCGCCCATCACCATCGGGCCGCGCCAGATCATGGGTGTGTCTTCATCGACCAGAAAGCCGATCGACATGACGCGCACGCCATGGTTCTCCATCGGGATCATGGTTTTGCCATCCGCCGTTTCAGGCCGGCCGGAGAGCGCCATCATGCGCGGGATCGACGGACCGTAGATATCGCAGTCCAGAAGGCCGATACGAAGGCCGAGTTGCGCCATGGCGACCGCGAGATTGACGGCGGTGGTGGATTTGCCCACACCGCCCTTGGCCGAGGCGACCGCGATCACCGCGCCGATGCCAGGCAATTCGGGGCGCGACGGTCGGGCCCCGGGCGCGGCGGCCGGCCGGCCGTGCGGCGCCGGCGCAGTGGGGCCAGCGCTTTGCGCGCGTTCGGCGGTCAGGACGACAGTGGCGGATAGCACGCCCTCTAGTTTGGCGACCGCCTCCTCGCAGGCTTGGCGCAAGGGGGCCTTGCGTCCGGCCTCTTTCGGCTCGATCTCTAGCGAAAGGCCGACATGGCCGTTTCTAACGACGAGCCCTTGCACCATGCCAAGCGAAACCACATCGCGCCCCTTATCGGGGTCGATGATGCGCGAAAGTACGGCAAGAATATCGTCGCGGCTCGGCTCGGCCATGGCCGGAATGTCCTACGCTGAAGGGGCTCAATCGTGCGGCAAGGGCTAATTTCTGGCTGCCGCGCATTGCACGCGCGTGTTGCGTGACATATAAGGCTGTGCCGGCCGCTTGGGAAGCGTTGGTCGGAGCGATGACGGCGGGAGGATGAAGGCGATGCCTTGGCCTAATCAGGGCGGCGGCGGCCAAGGCCCTTGGGGCCGTCCACCGAGCGGCGGCGGCGGCGGCTCCGGCGGTGGTGGAGGCGGCGGTGGTGGTGGCGGTACGCCACCCGATTTCGAGGATTTGATCCGGCGCGGCCAAGATCGGTTCAAGCAATGGATGCCGGGCCTCAGGGGCACGCGCGGTATTTTGCTTCTTATCTTGGTGGCGATCGCGATCTGGCTCGCCAGCGGGTTTTATCGCGTGCAGCCCGGCGAGCAGGGCGTTGTGATGCGCTTTGGGAAATGGACCAAAACGACGACGCCTGGTCTTAATTATCATTTGCCAGGCCCGTTCGAGGCCGTCCTCAAGGCCAATGTCGAGCGCGTCAACCGCGCGGAAGTCGGCTTCAGGAGCGTCATCGATGCCAGCGCAGCGCGCAGTGCGCCGGTTCGGCCGATGCCGACCGAGAATTTGATGCTAACGGGCGATGAAAACATCATCGATATCCACTTCACCGTGTTCTGGAAGATCAAGGATCCTGGGCCGTATCTGTTTAATGTGCGGAACCCGGATCAGATGGTGAAGGACGTGGCCGAGAGCGCGATGCGCGAGGTGATCGGCAAATCGACACTGCAGAGCGCGCTTGCCGAAGGCCGGGTGACGATCTCGGCGCAGGCCTTGGAGCTCACCCAGCGCATTCTCGATGAATATGGCGCGGGCATTGATGTTGGCCAGGTCGAATTGCAGAAGATCGATCCGCCCGATGCGGTGATCGATGCCTTTCGCGATGTGCAAGCCGCGCGCGCCGACCAGGAGCGCGCAAAGAATGAAGCGGAAGCCTATCGCAACGATATTTTGCCGCGCGCCAAGGGTGAGTCCGAACGGCTTTTGCAAGAGGCCGCGGGCTATCGCGAAGAAGTCGTCGCCCGCGCCAATGGCGAGACCCAGCGCTTCACCGCGGTCTATGAGCAATATCGCTTGGCGAGCGACGTCACGCGCAAGCGCCTCTATCTCGAAACGATGGAACAGATCCTGTCCGGCATGAACAAGGTATTGATCGATCCGCGGGCCGGCGGTGGGCAGGGTGTCGTACCTTATCTGCCATTGCCTGAAATCAAGCGGCGCGAAGAAAGCGCCGTGGGAGGCGTGAAATGAGCGCCCGTACCAAATTGTTGATCGCGGGCGGTGTGATCCTCGTCGCGATTATTTTGCTGCTCGCCTCGACCTTCAAGGTCAAGGAACAGGAGCAGGCGATTCTTTTGCAATTCGGCGAGCCGCGCGCGGTGGTCGATAAGCCCGGGCTTTATTTCAAGACGCCGTTCGTGCAGAACGTCGAATATCTCGACAAGCGCGTGCTCGAATTCTATGGCGATTCCGAAGAGGTCATCCTGGGCGATCAGAAACGCCTCGTGGTCGATGCGTTCCTGCGTTATCGGATTACTGATCCGCTTCAATTCTTCCAGCGCCTGGGCACCGAAAATGTCGCCGGCACTCGGTTGAAGGCGGTCTTGAACGGCAGTATCCGCCAGGTGCTCGGCCAAGTGCCCCTGGTTACCGTGCTCTCCGGCGAGCGCGCGGCCCTGATGCGAAATATTCGCGAACAGGTCAACCAAGGCAGCAGGGGTTGGGGCATTCAAGTGATCGACGTGCGGATTCGCCGCGCCGATCTGCCGCAAGAAAACAGCCAGGCGATTTTTCGCCGCATGCAAACCGAGCGCGAGCGAGAGGCCAAGGAGTTTCGCGCGCAAGGCGAGCAGGAGGCGCAAATCATTCGCTCGCGGGCCGAGCGTGAGCGAACCATTTTGCTGGCCGAGGCCAAGCGTGATGCTGAAATCGCTCGTGGTCAAGGCGATGGCACGGCGGCACGTATCTTTGCCGACGCGTTTAAGCGCGACCCGGAGTTCTTCGCCTTTTTCCGTTCGCTCCAGGCCTATCGCGAAGCGCTGAAGCAAGGCGATACGACGTTGGTGTTGTCGCCCGACAGCGAGTTTTTCCAGTATTTCGGTCGCGCCGGCAGCACGCCACCGGGCGCCGTGTTGAAGTAGAGCGGTCGCGCGGCTGTTTCCACGCGGTGGGGCGTGACCTATGGTTTCGCGGTGAGCCTGGGTATGGTGTGCCCCGGCAACGAGGTTCCTCCTTCATGTGCTTAGTTGTGAGTATCTCTTGTGGTCGCCAAATAGGCCGGCGCCGGAGTTTCCGCGCGGGTGTGCGCGCTATTGCTTTGACGGGTTTGGTCGTGTTGGCTGTTTCGTCGGGCTTTGTCGCTCTCTCTGCTTCGCCGACTTTGGCCAGTCAGGCGCCGCCGGCTCAAGGGTTCGCCGATTTGGTTGCGCGGTTGACGCCGGCCGTGGTCAACATCGCCTCAACGTTGAAGTCGGCGAGTAGTGGCGACGACAAAGGCTCGCAGCTCAAAGACATTCCACCTGGTGCGCCGGGCGAGGAATTTTTCGACCATTTCGGCGGTCCCGCGCCAGAGCAGCCGGAAGGCAGTCTGCCGTTCGAGGACGGCGCCGAGGGGCCTCAAGCGGCCTCGCTCGGTTCAGGCTTCATCATTGATGAAGAAGGTTATGTGGTGACGAACAATCACGTGATCGCCGATTCCGAAGATATCAGCGTCGTGCTGGACGATGGCAGTCGCCTCAAGGCAAAGGTCATTGGGCGCGACACCAAGACCGATCTCGCTTTGCTTAAAGTTGAGGCCGGCCGGCCGCTCGCCCATGTGCAGTTCGGCGATAGCGATGGTGCGCGTGTCGGCGATTGGGTCATCGCGGTTGGCAATCCCTTTGGCCTCGGGAATTCGGTTTCCGCCGGCATCGTTTCGGCGCGCGGGCGGGATATCAATGCCGGGCCCTATGATGATTTCCTGCAGACCGATGCGCCGATTAATCACGGCAATTCGGGCGGCCCGATGTTCGATCTGGAAGGCAAAGTGATTGGCGTGAATACGCTGATCTACTCGCCCTCGGGCGGCAGTGTGGGGATCGGCTTCGCCACGCCGGCGGCGATCGTCAAACCGGTGATCGAGCAGCTCAAGAAATATGGCGCGACGCGGCGCGGTTGGATCGGTGTGCGCATTCAAACCGTGTCCGACGAACTGGCGAACAAATTGGGGCTCGCCCAGGCGACCGGCGCGTTGGTGGCCGGCGTTATCGAGCAGGGACCGGCGGAAGCGGCGGGCGTGAAGATCGGCGATGTCATTCTCAAATTCGATGGCAAGATGATCAATAGTCGGAGGACCTTGCCGCGCCTCGCCGCCGATACCGAGATCGGGCGCACGGTCGAGCTCGTCGTTTGGCGGGAAAAAAAGGAAGTGACCTTAACGCTCGCGGTGGCGCGCCTTGAGGACTATAAAAAACCGTGGCCGCGCTGAGTGCGCCCGCGAGCCCTAGTGAACAAGCTGCGCCTGCTCAGCCTGAACCGGCCCCACCGCCAACCATGGCCGAGGCCAATGGCATA
>CAMDNF010000134.1:0-5900 GCA_945902735.1 Rhizobium sp. Q54 | reverse complement strand
TTGGTGCTACGCAACAATAATCGCAGCGGCAACGTGACGGTATTCAACGTGACGGTTCTTGGAGCGGTGACCCCACCAAATGAAGCTTGCCCGTACCAACCTGTTGGGCGCGCTCCGCGCGCCCAGGTTCAACCCACCATCCCAACTCTTCCTCCCTGCCAGGGAGGAAGGGCTATCTGAGTTGCCGCTCGCTTTCTTGAATCTTCAAATCGTTCGCGCTGGTTTCCTGCAAATACATTTTGCCGTCGGGCGCGAACTCCCAATATTCGACGCCGAAGGTGCGATACCACTGGCTGGTTTCGCCGTCCTTCCATTCGCTGATGAAGCGCGCCGAGATCGCATTCCCCGTATATGTGCCGAGCGTTTTCTTCAGGCGATAGCCTTCGGCGCGCTTGAAGCGGGCTTTCAGGAAATCGGTGATTGCCTGTTTGCCCTCGACGAAATGTTCGCGATAGCGCCAGCGCACGTCATCGGTATAGCCGGCGGCTGCGATCAGGGCGTCGCGCGTGTTCCACGTATCCTCGCAGAACTGCACCATGGCTTGGGCGCTTTTGGCATCGAAGGGCGGGCGGGGCGCAGGCGGCATGGCGGGGTCTCCATCTCATATCGTCATGCCCCGGCTTGACCGGGGCATCCAGGTTTCGTTCGTTAGTCTGGATTGCCGGGTCAAGCCCGGCAATGACGAAATGGGGAGGGGTCAAGCCCGGCCATGACGAAGTGGGGTAAGGGGCTCTACCCCGCCAGCCCCAAACTCTTCCGCCAATCGCGCACGGCGGCCTTGGCCGATGACGCGGCGTCGGGGCTATCGGGCAGCGCGGCGCAAAAAGCGTCGATCGCCTGATCGCCGAGCGGCGCCCATTTTTTCACCCAACCATCGAGCACGGCCTGGTTGCCCGGTACTTTGAGGAGGAAGTCGAGCAGCGCCTTCGACCAGCGCCGCGCGCGGTCGGAATCGATCAGCTGCGCGTCGTTGAGTAGACCCAATAACATATCGCCGTGATTTCGTCCGGCATTGCCGAGCTGGCGCAAATAGGCCTCGTCGAGCGCCGGCTTGGTGATGAGATTGAGCGCGACGAATTGCTCGCCCCAATCATAGGCGACCAGCGTTTTTTCGATCAGCTCGCGAAAGCCCTGCCAGGCGGGATCGTCTTCCCAGGTTTTGCGCTCGCTGGTGCCGAAGCCGACCGAGGGGTGAGACTTTGACAATTCCTTGGTGCGATAGGCGGTGCGCTGTAACCAACGCAGCTGATCGGCGGCCTGAAACATCGCGCAATTTTCGACCGTGCTGGCATGCGCGAGTTGTACCAAATAGGCCGAACTCATTTGCACGGCGTGGGTCGCATAGCGCCCGGGCGTATAGAGCCGGCACAGGGTTTTGAGCCAGGCCGCGCTCAAGCCTTTGTCGTGCTCGGTTCGGTTGTGATCGCTCAAGAGGCCGTCGACATAAGCCTCTTGGCCATCCTGCATCATGTTGTAGGTGCGATAGACGAGCTGCTCGGGATCGCGGAAGGCGTTCCAATCGGGGTGCTTGAGCGGGCTCTCATTGCGATATTGGATGTACCACTTGCTGAGCGGCACGCTTGGGCTCATCGCCCAGGGGCGCTTCGGGTCTTCGGTGCTCCAAATCAGATTGGTCGAGACGATTTCATATTCGCTCGGCCGGCGCTTCAGCTTGGCGAGATGGCTGAAGGTCTTGAGCGGTTTCGACAGGTCGTCAATGTCGGCCATGATCACTCTCCCCAGGACCTAAAGCCGCTTCTCGAGATAGAAGCGCATGGTGTCGTCGGTGGTTTGGATGCGGCCTGAAAACGAGGTGAGGTTCACCTCGAGCTCGGGCATTTGAAAGGGGCGGCCGAGCGCGCGCTCAAGCGTTTCGCGTCGCACGATGCATTCGCCCTCGGTTTCGATGCGCACATAGGCAAGGTGATCCTGGATGACGAATTCCTTGCCGGGATTGTCTTCCTGCATCGCCTGGATCACCGCATCGGCCATTTCGCCCGAGCGCAACACCGGCCCGACGGAGTTGTTGCGCTCCGCGTCATTCTTATCGGCCATGGTCCTACTTCCTCACTCTCTCAAGGCTTGGCGAATTTGGGCTCGATGCCCGCGACATCGACAAAAACGTCATCGCCTTCAAGCTTCAACGGATAAAGCGCGAGCTCGGCGTGCTCGGGGTTGATGCCCTTGCCGGTCAAGACATCGAATTGCCAAAGATGCATGCGGCAGGTCAGCACGGCGCCTTCGAGATCGCCATCGACCAACTCGACCTCTTGGTGCGGACAGATCGATTGAATGGCGCGTAGCTCACCGCCGGTGGCGTGGATCACGACAATCTCGGTGCCCTCGACCGTGAAGGCCTTCATCTCGCCTTCCCACACATCGTCCTTGCTACAGACTTTTTGAAACGCCATTCACGAATCCCCAATTGATCCCTATACGGAAGCAAAATAGATATCGAAACTGCCCATCAAACGTGGCGTGCGTTTCCCTCATGCTTCGACAGGCTCAGCATGAGGGTTTTGTTTTGTCGCCTCATCCTGAGCTTGTCGAAGGATGAGGTGGAGGAATGGCGGCACTCGCGGGTTTAGCAGAAATAAATGTCGAGGCAGTCGAGATGGCCGAGGTTGGCCTCCTTGACCTTCATGGCGGGCGGGAAGGGTGGGGCGTCGTCGGTCTCGGTCGAGCGGCGTACACGAAGCGTTTTACCCGGTTGATCGGGCACGTGCAGGCCAACCGAATGGATTTTGCATGCGGCCGCCAATTCATCGAAGCTCATCTCGGTGTCGACATTGACCACCTTGATGTGCGCGTCGCCCTCGAAGCGCGACAAGATACCAAGTGCCGCCATGACCTACTCCGCCGCCTGTTTGCGATAGCCGTCGACCCAGGAATAGTTGTAGCCATCGCGCCCGCCGTTCGAGACAACGCCGATGCCCATATAAATGAGCACTTGGGCCAGCGTCGGCGGGTCGATCACGCCGGAATACATGCGATCGACGATGGTCTCGAAATCCTTATAGCGCTCGGGCTCTTGCTCGAAGATCCATTTGCAGACCGGCGTGCAGAAATTGAAGCGCTTGCCCTCGTAATCGAGCTGGTAGACGCGCGCTTTCCATTTCGGCCCGGGCCGATTGGAGATCGGGATCTGGCACATATTGCAGATCACCGGAATGCAATTGGGGTGCGTTTTCTCCTCATGGCCGTCGAGCAAATTGCCGATGATGACGTCCCAATAGCGACCATAGGAATCATTCCAGCCCGGATATTTTTGCTCGAGCCATTCGCGCTCCTTAGGCCCGACCGCGCCCGGCGGATTCCACCAGACCGTCGGACGCCATGACCAGATGCCGCCTTGCTGGCAGTGATGGTGGTTCTCGATGTCGTCGAGAAAGAGATCCCAATACCATGGCTTCTCAAGCCCAATGTCGTTGAGCTGGCGGGCGAATTGCTTGATCACCCACTCATGCATGAATTCCTTGAACGACATGTGCCGGTTCTTGAGCGGGATGTAATAGTCCATCGGGATGCCGGTGAGGATCGCGAACAGGCGCCAGACCCGCCAGAACGAAATGTCGAGCGCCTTCTGCGCTTCGGCCTTCTTGCCGTTTTTGATCAGAATTTCGATCGAGGGCGTGCCGAGTTGCGCATGGCGCGCTTCATCCGATTGAATGCTGGTGATCATGTTCGAGAAGGTGAAATCACCCATGCTTTCCGAATCCGAAGCGAGTCCGACCATTTGCAGATTGGTCAGGCCGGTCTCGAAGGCGAAGGACAACATGATCGAGGTGGTGATCGCATCGCGCGTCATCATGATGTCGTCCATCGAATGACGCCCGCCGAGCACGGCCCAGTTTTTGGTGTGCGCGGCCTCGTGCGCCCAATCGAATTGCCGATCGCGCGAGAGCAGTTCATGCGGGAAGAAAAGTTGCAGCTGAGTGTGCCGCATCTCGTCCATCATGCCGAAGGTGGCGGTGTTGCGCATGCCGGGCGCTTTGGAGAAGCGCGACATGCGCCCCTGGGCCTGGCAGGCCTGATATTCGGTGAGCGAGACCGCGCCATAATGAAGCTTTAGGAGGCTCAAATAGCCTTCATCGGCGCTGTCATAATATTTGGAGCGCGAGAGCGCGGCCTTGACCGAATAAGCGTTCGAGTCTTTCTCGCGCTGGACTTTGACATATTCGCGATAGCTCACCTTGTAGGGCTCGTCGAACGCTTCCCAGGCCTTCATTGGCAGACCAAAGGGATCGCTTAGATCGGGCGGAAAAAGCTCGCTCTCCGCGACATAGCGCGGCGTCCAATTGGTCTCGCGCGCGATATCGTACCATTCCGATCGCTCAAGCAGCGCCATAGGCGTCTCCTCCATCAATCCCGCGGCCGGCTCGACGATGGGCCGCCGGGTAAGGTCCGCGACCAGTCTACACACCGGCGCGCGGCCCCCTCAAGGCGATGACGCGCGGGTTCGTGGAGGGCGGCGGTTTTTAATTAACATTTATGAATCGCTATATAATAAATTAACACATATTTAAAACGTTTATTAGAGTGCCGATCGGGGGCGCCTTGAAGCCGAGTCGCGTCGGACAATCGCTTTGTACACCCCAATGGTCTGCCCCTTGGCCGGTGCCGTCGCGCCCGAGCCTGCGCATTTGCTCCTGAAGGCAGCCACAGCTTTTGCGATTGGGCCACAGTTTAGTGGCATTCCACCCGGGCCGGTTAGATTCGAGGCTGCTTTGACGTTGAGTCGTAAGGATCAATATGAGTTAATGGCGTTGAGCACGCCGTACCGCTAGACGGTGCCCCCGTGCCTGAACTTGTCAGGATATTTTGGACAATGGCAAAACGTGCTTTTTGGTTGGCTGCTGCAGCTCTCGCGGTGTTCCCGATTGCTGCTGCCCAGGCTGGCGACGCTGGCTGGTATGTCGGCGGCGGTGGCGGCGTCAACTTAAAGCCGGATGGAGAGGTCGGCTTTGTCAATGACAGCATCGACAGCGATCTCGGTTGGGTCGGCTTGGCTGTCGGCGGCTTTGACTCCGGCAATGGTTGGCGCACCGAGCTTGAGATGGGCTTTCGTAACAATCACGTCGACCAGATCGATGGCAGAACCGGTGAAGGCACCATCAAGAACTGGGACATGATGGTTAATGCCCTTTATGGCTTTGAGACCGGTACGATGTTCCGGCCCTATGTCGGTATCGGCTTGGGCGGATCGCGCGTCAAATTTAGTAATGTGGCGCCGATCGCCGGCTCACAGATCGACGATGCGAACTGGGTTTTTGCCTATCAGGGCATCGCGGGCACCGATATCGAGTTCAATCAGAACGTCGCGTTCTTTGCCGATTATCGCTACCTCGCGACGGACGAGCCGGATTTCAGAACGAATTCAGGTGTCGAGCTTGAGGCCGATGAGTCCAATCATTCGGTGCTCGTTGGCGTCCGCTTTAAATGGCTGAGCCCGAAGAAGGCCGTTGAAGCGCCGGCGCCCGAGATCAAGCGTATGGCGGCTGAAGAACCCGCGCCCGCGCCGGTTGCGGACGAGATTCCGCGTAACTTCATCATCTTCTTCGATTGGGACAAGGACGGCATTACACCGGAAGCCCAGAAGATTCTTGAGGAAGCCGCGCAATATGCGAAGCAAGCGGGCGTCGCGCGCGTGGTGTTGACTGGCCACGCCGATCGTTCAGGCTCAGACTCCTACAACCAGGGCCTGTCAATGAGTCGCGCCAATAACGCGATGTCCACCTTGATTGATATGGGCATTGCCGGCAGCGCGATTGCGGTGTTCGCCAAAGGCGAGGCCGCCCCGCTTGTGGCGACCGATGATGGCGTGCGTGAGCCGCAAAACCGCCGCGTCGAGATCGTTCTCGAATAGGCGATACGTCGCTAAAAGATTTAGGGCGTCGGCC
>CAMDNF010000133.1:0-5963 GCA_945902735.1 Rhizobium sp. Q54 | reverse complement strand
GAAGTCGGACTTGGGCCAGGTGTTATCCAGGCGGTCCCACACGCCCGCGACCGGCTCGCCGACCTTGGAAGGTGTACCGGCATGGCGTACGGCATCGAGATAGAGCCGCATGTCTTTCGCCATCAGGCGTGTTGCGAAGCCATGGTCATAGGTGCCGGTCAAGACGCGCTTCGGAAACTTATCCGCCGACGCGGTGTTTTGACCGGTCGAGATGTTGATGATATCGAGCATCGTCTTCATATCGAGGCCCTGACGCTCACCGAAAGCAATCGCCTCGCTGGTTGCGGCCATGGCGGTGGCGGAGAGGAAGTTGTTGAGGAGCTTCATCGCCATGCCCTGGCCCTGCCTTGTGCCGACATGGAACACCTGGCGTGCCATCGGCTTCAACAGCGGCGCGATTTTTTCGTACACGTCATCAGGCGCGGCGACCATGAGCGCGAGCGTGCCGGCCTTGGCACCGCCAACACCCCCAGAGACCGGGGCATCGACATAAACGACACCCTCTTTCCGACATGTGTCGTGAAGCCGTTCGGCATCCGCCATGCCGGTGGTCGAGGTATCGATCAGGATTTCGAGCGTGCGCGGTTTGGCGGCCAGCATCTCGCGCGCGACCGCCTCCGAGACTTTGCCATCCGGCAAACTAAAGAGCGCGATGCGTACGCCCGCAGCAATTGCGGCGACCGAACCGGCCGCCGCCGCGCCCGCCGGCATGCGCCCTTGCGTGCCGGCAGCGTCGAAACAGAGCAGGGCATGACCGGCCTTGGCCATGTTGGCGGCCATCGGCGCCCCCATATTGCCAAGGCCGATAAACCCGATCGGCGCAGCGCTCATTCGGCCGCCCCGGCCTTCATCTCGGCCAGCACTTTCCGCGCGATGCGAAACGCCTCAACGCCGGCCGGCATGCCGCAATAGCACGCGATCTGCAGCAGGGTTTCCTTGATCTCCTCAAGCGTGCAGCCATTGGTCAGCGCGCCCTTGAAGTGAATCTCGAATTCATGACCGCGATTGAGCGCGGCCAGCATGCACAGATTGTTCAGGCTGCGTTGCTTGCGCGAGAGGCCTGGCCGGCCCCAAATCGAGCCCCAGCACGCTTCGGTGACATATTCCTGGAATTCGCGGTTGAAATCGTCGGCCGAGGCAAGCGCGCGATCGACATAGTCATTGCCGAGCACTTCGCGGCGGATTTTCAAGCCTTTTTCGAACATCGGACTGGGCACGGTTGTCTCCCTTTGTTGGTGGCGTTGCGGCGCAGGGGGATCATAGCGGCCCTCAACCCCGGTCGCGAAGGGCGGAATTGCGCGCCTAAACGGGTTGTTCAGCGATGGCTGGTTTGAAAGCCACGGAGCAGCTTGGCCGCGAGCCCCTGGGCCTTCTCCGATTGGACGAAATCGGCCGGCCGGTGCGGCAGATCGTTGAACCCCTTGAGTTTAGGGTCGCCCGGGTCGAGCCGGCGATAGCCCATCGGCCAATCCGGAAAACTGCGCCGCTCGATCTCGCGCTGGAGAATAACCGTCAAATCGGAATGGCGTTGATCGCGGCGGATGGATTCGACCAGCGGGTCCATCACATCGGTCGGACCTTCGAGGAGTTGCAAGAAGCCACCGGCGACCAGCAGCAACATGCCGGTGACGCCGAGCCGCTCGTTTTTCTCCCGCGCGCGCGTCAGAAGGGCGCTGATATCACCGTCGCCGATCGGCCGCGTCGGTGTGCTGACATAGACGATCTCGCGCAGCACGCCGCCACGTAGCATCATATCGGTTGCTCCTGCACGCACCCTGTCATGCGACGGCCGATGTCTTGAGCAGCGACTTGACCGCCGTGCTCATCCAACCGGTCTCGCGACGTCGCCAATATTCCGCGCGCAATTGCGACGTCAACATGCCCGGCGCTCCATTGCCATAGATTTTGGCTTCGACTTGACCGACCGGCATGATGCCGCCCCCTTCGGTCGAAAGGAAGACTTCATCGGCGTTCATGAGGTCATCTTGCGTCAAATCCGTCTCGATCGCCTTGAGTCCGAGGTCGCGCGCCATGTCGAACACGGTGCGGCGCGTCAGGCCGTGCAAGCAATTGTCTTTGGGCGTTTTGAGCACGCCGTCCTTGATCAGCCAGGCATTGAAGCCTGGACCTTCGGAGAGATTGCCGTCAGGTGTCAGGAGCACGACATGGTCGAAATTTCGATCGAACGCTTCGATCACGCCGCGCGACAAATCCATCCAATTGAAGTTCTTGACCCGTTGATTGATCGCCGAGTCGGGAATGCGCCGGTTGGTGGCAATCGCGATCCGAGCGCCAGCATCCTGCTTCTCGCGCGAGATGATCCAGATATAGGGAATGGCATAGGCAAAAAAGCCGTTACGGCATTTGCGTGGGTCGCGATTGCTTAGGTCGACGAAGGGACCTCGGGTGCAGACGAATTGGACATAGGCATCGTCGAGCCCCGCGCGTTCGACGCATTCGGCGAGGATGCTCTTGATTTCCTCGGCGCTATGAGGCGGCGTCAGACGCATCGCCTCGCACGAGGCAAAAAACCGCGCGATGTGATCATCAAGGCGAAAAAACAAGCCCTTCCAGACAGTCGCTGTGTCGTAAACTACGTCGCTTCGTGTAAAGGCCGGATCCAGAATCGATATTTTAGCTTCGGCCACCGGCACGAACTTGCCTTCGTTGAACGCAACCCCCTCGACCATCGATACCTCCACGGCGCCATTCGCGCCTTGGCCATGCTACGTGAGCGCGCGCGGGGCTAGCCAGCTAAATCCGGCTCGCCACGCCGACGCGATCTGCCAGAATGCGCCGCGCCAATAACCGGAGGGAAACCGTCATGATCAAATTTCACAACCCAAGTACGATCGGGGCGCCGGCCTCGCGCTATAGCCATGGCGCCGAGGCCGGGCCCGGCGCGCGCTGGCTGCATGTCTCCGGCCAGGTTGGGGTCGATCCGAGCGGCAAAATTTTATCCGGTATCGAGGCCCAAACCGAGCGAGCCTTCCGCAATGTGGAGGCGATTTTGAAGTCGGCCGGCATGGGCTTTGACGACGTGGTCAAGATCAACACGTTTCTGCTGACCCGCGACCATGTGCCGGTCTTGCGCACCATACGCGACCGCATGTTCACGAAAACCGCTCCGGCCTCGACCCTCTTCATGGTCGCGGCGTTGGCCCACCCCGATTGGTTGGTCGAGATCGAGGCGGTTGCCGCGCGGCAAGACTGAGCGCCTGATGGGCGCCAAAGCTGACGATCGCTGGGTTCGCTATTACGACGCGGTCGCCGGCCGGCCGCCGCGCGACACCTTGCTTCGGGCGTTGAGCGCCATCGAGGCCGAGGGCGGACCAGGGCCAAACGCCCTCGCGCTTGATCTCGGGGCCGGCGAAGGGCGCGATACGGTGGAACTATTGCGTCGTGGTTATCGGGTGATCGCGATTGACGTGGAACCGCGCGCCTTTGAGCGCCTGCGCGCGCGGGCCGATCTCGTCCGGCCCGAGGCGCTTGAGACCATCATCGGCCGCTTCGAAGACATCGATCTGCCCGAGGCTGATCTGATCAATGCGAGTTTTTCATTGCCGTTCTGTCGGGCGGAACGCTTCGCCGCCTTTTGGCCACGCCTGTTCGCAGCGCTAAAGCCCGGCGCGCGATTTGCCGGGCACTTGCTCGGCAAGCGCGATGATTGGGCACACGATCCGGATGTCACCGCGCTCGATACCGAAGCCGTCAACGGGCTGCTCGCCGGTCTGTCGGTTGAGTATCTCTGGGAGGAGGAAACGGATAGCGCAACCGCGACTGGCACGCCGAAGCATTGGCACTTGTTTCATGTCGTGGCGAAGAAAACCTGAGTGCGCTGCTATTCGATCTCTGAGACGTATTCAAAGAATTTGCCAGATGGTGCACGCGGAATTTCGACGAGATATGCGATCCTGACCTCGAACGGATAGTTAAATCCCTCGCGTACTTTTTGACACAGCGCCTCTTCCTCGGTGGCATCGAGCGGTGCCCTGACCACGAGGCGGAGCCCGACCGTTTGTTCAGCAACCCGCGCCACTTGCCATTGGATGATCTTGTATAAGCCTTTGCCGACACCCGAAACATTGGGGTAATGCTCGCGCCCATCCGGCAAGCGAACCATGTCGCGCGCACGGCCAATCACGCGGCGGATGACCGGCAGGCCGCGTCCGCAAGCCGCCTTGCCGCGCGCCTCGGCGAGATCACCGATGTCATAGCGCAACAACGGCATGGCGAAGGCGTGCAGCGGCGTGACGACGACGTGACCGATTTGACCGGGCGCGCAAGGTTGCCCCTGATCGTCAATGATCTCGAGCAAAATGGTTTCCGCTTGCACCAAGAGTTCTTCTGACATCGGAGATTGCAGCGCGAGATAGCCGGTGTCGACGCTGCTATACATGTCTTTGACCTCGACGCCAAAGGCGGCGCGGCAGGTGTCGCGAGTCTCGGCACGTAGCGCCTCGGCAAACACGATGACATGGCGCAGGGTCGGTATGGTGATCGCTTTATCAAGGCAATGGCGGGCGAGCGCTTGGAGATTGCCCGGGGTCGTCAATAGATAATGCGGGGCGACACGGCGTAGCCATTCAACCTGCCCCTGGATCTCGATCGCGTGCGAGAGCGCGAAACTTGGGCCCGTGATGAATGGCGCGGTCGAGCGGCCCCAATGGCCCGACGTTTCGCCTTCCTTGCGGTACATGAGCGTGTGGTCGCGCGCGGCGCGTAGGTGCGCGAAGCGACCTCCCAAATCGCGCTCATGCCAAAGATGCTCGCGAAGCGTAATGGCTTGCCAGTATTGCACCTGAAGCGCGGTCTTCTTGACCGTCAGTGGATGGCCGGTCGAGCCCGAGGTCGAGGCCTTGACGACCTCCCCGAGCGAGGCGGGCACCGCGGTGCTCTCAAGCGCTTCGCTATGGGCTTGAATCTCTGGCCGCGTCAGGAGCGGGAGCTTGGCCCATTCCTCAGGACCGAGAGGCTGATTGGGATCGAAACCGATGCGCTGAAACAAAGCGCGATAATAAGGCACCGTCGCGCCGGCGTGCCGAACCAGCGCCGATAATTGATCGAATTGATTTTCTCTGATTCGCTCGGGCGACCACCATTGCGTCCGCTCGAGCTGAAATTGAATCGCCAATTGCGGCAAAACATCCGTGCTCGGTATGCCCGGCCAGGCGACCCCTTCGAACACGGAGCGCATGGCGCCCGGGCGGACGGCGTAACCCTTGCGGCCCACCCGCCTGCCGGTCTTCGGTTTTGTAGGTTCGGCCAAGGTCTCGGCGCTCCTCATGAGGTCGCAAAATTTGACGCGAACGAGAATCTTAGAGGCTCTCGCGCACACCCCCAAGCTGGATTAGCGATGGGTCGGACCGCGGCACAAAGAAAAGGCCATCGAAGCGAACCTCGATGACCTTTTCCTGATCTGGCTCCCCGGGCCGGACTCGAACCAGCGACCTAGCGGTTAACAGCCGCTTGCTCTACCAACTGAGCTACCGGGGAATAGCAGGCGCGGCGCGAGCCAAGCCGCCGAATTCCGTGGGGAGCCTATATAACAGAGGCTCTATAAACAGTGAATGGCTTCTTTCCCCACAAGGCTCCAAGGATTTGGCCCGATCAGTCGGGGCCGCGATCCTCTTCGGGAAGTAGATCCTCTTTGATCGGGGCGCGGGCTACGCGCGCCGCTCCGCTCGAGGCCCGCTCGCGGGCGGCCGACATCAGCAATTCCCTGAATTCAGGGTTCTCCTGCAACAGGCGCTCAAGGTCGAAGGCCTCGAGCCTGAGAAGTTGACACTCGGTGATCGATGTCACGGTGGCCGAGCGCGCCCGCCGATGCAGCAAGGCAAGCTCGCCGAAAAAATCACCGGCGCCGAGGATGAACGCCTTGGGCGCCACATCGACTTCGACCTCGCCGCGCGCGATGAAGAACATCGAATCGCTTGCCTCGCCGCGCCGAATAATGGTGTAGC
>CAMDNF010000132.1:0-6000 GCA_945902735.1 Rhizobium sp. Q54 | reverse complement strand
TGCTTTATTCGACCGAAGTGCCGGAGCTGGTCAATCTATGCGACCGCGTACTGGTCATGTATCGCGGACGGATCGTCGCCGAGCTGAAGGGCGATGCGATTAGCGAAGAAGCCATCATGGCGCCGGCCCTCGGCACGGGCCCGGCAGCGGCGGCTGGGGCAGCGTGATGGGCCCGTTGAACGCGATGCTCGGCTTATCTCATTCCGGCTTGCTCCGCGAGGTCGGTCGGCGGCGCGGGCTGGTGGTCGCGGTGCTCAGCTTCGTCGTGATGTTCGTCTTTCTCGATACGTTGAACGAGGGCCCGGTCAGCTATTTCGAAATCAGCTTTCTGACCGCCAATACCGGCCCGCTCATTTTGGCCGCGATGGGCCAGACCATCGTCTTTTTGCTCGGCGGCTTCGATCTTTCGGCCGGCGCCGCGCTCTCGCTCGTCAATGTGGTGATGGCCTCCTACACCGGCGATTCAACCGCGAGCCAGATCGGCATGGTGTTCGCCGGTCTTGGCATCGGCGCGTGTGTGGGCGCGTTCAACGGCTTTTTCATCGCCTTCATGCGCTTGCAGCCGGTGGTAGTGACGCTCGCCTCGATGTTCATCATTCTCGGGCTGAACCTTTTGATCATGCCCGACCCCGGCGGCTATGTGCCGGCTGAGTTCTCGTCGTTCTTTATCGGTGATGTGGTTCCGAGCGGCTTTCCGGCCGCCCTCCTCGTCATTCTGCTCGCGCTTGGCGTCTGGGCCTTGATCAAGCGTACGCGCTTCGGCACGGCGCTCTATGCGGTCGGCTCGAACGAAGACGCCGCGTTCTCGAACGGCATTCCGGCAAGCTGGACCAAGTTCTATGGCTACACGCTCTCGGGCTTGTTCTATGGCGCGGGCGGCGTGCTCCTCACCGCGCAAACCGGCTCGGGCGATGCCTTGGTCGGCAAGGATATGCTGCTGCTGATTTTCGCCGCCACGATTCTCGGCGGCACGCGCATCGGCGGCGGCAAAGGCGGCTGCCTCGGCACGGCGTTCGCCGCCTTCACGCTGACCCTGATCGTCAATGTGCTCTTGGTGTTGAACGTCGATTCGAGCTATTCGCCGATCGTCGAAAGCATCGTGCTGATCCTGGCCGTGATCGGCGCCACGATCGGGCGCGATTCGGCGCTCGCCGAATATATTCGCGTGGCCCGGCTCAAACTCGTCGGGCTCAGCAATCGCAGCCTGCCGGTGTTCATGCCGGGCGCGCGCGAACGGCGCGCCAAACTTCATGTCGATTGGACACTCCGACCCAATGATGAGCTCAAAGGTTCGGTGACGCGCCAATGGGTGACCATCAATTGGGAAACGCTCCGGCTGATGCTGCCGGCCTGGGTGTTGTTCGTCGTGGTCTATATTCTCGTTCTCGCGGTCATCGGCGGCGAGTCATGGAGCTCGCATTATTTCAACGCGCTGCTGACGCTCGCGCTGTTCTATACCGTGCTCGCGCTCGGCCAGGGCGCGGTGGTGTTGACCGGCGGGCTCGACCTTTCGGTGCCACATACGCTGGCCTTCTCAGGCGTCGTGTTGGCGGCGGTTGCCAATGGCGCCGATGGCCCCGCCTATTGGGCGATCCCGATGGTGCTTGGCTTCGGCCTTGTGGTCGGGCTCGTGAACGGGCTTGGCATTGTGCTGTTCGGCATGCCCTCGATCGTGGTGACGCTCGCGACCAACGGCATCATGCAGGGCTTGGCGCTACTCTATACGGGCGGCATCCCGACCGGTAAATCGCCGCCCGCTCTGCAATGGTTGTTCAATGAGCGTTGGCTCGGCTTCGCGCCCGTCACCTGGTCGATCATTCTGATTGCGATCGTTTCAGTGATTGTTCTGCATCGCACGAGCTTCGGCCGGCGGATTTTCGCCGTGGGCAACTCGCTGCGCGTCGCCAAGCTTTCGGGCACGCGCGTCGATATGACCTTGCTCGCGGTTTATATGTTGAGCGGATTTTGTTCCGCACTGGCCGGGGTGTTGATGACTGGCTTCAGCGGCATCTCCTTTCTCTCGATGGGCCTGCCCTTGTTGCTGCCGACCATCGCGGTGGTGTTGGTCGGCGGCACGCTCGCGACCGGCGGGCGCGGCCATTATATGGGCATGCTCGGTGGTGCGTTGCTCCTGACCGCGCTGGGTACGCTGGTCACCGGCTCGCAAGTACCGATCGCGGTGCGCGACATTGTGTTCGGCGTCGTGGTGCTCGGTGCGGTGCTGACACTGCGCGAGCGGCGCGGGGGTTAACCGCCCGCCCCCAGCCGATCCGCCGCGGCGAGAAAATCGGCCAATGAGCGACCACGCTCGAAGGAAAATTTCTCGCCGGTCGAAATCAGATTTTGCATCCGATAAACACGAAACACGCGGAAGGCAGCTTCCGCCTCGCTCCAACCACCTAGCGTCCACGTGCCGCCAATATAGCGAAGGCAATAAGGCCGGACGCGGGGTGAAATAATAGAGCCGTCGCCTTGCATATACCTGAACTCGACGATCTCGCGGGACGTGATGGCATCGCGCAATGCACGGAGTGCGACTTTCACTTCGGCCGAGACGCGGAAGTCCGGCACCATGAGTCCTGGGTCGTCGAGGCTCGACTTCAAACGCGCCGGCAATACCGCGTCGACTTTTGCGAGGAGGCGCTCTGCGGCCGCATTGAGACCGTCATCGGCGCAGCTCTGCACCAGCCGCGCGCCGAGAACGAGGGCCTGTATTTCGTCTGGCGTGAACATGAGCGGCGGAACCTGATATCCCGTGCTCAAGCGAAAGCCGACCCCGGCCTCCCCCTCGATCGGCACGCCGGCATGCGCGAGGTCCTCGATGTCTCGGTAGACGGTGCGCCGCGAGACAGCCAAAAGCTCTGCGAGCCTGTCGCCGGTGACGATCTTGCCCCGGCCCAGCAACAAGACGATCTGAAATAGGCGATCCGCACGGCGCATCGAGGGGCATCAACATTGATGACATAACGGTGTCAGCAGGGGATCGCTAACATGCTCCCCACCGGCGGCAACCGCGACCGAAAACCCCGCCGCCCGAACTCTCGAAAGGACCATAGCATGTCGAGCGTCATTAATTGGTTTGATATTCCAGCAACCGACTTCAACCGCGCGGTCACCTTCTACGAAACGGTGCTCGGGCAATCGCTGATTCGGGAAAACATGCTCGGCGCCCAAATGGCTATCTTCCCCGCCAAGGCCGGTGAGACAACCGGCGCCATCATCGCGCGCGATCGCGCGACGCCAGGCACCAGCGGCTCGACCATCTATCTCAAGGCCGGCAAGGACGTTTCCACCGCGTTGAGCCGCGTGGAAAAGGCAGGTGGCAAGGTGATGCACCCGAAGACTTTCATCAAAGAAGGCTGGGGCTATTTCGCGATCATCCTGGATAGTGAGGGCAATAAGATCGGTCTGCACTCGCCCGCCTGATTGTGGCCCGAAGATTACGACGCATCGAGCGCCCGGTTACGAATCAAGAACCCCGCCCAATCAAGGGCGGGGTTCTACGGCATTTGTGCCGGTCTGCCCAAAAGGGCAAGATTGTTCGGAGGTGCGTGACGCCGCTTAGCTTGAGCGGCGCGTGCTGTCTCCGCGTTGGTAGCGATTGAACTGGCGGCGATCCAGATCGTATTGGCCTTGCGCAAGGCCGTGGGTCCAGATCGTGGCCGCGTCGTTCAGCGCGGCCTTACCGGGTGACCCGGCGGGATTTCAGCGTTCAATGCACCCTCCCGTTTAGGTTGGTCCATATCCGCGATCGGCAAACACTGCGTTCAAACCTCAGCCCTATTCAGGGCCGGCTATCGGATCAGTGCAGTCCCCACGGACAATGCAATCGTGCGACCTTGTTTTCAAATCTGTCAAGCCGCGTGCGTCGTTCTTTTTTGTGCGGCGGCTCTTGAATTGCGGCGTGCCTCGCGCCACAGACCGACATTAAGCATGGTGAGGCCGGCGAACATCAACGCGGTCGCGCCCCAGATATAGGCGCTATAGCCTTCATCGAAAAACAAAATGCCCCAACCGAAGCCGGCGAGCGTGGCGATGTAATTGTGTTGGGTGACGAAGACCGGCCCGGCCAAACGAACGAACTCGAGAAACAAATAAAAGATCGCGGCGGTGAGTAGGCTCGCATAGAGAATGCCCCAATCGCCAATCGGATCGGGCCCGGGGAACACATAGGTTTGACCGAGCCCAAACATCACCGGCACCAGCATGATCGCCGAGGCCAACAACATGCCGCCCGCGAGATTGACCGTAGAGACCGCCGGCGGGCGATATTTGCCGGCGAACACGGTGACAAGACCAAACATCACCGGCGCAAGAAGCGCGAGCAGCACCCAGCCCACCATGTCGCGCGAGGGCAGGCTGACATCGGGCACAATCACCAAGAGCACGCCGGCAAGGCCGAACAAAATGCCAAGCACGCCCAGCGCACGAAATCGATCGACGCGAAACGCCAACGCTAAGAGATAGGTGCAGAGCGGCACCAACACGAGGATCATCGTGATGATGCCGGCCGGCAAATGCGGCGCGACATAAGTGAGCAGCGAGATCGGCGCCGCTGTGGTTAAGAGGCCCCAGACCAAATAAGTGCGCAGATGCAACCAATCGAATTTCAGCCAATCGCGTGTGAGCGCGCCGATGAGAAGCAGAATCAAGGCCGCGCCCAGCGAATGCCAAAAGACATACGCCACAAACGGCACGCCATGGGTGACGGTGAGCTTGTTGATGGCGAAGAGCAGGCTGTAGCTCGACCCCATCAAGAACAGGAGCGCGACGTGAAACGCCCGGCTTTTCACCAGCGCGACGCGCCATTCATTGAATCCACTCTGTGGCACGGCGCGCCCTTTCCTCGAAGCCTGAGGCGACCCTAGGAAGTCGCGTCTCGTTCGTCAATCGATGGTGGGACCATGCCGTGCGGTGGGGTGAGCTCGGGCCCGTTTGAATTGGTGCGTCGATCGGCGCGGCATACGCTCTATCCGATCGGCGCGGCATACGCTCTATCCAATAGGCGTGCCCAGCGCCCCGCACTCATGGAAGGCGCGGTGAATTTGCCCTCGGCCCAACGAGGCCGGCGCTACCCACATAGGAAAGGCGCACGGCGGCCGCCCGTTCCGTGCCGCCTCACCCTAGGCCTAGGCCCGTTTTCCGGGGCGTCGTGGCCTCGATTTCGCTCAAGCGGCACAAATCCGGCGACCGCGCTTGCGGCCTGTTCCGCCCATGGGGTAAAGAGGCCTTCCCCAAGACCAAGGGCCTGTCGTCGCGGAGGGGTGCCAGAGTGGTCGATCGGGGCGGTCTCGAAAACCGTTGTACGTGTAAGCGTACCGTGGGTTCGAATCCCACCCCCTCCGCCATATTCAAGTGTAACAATTTGAAATATATAGTTTTTTTTAATTTGACGCTTTGCAACCTACACAACTACCCACATTCTCAACAACGGCCCGCCCCTGCCCTCCAACCGGCTCAGGATTCGCGCCGTCGCCTCGGGGGTAGCTTTCGATGCCCTCGGCCCGGTCGCGCACTGGCGGGGCGCGTAGGGGCTTGTGCGGCCTATCGGGTGAGCGGTCGCACCGTGTGGCGGCAAGCGGGTGATCGCCACGGCCTCGATCCCCATGACTGTCGTGCCGGCCTATTCCCTTGTGACGCTAGACGCGCCCCTCTGGTTGCTTTGGATTGCTGGCGCCGGCGTTGTGCTCGGGATAGTAGCGGTGTGGAAACCTCGATAGACGCAGGACACCCAACCGCCATCCCCTTGATCGTCATTGAGACCGCGCCCCTGCCCACCCGGCCGCTCAGAATTTGCGCCGTCGCCTCGGGGGTAGTTGTTGTGGCCCTCGGAGCCGGCGCGCGCTGGGGAGGCTGTGGCGTCAGGTCCGGCCGAAATGCGGGGTCGAAGTCGCGACCAGCTGGAGCGACCAGCTCGTAGCGGTAGCCTTGCTGCATCGTGTCGTTGACGATGACGAGACGGCGGCGCATTCGGCGTCCGGTCAGTTCAACGCAAGGATC
>CAMDNF010000131.1:0-6011 GCA_945902735.1 Rhizobium sp. Q54 | reverse complement strand
CGAAAACGTGGCGGCGCCTGAACGGCGAAAACCAGTTGCCGAAGGTCGTCCAAGGCGTCAAATTCCAAAATGGCATCGAGGTCATCAAAATGCCGGCTCACCACGCCGCCTGATCAACCTCGTCACCCAATCTCCTGCATAGCTCGTGGCGCGATGAGGGGCTGCCGGTCGTCGCGAGCGAGGAAGCGCTGCCGGGCGGGCTGAACGCGTTTATCCGGCCGGGTAACAGTTTTGAACTACGCACCTTTTATGCCTGCGCGCGCCTGCGGGTGCTGCCTCGGCTCCTCGCCCAGTATCAGGCGCCGATCATCATGACCGATATGGACCTAGAGCTTTGCGCCTCGCCGGCTCCGATCTGGCCGGTGGTGGGCGAGGCCGATGCGGGGCTCATTCGGCTTTCGCCTCGGCTTCAACCGTTATGGCAGGAGTATTATTTGGCGCTCGCGGTGTTCCGTCCGACCGTCGCCGCGCGGCGCTTCGCGGCCATGTTGGCGGCCTATGTCGAGCATTTTTTGGAGCGAAAGGAATGGGTCTGGTCGCTCGATCAGGCGGCGCTCTATTCGGCAAGCGGTGAAGCCGCGCGAAACCTGCCAAATTTTCGCTGTGCGGCGCTACCTTTTGGTTTCGTCGCCTCCGCCAATGATCCGAGTGACATCGCGCTGTTCAGACATTACGTCGCGAGCCAGGGCTAGGCAGGCCCCAGATCAATTTTCTTTCCGTCGGCCATAGAGCCTGTATCATCATTCCCCCAAGATAAGGCCAGGAGAGGGAGCGCGATGCAGCCACTCGATCCACAAGTTCAGGCCGTATGCGACGAGGTCAACGCCGTCGAGGCGCCCTCGTTATGGACCCGCCCGATCGCCGAAACGCGGAAAGATTTCGACGCGCTGGTTCTGGGCCTTGCCGCGCCGGGGCCAGAGGTCGGCAAAGTTGAGGATCGCAATATTCCGGGCCCACATGGCCCGATCCCGATTCGCCTTTATTGGCCAATGGGCCGCGACCCGAAGAAACCATTGCCGGTCTATATCAATTTTCATGGCAGCGGCTTTGTGGTGCTCGGTCTCAACACGCACGACCATGTCTGCCGCGCGATCTGCGCGGGCGCCCATTGCCTCGTCGTGGCCATCGACTACCGAAAGTCGCCGGAGCACAAATTTCCGAAGCCCTCGGATGATTGCTGGGCCTCGACGTTGTGGGTCGCGAAAAACTGTGTCGAGCTCGGCGGCGACCCGAAGCGCATCGCGGTGGGTGGCGATTCCGCCGGTGGCGGCCTCGCGACCGTGGTTGCGCAGCGTGCCAAGGCGGAAGGCGGGCCGAAGCTTGTCTTTCAGCTGCTTGTCTACCCGGTTACCGACACCCGCGAGGATCGCCCATCCTACAAGACCTTCGCCAATGGCTATCTCTTGACCGCCGAGCTCATGCATTGGTTCTTCGATTGCTATTTCAACAATGAGGCGGAGCGCGCCACCATCACGGCGGCGCCACTCCGCGCCAAGGATTTGAGTGGACTGCCGCCGACTTTATTGATGACCGCGAGTCACGACCCGCTGTTTGACGAGGGCGTGGCCTATGCCGAGGCGTTGCGCACGGCCGGCGTGCCGACCGAGTACATCAATTATCAAGGCCATATTCACGGCTTTTGGACCGCGACGGGGCGCTTTGATGTCGCGACGACCGCGCATGAGGCGGCGATAGGAGCGTTGCGACACGCCTTTGGACCCGGCTAGGGGAAAGCCGAGAACCATGCGCCCCGTGGAATTCGACGCGATCGTCGTGGGAGCAGGCTTCGCCGGGATTTACATGCTCCAGCGCCTGCGCGCGCTGGGGCTCAAGACCAAGGTCATTGAAGCCGGCACGGGACCGGGCGGCACCTGGTATTGGAACCGCTATCCGGGTCTACGTTGCGACGTCGAGAGCATGACCTATTCCTATTCCTTCTCCGACGAAATCCAGCTTGAGTGGCAATGGTCGGAGCGTTATGCGGCGCAGGCTGAAATTCTGCGTTACATCGACTATGTCGTCGACAGGCTCGACATGCGCCGCGACATGCAATTCGAGACACGCGTGACCGGCGCCGTGTTCGACGAGGCGGCCAAACGGTGGCGCATCGAGACGGATTGTGGCGAGCTCTACGCCGCCAAATACTGCGTCATGGCGACTGGTTGTCTTTCGATCCCCGACCCACCCAAATTCAAGGGGCTCGAGCGTTTTCGGGGCGCGTGGTACCACACCGCCTCGTGGCCCCAAAAGGGCGTCGATTTCACAGACTTGCGTGTCGGCGTAATCGGCACGGGCTCGTCGGGCGTTCAGTCGATACCGATTATCGCCGAGCAAGCCGCGCATCTCACGGTCTTTCAGCGCACCGCGAATTACTCCATCCCCGCCTGGAACAAACCGCTCGACGACACGGCGATCAAGAAGTGGCGGGCGGTCTACCCCACGCTCCGAAAAAAAGCGCGCGCTTCTCCGGTCGGCGATGTATTCGATTCGCCGGATCAAGGCACGTTCGATGTGCCGCTGGACGAACGCAATCGTCGATTGGAAGAAGGGTGGAGGCGGGGTTCGTTTGCCTTTCTCACCGTCTTCAACGACATGCTGACCAGTCGAGCGGCAAGCCAGTTCGCGGGAGAATTCGTCAATCAAAAAATCCGTGCGGTCGTGAAGGACCCAAAGGTCGCCGATCTGCTTTGTCCGAAAAACCTGCCCATCGGCACCAAGCGCCTGTGCGTCGATACCAACTATTACGAAACGTTCAACCGCGCGAATGTCAGCCTGGTCGATATCAAGGCCAAACCAATCGAGGAGATCACCGCCGAGGGGCTCATCGCGGGCGGTGTCGCCTACAAGCTTGACGCGCTCGTTTTCGCCACCGGCTATGACGCCATGACCGGCGCGTTGTTCAAAATCAATCCGCGCGGGCGCGGCGGTATCGCGCTGAAGAATAAATGGGTCGACGGCCCACGCACCTATTTGGGCTTGGCGGTCTCTGGGTTTCCCAATCTATTCACGGTCACCGGGCCGGGCAGCCCGTCCGTGATCAGCAATATGATGACCTCGATCGAACAACACATTGAGTGGATCGCCGATTGCATTCTCTATTTGGAGACCAACGCGCTTGGCCAGATTGAGCCGACCATCGAGGCCGAGGACAAATGGACCGCCCACGTCAACGAGGTGGCTGACGGCACGCTCTTTATGACGGCCGACACCTGGTATGTCGGCGCCAATATTCCGGGCAAGCCACGCGTTTGTTTTCCCTATCTCGGTGGCGTCGGCGCCTATCGGCTGATTTGCGATGACGTCGCCGCCAAGGGTTATGAGGGGTTCGTGTTGAGCGGCGCGCGCGACGAACCCACCGCTCGGATGGCCACCGCTACGCCATGACCTGCCCGCGGTCATAATTATAGGCTTGGCCCGTGATGTCCTTCGCAGCCGGCGAGGCGAGGAAGACATAAATATTGGCAAGCTCGTCGGGCTCGATCCAACCGCGATTGATCACCATGGAAGCGAGGATCAGAATGCGCGCCTCCTCGGTGATCTCTTTTTCGTTAAGCTCGGTGCGGATGGTGCCGGGGCAGACGGCGTTGACCGTAATGCCGCGCGGACCGAGCTCATGGGCGAGTGCCCGCATCATGCCGATGACACCGTGCTTCGAGGCGCAATAGGCGGCGTATTCGGCGCCAGCCGCCTTGCCCCAAACCGAGGCGGTGAAAATAATCCGCCCGCCCGCTGCCATGAACGGAAGCGCGGCTCGCGTGACGTAAAAGTGCCCGGTCAAATTGATCGCGATGACCCGCTCGAACGTCTCGTCGACCTCATGGCGCGGCCCGGCGATGGGCGTTCGATTGCCAACACCCGCATTATTGATCAATACATCGATGCGCCCTAGCGCGCCGATCGTTTGATAGACCGCGGTGCGGTCAGCAATATCGCAGCGATGGCCAGTCACGGTGCGCCCCGATTCGCGCGCGAGCAATTTGGCCGCGTCATCGACCCGCTGGCTGATATCGAGAATGGCAATATCAGCACCAGCATGGGCAAAGGCCTTGGCTACCGCATAGCCGATGCCTTGCGCGCCCCCGGTCACGACGACGCGTTTGCCTGACACATCGAACGGAGTCATGTCGCCCTCCGATCCTTCGCCTAAGTCTGGCGCGTACGCCTCGTGTCGCGTGGAGGCCCGGGCCGGAATCGAACCGACGTACGCGGATTTGCAGTCCGCTGCATGGCCACTCTGCCACCGGGCCGCCCGTGCGAGGCGCACATATAAGTGGAGCGGCCCTGGTGAATCAACCCGGGAAGCGTCCAACCATTGTCAAGTTGGGGGCGGCGGCTATAGTAGCCGCGCTCTGCGGTCGCCTGCCGCATCATCGCATCGGAATGGAAATGTTCGATTACGTCGCGGCACGCCGCCATATGGTGGATAGCCAGATCCGGACCAATAGGGTCACGGATGCGCGTGTGATCGATGCGCTACGCGATGTGCCACGCGAGCGCTTTGTGCCAAATCGGTTGAAGGGCGTCGCCTATGTCGATGAAGACATTGAGATCGCGCCCGGTCGTTTTTTGATGGAGCCGATGGTATTTGCACGCCTGTTGCAAGCCGCGCGCATCAAACCGAATGAAATCGCGCTGGTTCTTGCCAGCGGCACCGGCTATGGCGCGGCGGTGTTGTCGCGCCTAGCAACCACGGTTGTGGCGGTTGAGGCCAATGCCGGATTGGTGGCGGAGGCCGGCACGGCCCTCGCCGAGGTAGGCGCGGACAATGTCGTCGCGGTGGTCGGCCAGCCGGCGGTCGGGCACCCGGCTCAGGCACCCTATGATGTTATTTTGTGCGAAGGCGCCTTCGAGCTTATGCCCGAGGCCGTGCTCGCCCAATTGGCGGAGGGCGGCCGGGCCGTTGCCGTGGTGCGCGGCGCTGGCGTCGCGCTCGGTGAGGCGATGCTGTGGGAGCGGCACCGTGGCCACGTCTCGGGCCGTGCGCTGTTCGAGGCGTCGGTCCCGCTCTTGCCAGACACCAAACGCGCCCTCAGTTTCGTATTCTGAAGCGGGTCTAGCGCCGGGACGAACGTCCTAAGTTATTCGACGTGCCGAACCATGTGAAAGGCAAGCTCGTGCGGTTTTTTGTCTCGGTTGGTGTCGTGTTGGCGGGCATGAGCGGCATGGTCGCGTTCGCCGCGCAGCCGCACGCGGAAACCCTCGAGGAGGCGTTGTCCAGCGCCTATCGCTCGAACCCGACGTTGCTCGCCAAGCGCGCCGAATTGCGCGCGACCGATGAGGGCATCGCGAAAGCGCGCTCAGGCTATCGCCCGAGCGTTTCCATGCAAGGCGATGTGGGCCGAACGCATGCGCAAACCAAAACCCGAACCGGAAAGGGCAATGACAGCTTTTCCCCGCGCGGGGTTTCCTTGACGGCGGTGCAGCCGCTTTATACCGGCGGGCGCACGGAGGCAGAAATTAACGCGGCTGAGAGTTCGGTAGCCGCCGGTCGCGCCGACCTGACCGCAACCGAGCAAGGGGTGATGTTGGACGCCGTCGCCGCCTATCTCGATGTTCTGCGTGATGTTTCTGAGGTTGAGCTCAACACGAATAATGAGCGCGTGGTGGCCAAGCAGCTCGAGGCGGCCCGCAACCGCTTCGAGGTTGGCGAAGTAACCCGTACCGACGTGGCTCAGGCCGAGGCTCGTTTGGCTCAAGCGCTGGCCGATAGGGTCGCGGCAGCAGGCCAGTTGGTTGCCTCGCGCTCGGCCTATCGCGAAGTCATGGGCGATCTGCCGGGGCAGCTCATTTGGCCCGAGCCGGCGGCCCGCCTGCCGGAATCGGAGGAAGCCGCACGCGAGCTCGCCTCCAAGGCCAATCCGGCCATCCTGCTTGCCGAATTCAGCGCGCAAGGCGCGCGTGAGCAGATCGATGTTGCCCGCTCGACGCTGCGGCCCAAGCTCGAACTGCGCGGGGATTTAAGCGAGGGTTATGACCAATCGCCCCTTCTTGAGCGTGAAAGGGGCGCGACC
>CAMDNF010000130.1:0-6340 GCA_945902735.1 Rhizobium sp. Q54 | reverse complement strand
CTTCTTGATGATCTTCTCGCAGGCCTCGACAATGGCAACGCCGCCGACCGCGATCGAGCGTGAGCCATAGGTGCCCATGCCGAACGGAATGCGATCGGTATCGCCATGTACGATTTCTATGTTCTCGAACGGCACGCCGAGTTTGGTGGAGACGACCTGCGCGAACGATGTCTCATGGCCTTGGCCATGCGAGTGCGAACCGGTGAACACGGTCACCGTGCCGGTCGGATGGAACCGCACCTCGGCGGCTTCATAGAGACCGGCTCGGGCGCCGAGTGCGCCAGCCACCGCCGACGGCGCGATGCCGCACGCTTCGATATAGGTCGAGAGCCCAATGCCGCGCAGCTTGCCCTGTTTGGCCGAGGCCTCTTTGCGCTTGCCAAAGCCGGCATAATCGGCGGCTTTCAGGCCGACATCGAGGTTATGGGCGAAATTGCCCGAATCATATTGCAGCGCGACAGGCGTCATATAGGGCATGGCCGCCGCCGGGATAAGATTGCGTCGACGGATTTCAGTCTTATCGAGCTTCATCTCGCGCGCTGCGTTTTCGACGATGCGCTCGAGGATGTAGCACGCCTCCGGCCGTCCGGCGCCGCGATAGGCATCGACCGGCACGGTGTTGGTAAACACCGCCTTCACATTGGCGTAGATCGCCGGCGTCGAATATTGACCGGCAAGCAACGTCGCATAGAGATAGGTCGGCACCGACGACGCGAAGGTCGACAAATAGGCGCCCATGCTAGCGACGGTGTGCACGCGCAAACCGAGGAATTTGCCGTTCTTGTCCATGGCAAGTTCGGCCTCAGTCGCATGATCGCGGCCATGCGCGTCGGTCAGGAATGATTCAGAGCGATCGCAGGTCCATTTGATCGTCTGGCCGGTCTTTTTGGCGGCCCAGGTGACCACCGCTTCTTCGGCATAGTGGAAGATCTTCGAGCCAAAGCCGCCACCAACATCGGGCGCCACGACACGGAGCTTCGACTCAGGCACATGCAACACGAACGCACCCATCAACAGGCGGATGACGTGCGGGTTTTGCGTCGTCGTATAAAGCGTGTAGCGATCGCTCGCGCGGTCATATTCGCCGATTGCCGCGCGCGGCTCGATCGCATTCGGCACCAGCCGATTGTTGACCACTTTGAGCTTGGTCACATGGGCGGCGTTCTTGAAGGCCTCGTCGGTTTTCGCCTTGTCGCCCCATTCCCAGTCATAACAAAGATTGCCCGGCACATCGTCATGCACGAGGGGCGCGCCGGGCTTCAGAGCCGCGGTCGCATCGACCGCTGCCTTGAGCGGCTCATAATTCACCTCGACCGCATCGGCCGCATCGCGCGCGCCTTCGCGCGTCGCGGCGATCACGAACGCGACTTGATCACCCACATGACGCACGCGGTCAACCGCGAGCGGCGGATGGCCAGGCTCTTTCATCGGCGTGCCATCCTTGCTCTTCACGAGCCAGCCGCAGGGCAGGCCGCCGATCTTGTCTTCCACCATATCGGCGCCGGTCAGCACCGCGATGACGCCCGGCATGGCGAGCGCCTTCTTGGCGTTGATCGATTTGATTTTGGCCGCCGCGTGCGGCGAGCGCACGAACCAGCCATAGGTCTGGCCGGGACGATTGATATCGTCGGTATAGGTGCCGCGGCCGGTGATGAACCTATTGTCCTCGACACGGCGCACGCTGGCGCCGATTCCGTTTGGAAGTGCCATGATGCTATCTCCTCATCGCTTTGGCGCCGGTCTCGATCGCCTTGACGATGTTGTGATAGCCGGTGCAACGGCAGAAATTGCCTTCGAGATATTCGCGAATTTCCGTCTCGGAGGGATTCGCCTTCTCATTGGCGAGCGCGACACCGGTCATGATCATGCCGGGCGTACAGAAGCCGCATTGGAGCGCGTGATGCTCTTTGAAAGCAGCCTGCATGGGGTGGAGCTGATCGCCCTTGGCCAGGCCTTCAATGGTTGTTACCGAGGTCCCCTCGGCCTGCGCCGCGAGCACGGTGCATGACTTCACGCACTTGCCATCGATGTGAACATTGCACGCGCCGCACTGGCTGGTATCGCAGCCGACATGGGTGCCGGTTAGCCCGACATGGTCGCGCAAGAAACTAACGAGCAACGTACGCGCGGGGACTTCTTTGGTCACCGACTTGCCGTTGACCGTCAATGAGACGGAAATGGACGACATGCTACCTCCCTTGGCCAGGATCGTTGCGCCGCTGGCACGGCGGTGGAATTAGCCGGCGATTGACCGGCGGGTTCTTTTGATTGGGCGCGAGGATAGCGTTAACCCGCAAGCCGCAAAACCCAAAAAAGACGAAACCACAAACCTGCGGCACGCGGACAAAAAAAGCCCGGCGGTTTTTGGCCGCCGGGCCGAGGGTGTCACCTTGGGGGGAGAACCGAAGGGAGACACCTGACAATTTAGCGAGAAATGAGGCGGATTCATGACCTCACGCCGAAATTTCAGTTTCATTCCAACTCGACCGGTCCAATACCGCTACGCCGCTTTCACCTCGATCTTTTTGGCGGATTCCTTGGCCTTCGCTGATTTGGGCAAGGTCACGCGCAGCACCCTTTGCTTAAAACTCGCCGCGATCTTGTCATGATCAATGTCCTCCGGTAGGGCGATGGCGCGCTCGAATCGACCGAAATTACGTTCGATTCGTTGGAAATTCTTCTTTTTCCCCTCTTTTTCGGATCTTCGCTCGCCCTTTAGGCGCAGAACACCATCGGAAATCGAAACTTCGACGTCTTTCTCGTCCACGCCGGGCAAATCAGTCGTGATTTCATGGGCGTTTTCGATCTCGTCGACGCCCATCTTGGGGATTATTTGGCCATTGCCGTCGTGGCTCGACTATGGCGATAAGTCGGTCCCAGTCAGGAAATCGCCCAGCATGCGGTCGACCTCACGATGAAGGGACTCGAACGGATTCTCCGACCAGGACTTGGCGCTTAGCGCATTGCGGCCAAACCAGGGAGTCAGGTCACGCAAGGTCATGGTTCGATCTGCTTTGCTGTGGTCTGTCGATCAGGGCTGCATTCGAAAGCCCTGGAAGACAGCTGTTGAAGCTTGGTAACGCAGCCAGGGCCGGTGCGCTTTGCGCTGGATCAATCACGGCATAAGCCGGGCATAGGCGCGTTGATCGGCGGCGAAACCGGCCTCCCGCAGCAGCGATGCGATCCATTGATTGCGCTCGACCAGATGAATTTGCACCGCCCCACAATTGGCGGATTCGGCGATCGAGGTGCAGGCGCCGATCAAAGCGCGCGCGACCGCGACACAATCGATGGTCTCCGGCACCGCGAAGCAGCCGGCCATGAACCGGTTCTGCGCGGCCAAATCGGGAAACAGCCGATAGGCGCAGAGGCCGCGTAAATAGATCGAGCCGTGCTGGCGAGCGCCGATAAAGCCGCCGTCCCGGCCTATGCCGCGCCCGGCCGCGAGTGATTGGCCGGCATAACGCCGCCAATCGGCAAGGCTGAGTGCGCCGGCGATCTCCCGGACCAGCGGAAAGGCCTGGCCGATTTCAGCCTCGGTCAGCGGCCGCACCTCGTAAAGCGTGGGGCTAAGGGCGTGCAGCCGAGTTTGCCGGTGGGGAACCATGGGCCCCACCCTGCGGCATTGGCCCCGCCGTGGCCTTGACCTGCGTCAAGATGAAAATTGTTCGAACCGACCCGCATTGAGCAAGGCGCTTGGAACCCCCGCGGTCACGCGCCTATGATCCTTTTTTGGAGGGGAGTGGGCCCTTTGATCAGCGTGGAGGTGGGAGCATGACCCGACCGAGTCCGACGCTGCCCGAGCCAATGCCCACGCAAGCGCGGCCGGGCAATTGCGCCGCCGCAAATTGCGCGGCCTGCGAGGTGCGCAGCCTGACCTTTTGCATCGGGCTCGAGCACGACGAGATCAGCCGCCTCTCCGCCATCGTCACGCGCCTTAGTTTGGCCGCGCATCAAATGCTGTTTCATGAGGGCGACGCCGCCGAATTCGTTTACAACGTCACGCGCGGGGTGATGAAGCTTTACAAGCTTCTGCCCGATGGGCGCCGCCAGATCACGGGCTTCCTACTGCCCGGCGATTTTCTCGGTCTTGCGGGCAAGGATGGCTATTCCTACAGCGCCGAAGCGGTCGACGCGGTCGAACTCTGCCGCTTTCCGCGCCGCAAACTTAACGCGCTGTTCGAGGCTTTTCCCCAGCTCGAGCGGCGCATGCTAAAGCTCGCGACCGATGAACTTATCGCCGCGCAAGATCAGATGGTGCTTCTTGGTCGGCGCACGGCTGCGGAGAAGGTCGCGGTTTTTCTTCTCCGATTGTCAGAGCGGGAAAAAATGCGCGGCCAGACAGGCAACCCCGTGCTGTTGCCGATGACGCGGGGTGATATCGCCGATTATCTCGGCCTGACCATCGAAACAGTCAGCCGCACGTTGTCAAAATTGAAACGTGATCGGCTGATCCGGCAAATCTCGCTGACCGAGATCGAGATCGTCGACGTCGAGCGAATGACCAATCTCGCGGAGGGCTAGGCGGTTGACCAGAACGGCCGGCGTTCAGCGGTGAGCAGCCTTCGGCTCGCCTTCATCGGCGATTCGATCGTCAATGGCACCGGCGACGCGACCATACTGGGATGGACCGGGCGCGTGTGCGCCGCCGTCAGCAATTTAGGCCATGACATCACGCACTATGATCTCGGCGTGCGCGGCGAGACGTCGAGTCTGATTAGGGCGCGGTGGCGTAGTGAAGCAGCCTGCCGCCTACCCGAAGCTTTCGGGGCGGCGCTGGTCTTCAGCTTTGGCATCAATGATTGCGTACATCTTGATGGCGTGCGCCGCGTCGCCCCGGAAGAAAGCCTGGCAAACGCCCGCGCCATTTTGACAGAGGCCAAGAAATGGCGTCCGACGTTGTTCATTGGCCCAACGCCGATTGATCGGCGAGAAGGCGCGGCCCAGTTCTATCCTGGCGTCAAACATTCGCTCGATTTGCGCGATATCGCCTCGCTCAATCGCGGCTTGATTGAGGTGGCTGCATCGAGCGGCGTACCGGCGCTCGATCTGTTTGACCGCCTCGATTCGAACACCGAATGGGCCGCGGGAATACGCGACGGCGATGGCGTTCACCCAACCGCCCGCGGTTATATGCAAATGGCGCACGAGATTTCGGCATGGCCCGCTTGGCAAGCTTTGTTCACCGAGACTTAACCACGGTGCATCATGCTTGCCGTCCCTCGTCCGCCTCGGCAATATCGGGTTGCCGAGTTTCGGGCTCAATCCCCGCCAAGCCTAGAGGCCAGTCCCATGCCAGAATCGCCCGCCAGCGCAGCGCCGAAACCGCAAGCCATGCCGCTCTTCTACAAGAAGATTGAGGTCTAGGCCCGCAACGGCACGTCGACCTGGCGGTCAAGGCGCAGGGTAGCTACGCCTTCGCATCAGGCGCCAATTCGGTGCCGGTGAATACGCTGGAATTCGGTTTGGCCGCGCACTGCTACCCGGTGGTCTTTAGTAATGAGGAGAATGGCCTGCCGGTCGCCGTCTTTGGCCTGGAGGCGGGCGAGAATTTGTTTGTCGACAAGACGGGGCGTTGGGAGGCCGGTCAATATGTGCCCGCCTATGTTCGCCGTTACCCCTTTATCGCGCTGGCGCCGCAGGACTCCACCGACTACGCCCTCTGCGTCGATGTCGGTTCCGATCTGCTTGAACCCAAGGGCGCGCGTCCTTTGTTTGAAAACGGACAACCGAGCGAGCTCACCAAGAAGGCGCTGGAGTTCTGCCAAGCCTATCAGGCCCAGCAAAATACCACGCGCCAATTCGTTGACGCGCTCAACAAGCAAGGGCTTCTCGTGCCTCGCGCCGCGAAGGTGACACTCGCCAATGGCACCGAGCGAACCCTGCAAGGCTTCCGTATTGTTGATGAGCAAAAGTTTGACAAATTGAGCGATGAGGTCTTCCTCGATTGGCGCAAGAAGGGGTGGCTCGGCTTGATCTATGTTCACATGATTTCGCAAAGCGGATGGACCGCGTTGGTAGAGCGGGCCAATCGGCGTGCTGCGGCCGGCGGCTGACGCTCGCTAGCCCGTCCTATTCACGACGATCACTGATTTTCGTACTGGAGCGGCGAGCGTTGCGATGACGACGCGGGTGGCCGTGGCGCTGGCGAGGGCGCTGGGCGGGGTCTGGAAAGTGCTGCGGTTGGAGGGTGCGGGAGGGGCTCGAGGGGGCGCAGGCGCGCCCCGCGTCTCAAGGCCCGGCGGCAGCGAAGCGGCCGGCGAGCAGCCGGAACAGGGCGGCGTCGGGACAGGCGGTGGGCAGCCAGACGCGAATGCGCGTCGCGCCCTCGACGACGCGG
>CAMDNF010000129.1:0-6359 GCA_945902735.1 Rhizobium sp. Q54 | reverse complement strand
AAGTCTCGATAGGTTTCCCTCATCGAGACTTGGCCGGCGCGACCGCGCCGCGCCGCCTTTGCGGCGTAAGCCGAGCGCGTCGCGTGCTTTGGCGCGCGCCCAAAGCGCACGACGCGCGCGCCCGGCGCCTGAGGGCGTCCCGATGATCGGTTTCGATCATCGAGACTTGATATCAATACGCGAATTCCTTGAACACCGGATCGACCGAGCGGTTCCAGCGCGTCTCATAGGCGTCGAGCAGCGCCTCGGCGGCGGTGCGCCCGGTCGCCAATATTTCTTCGAGCGGCGCGAGATATTCAGTCTCATCGGCCGAAATTTTACCCTTACAGGCGCGCCGCGCGAGACCGCGCCGCGCGATCGCCACCATGTCGCGCGCGATCTCGAGCCCGCCGCGCCCGCCAATGCCCGCGTTGAAACCGAGCCTCGCCACTTCGGCGCGTAGCTTGATCACGGCATCCGCCGACCAGCCTTTGCACAACTGCTGCGCTTCATCGAGCGCGACCGAATCATAAAGGAGGCCGGTCCACAGCGCCGGCAACGCACACAAACGCCGCCACGGCCCGCCATCGGCGCCGCGCATTTCGATATAGCGCTTCAGGCGCACCTCGGGAAACAGCGTGGTCAAATGATCGTCCCAATCGGCGAGCGTCGGCCGCACGCCCGGCAGGCCCGGCAATTTGCCGGCCAGAAAATCGTGGAACGATTGCCCAGCCACGTCGATATACTTTCCCTCGCGCATGACGAAATACATCGGCACATCGAGCGCATAATCGACATAGCGCTCGAAACTCATGCTCGCGTCGAACACGAACGGCGGAATGCCGCAACGATCAGGATCGGTATCGGTCCAAATGTGGCTGCGATAACTCAAATAGCCGCAGGGCTTGCCCTCGACGAACGGCGAATTGGCGAACAGCGCGGTCGCGATCGGCTGCAGAGCCATGCCGACCTGCATTTTGCGCACCATATCGGCTTCGGACTGATGGTCGAGATTAACCTGCACGGTGCAGGTGCGCGTCATCATATCGAGCCCGAGCGAACCCTTGAGCGGCATATAGCGACGCATCACCTTATAGCGCCCCTTCGGCATCCAGGGGATCTCGTCGCGCCGCCATTTGGGCTGCATACCAAGACCAAGAAAGCCGACGCCAAGCTCCTTCGCCACATCGCTCACTTGCGCGAGGTGGGTGTTGAGCTCATTGCACGTTTGATGGAGGTTTTCGACCGGCGCGCCCGAGAGCTCGAACTGCCCACCCGGCTCGAGCGAGACCGCCTGACCCTCGAATGACAACGCGATGACATTGTCGCCTTCGTAAAACGGCTTCCAGCCAAAGCGCGTCAACCCTTCGAGCATGGCGCGAATACCCGCCGGCCCGTCATAGGGCAGCGGGCGCAGATCATCGAGCCGGAAGCCGAATTTCTCGTGCTCCGTGCCGATGCGCCAGTCCGATGGCGGCTTGCAGCCTGATTCGAGATGGGCGACCAGCGCGCGCCTATTCTCGACCGGCTCTTGCGACGCCTTGGAGGGTCCGCTCATCGATTAGGCTCGCCTCCGATTAACCGATTTGTGCCGGGCGGGGTGGCCCAGGGGCGTCTCCCATACGACGAATCCGGGGCCAGCCGCAAGCGACCGCTCGGTGACCACGGGCGACGCCAAGCGCCGAACCGTGCTAATCTCGCGGCGCTGTTCACGCTGAAGCGAGCGAGGCGCGCATGACCGTGGTTTATATTCTGATTGGCGTCGCGGCGTTCCTGCTGCTCATGCTGATTGTCTTGTTCAACCGTTTGGTCGCCGGGCGCAATCAGGTTGAATCCGCCTGGCAACAAATCGACGTTCAGCTGAGGCGGCGTTACGACCTGATCCCCAATCTGGTTCAGGTCGTCAAAGACTATATGAGCTATGAGCGGGAGACGCTTGAGGCCGTGATCAACGCGCGTAATTCCGCGATGAAGGTCCATGATAGCGGCACGCGCGAAGAGCAGATCGTGGCCGAGAATGTGCTGAGCGGCGCGCTTGGCAAGATGTTCGCGCTGAGCGAGGCCTATCCCGATCTTAAGGCCAATACCAATGTGAGCCAGCTCCAGGAGGAGCTGACCACCACCGAAAACAAAATCGCCTTCTCGCGCCAGTTCTATAATGATTCGGTCGAGGCGCAGAACACGCGCGTCGAATCATTTCCGTCCAATCTGGTGGCGAGCTGGTTTCGCTTTCAACGCCACCCCTATTTCGAAACCCCGCCGGAAACCCGCGAAGCGATCAAGGTCACCCTGCGCTAAACCAGAGGGCGCGAAACGATGGCCCGAGCCTCGGTCCCCGAAGTGCGCCTGAGCGGGCCGCTAGGCAACACCGATTTTGCCGCCGCGATCGCCGCCAACAAGCGCAACACCTTTTGGCTCTGCGCGATTCTGATCGTGATCGGCATGGCCCTTGGCGCGGTGATCGGCGGCCTGGTCGGCGCGTTCCTATTATCAGACCCGATTGGACCGAACGGTCTGCCGCGAGAGATGATCGCCGCCATCATCATCGGCGCCGGCGCCATGTTGGTGATCAGCCTGATCGCGGCTTGGGTGGCGCTCGAATTCGGCGGCTCGATCGTGACCGGCCTCGCCGGCGCCAACACGGTGAGCGAGGCGCAAGAGCCCAAGCTCCACCATGTGGTCGAGGAAATGTGCATCGCGGCCGGCCTGCCCAAGCCGCGCATCGTCGTCATCGATACGCCGGCCTTGAACGCCTTCGCGACCGGCACCGGTTCCAACAAGGCGGTGGTTGGTGTCACGCGCGGTCTGCTCGACACCATGGACCGCGATGAATTGCAAGGCGTCATCGCGCACGAGATGAGCCACATCGCGAACGACGATATTCTCTACGCCACCATGGTGGCCGTGCTGGTCGGGTTGATCGTGCTGATCTGTGACATCGCGCGCCGCACGAGCTATCGCACCATGCGCTTCGGTGGTGGGCGGCGTAAGGGTGGGGCCTTGCTGATCGCCATGATCATTCTGCTGGTTTTTTCGATTATCGCGCCCATTGCGGCGACTCTGGTGCGCATGGCGATTTCGCGTCAGCGGGAATATTTGGCCGACGCGAGTTCGGTCAAACTCACACGCAACCCGCAAGGGCTGATAGCGGCGCTCGGGAAAATCGGCGCGTCGACCGTGCGCATGGAAAGCCCGAACCGCGCGATCCAGCATCTCTTCATCGATAACCCGATCCAACGCTTCGGTGAGCAGGCCTCCGCGTTGATGGCGACACACCCGCCGGTTGGCAAACGGATCGAACGGTTGCTCAATCTCGGCGCGTGAGCGCCTGCCCCAAAAATGGCCGCGGCGGCGAAGCCCCATCGCCGATCATCGCTTGGATCAACGCCAAGGCCGCCAGCGCGGCGGTCTCGGCCCGCAAGATGCGCGGCCCGAGCGCGATCGTGCGGCGCGCCGGTTGAAGCGCGAGCACCTTCCGATCGGCCTCGGCCAATCCGCCCTCAGGCCCGACCAACAACGCCACGCGGCCAGCCCCAACAGCCTCGGCGCGCAACGCCGCCAAGGCGTCCGCGATCGGCACGCCGCCCGCCTCATCGCACACCAGCAAGATCCGCTCGGCCGGCCAGCGGTCGAGCGCGCGGCCAAGCGAAGCCGGCGTCACGATTTCGGGCACATCGAAGCGCTCGGTCTGCTCCGCCGCTTCGATCGCGCGCGCGCGCAGGCGCTCGACATTGACACGCTCGGACTGGGTGTAGGCGGTCAAGATCGGGATCAGGCGCGAGACACCGAGCTCGGTCGCCTTCTCGACCAAAAAATCAATCCGGCCATGTTTGAGCGGCGCGAACAACAACCAGAGATCGGGTGACGCTGTTTGCGCGGCGATCTGCTGCTCGACGCGAAGTTCGGTGCGCGACTTCCCCACCGTGACCAGCACGGCGCGCCACGCGCCATCGCGCCCATTGAACAGAATCGCACCATCGCCCACTTTGCGCCGAAGCACGCCGGTCAAATAATGCGCCTGCGCGCGTTCCAGCGCGACCATCGCACCGGCGGACAAATCCGCATCGACAAAAAGACGGGGCTCGATCATGGGCGCTCGGACGTCGCGGTAAGTTAGCTTGTCGGTTGGGCGGCTTCACGCTATCTCCCATGCCATGACATTGGAATCCAGCCCTTCGGACATTGTGAGGCAAACGGGCCCGTTCGAACGGCTCGCGCCGCGCGCGCTGAAGCCCTATGTCGCGCTGATCCGGCTCGACAAGCCGACCGGCACCTGGCTCCTGCTCTGGCCCTGCTTCTGGGCGATCGCGCTTGCCGCCGAAGCCTGGCCCGATGGGCGCCTGCTTGGCCTGTTCGCTGCCGGCGCGCTGGTGATGCGGAGCGCCGGTTGTATTTATAACGATATCGTCGATCGCGAATTCGACTCACAAGTCGCCCGCACGCAGCATCGCCCGCTCGCCTCGGGCGCGCTTCGCGTGCGCCACGCCGTTCTCTTCACGGCGCTGTTGCTCGCGGCCGGCCTCGCGATCCTCGTGCAGCTTCATTGGCTCGCGATCGTGCTTGGCATTGGCTCGCTCGCGCTGGTCTTCACCTATCCCTTGATGAAACGCATTACCTATTGGCCGCAGGCGTTTTTGGGCCTGACCTTCAATTGGGGCGCGCTCTTGGGTTGGGCGGCCGCGACCGGCACGCTCGATTGGCCGGCCGCGCTGCTTTATCTCGGCGGAATTTTTTGGACGCTCGGCTATGACACGATCTATGCGCATCAAGACAAAGACGACGACGCGCTGATCGGCGTGAAATCGAGCGCGCTCGCGCTAGGGCCACGCACCCGGCCGTTTCTGATCGCGGTCTATGGCTTGAGCCTTACCGCCTTCGGCGCGGCCGGCGCGCTGCAAGGCCTCGGCTGGCCGTTCTATGTGGGCCTTGGCGCGGTCGCCGCGCTCTTTGCTTGGCAGGCGCTCCTCGCGCGCTTTGACGATTCCGGCGATTGCCTCGCCAAGTTCAAGGCGAACCTATGGGTAGGCGCCGCGTTGTTCGGCGGAATCGTCGCGGGGCAAATGGTGGGGTAGCGTTCAGACGCAAAGCCTCGATTGGCTAGTTCGGCCCCAAACCATTATCCAACACATTCACAAGGCGCATGACGGAATTTGCCGACAGCCTGGTCAGAACTACGCCTTCGGTAGATACCCCGCTTCCCATATTTGAATAAGCAACGAACTCGAGCAACAAGTCTTCGATACCATCATCGTTGAAGTCGGCGCGTGCCAAAAGTTGAACGATGGTACCGCCATCTTCGTCTTCGTATCGAGCCTGGAAAGGACCTTCGTCGATAACGTTGAAGACATAGGGACTTTCAGGCCCGACCCAAGGCACGCCATTTCTCGAATTAACTATGTCCTCATCGTGTTGCGACGAGGATTGCGACCCTCGCAAAATTGCTGGAAGTATATTCGGCGCATTCTCATCCAAACGAAATTCTTCCAAATAGCTGACACGCGAAGGGCGCGCCATTTTCATCGCAGCAATCTCAGCGCAATACACGCCAAGGCCAACAATGGCATTCCAATTCATCTGATATTGAACGCTGTAACCGGCCTTGATCAGCGGCTCAAAATCGGAGCATGCGACGATGTTAGCTTCTTCCGCTGCGACCCACTCCTGGTTGACATATTGCCAACCGCGACCGACGGTAAATGGGACGTCATCCGGATAAATCGGGGCCTGAAAAGCCTCGTCGATTTTGTCCGCCGCGGTTATCGGCAAATCCGGTGACCATTGCACGGGCAGGAACGCCTTCGTCTTAGGGCCGACACGCCAGGGCAAATCGGAAAGTCGTGTCATACCGAGTGTCAACGGTCTGGCAATCCACCGCGAGTATTCTTTTGCGATCCGAATCACCTTGGAGTCTGCCTTCTCTGTCAGAACGAGCAGGCGTGTGTGGCGGCCGCGTCCGTCAAATCTAGTGCGAACGGACATCACAATGTCTTCCACCCCATCACGCGTAAAATCACCGCGTGCGAGGAGGCGAAACGTCGTTTCCTCCTTCTGCCATGCATACGAAGCGTGATCCGACCCGAAATTCCGAATTGTCGGTTCGACCTCAGGGCCAGCCACCGTCTTCCAAAGACCGCGCCAAGTTTGTGGTATCGAATCGTACCCAATCAAATCGGCCGCCATGGTTACTTCGTTATTCTCGGATTCGGCGATGCCACTTGGCAGGCGGCTGGGCGCTAACCCGTCTTATTCATGACGAGGGTGATTTTGGGTTGGCGGATGTGGCGTAGGCCGCTGATCGCGTGCATGATTCTGATGCTAACACAGGATCACCGACGCGACCACGGAGCGCCACACCCGCCATGAACGACGATAGCCTTCTG
>CAMDNF010000128.1:0-6364 GCA_945902735.1 Rhizobium sp. Q54 | reverse complement strand
CAAGGTCAGTGTCATCTACAACGGCATCGACATTGGCAGCATCGATCGGGCTCGGGCGACCGGCGCGGATGGATCCAGCGCGCCGCCGGGGGTTGTCCTCATCATCGTCGCCAATCTGATCCCCTACAAAGGCCACAGCGATCTCATTGACGCGCTGGCCGCCGTCCAAGGGCAGATGCCGGAGCAGTGGACCCTGTTGTGTGTCGGCCGCGACGACGGCATCCGGAGCAAGCTTGAGGCTCAGGTCCAAAGCCTAGGCCTAACCGGACACATCCGCTTTCTCGGCGAACGGACCGACGTAGAATCACTGCTCAAGGGCGCCAACATAGGGATTCTCTGCTCGCACCAGGAGGGGTTTGCGAATGCTATCCTCGAATGCATGGCTGCAGGCCTGCCAATGGTGGCGACCGACGTCGGCGGCAACGCCGAGTCCGTCGTGCACGCGGAGACCGGCCTGATCGTGCCGCCGCGAAATCCGGCAGCGCTTGGTCAGGCCATGCTAAGCCTCGTTTCTGACCCGGCTGCGCGGCAACGGATGGGCCAAGCTGCACGCAAGCGAGCCGAGGAGCGATTTTCGATCGAACAGTGTGTAGAGCAGTATGATGGACTTTACCGGTCCCTGATCGAACGCAAAACTGCCGCAGCGGGCATTCGCTCCCAAGGATAAATAGCCATTCGTAAAGCTGGCGCGTTCGGCGCCATTGCTATTTTTTGCGATCTTTGCGGTATGGCTGCTCGCCGAAATGGGGCTGATCGGATTTCTGGACTTTCGATACCGGCTATCCGGACCCTGTGGACGAAATGGGTGCGCCCGCAAGATGACACGGCAGCCCGACTGCTTGTTCTGATTCTGATCGTGTTCCGCCGTGGAGTCGTCGATCCACGAAATGCTCTACCCGCGCTCGATCTGGCATTTGCTGGGAGCCGCACTTGCATACGCGCTGCGGCAGGCTACCGCCTCGCCGGTCTCATATCGGCAAGGCGCCTGAATCGCCGACCGGTCAGGGCCTCCAGGTCAGAGGTTCAAAAGTTTCCGCCGGAGCGAGCTGCCGTCGGAAAATCTGCCGCGGTTCACCAGCCGGTAAGTGCCAAGCCCCTCCTCCGCATTTTCGAAGCGCGAAGTATACGAGCAGATCAGCACGAAACGCGGCGTAGTCTCGGCACGACCGCCGAAATGGAAGCAGGCATATGGATTGATCGCAAGAGCCGCTCCACGCTCGCTGGTGAACGGGATCATCTGGTCTCGGCCGGCGAGATTGAAGAACTCATCGTCCTCGAAACGGCCATAGAAGTGATTGATCTTTTCGATCACCTCGCAGCTTTTGTCGCCGGGCCAGAATGTGAACGGCCCGGTTCCCTGGTCGATCGGGCGGATCGGGATCACGACATGAAGCTGCCGCTTGCAGTTCATGTCGCGATGAATGTTTTGGGGTCCAAGACGCTCGGAGCCGGTCCGCGAATACCACAGACAGATGTTGCCCAGCACGGGCACCTCGCCGATGTAATCGACCGCCATCGAAACGAGATCGGGATGGCACAGGAAATCGACGATCGGCCGCATCTCGTCGACTTGCACGACCTCCGGCCCATCCGGCGTCTTGTTGTAGGAGAACAGCGAATGCGGCGCCTTGGTTGCGGCCAGCACCGTTTCCTTTTGGCGCTCGAACATTGCCTCGCAATGGTGCTTCAAGGCGTCCAGCGCCGGGACCTGGTCGTGGGTCAGGAAGGCATAGTCCTTGTCCTTCGACACGCGGAGCTTCGCGGAGGCCCCGAACCGGTGCGGCGCGTGACGTAGTCCATCGGCGAGAGCGAAATCTTGGTCGCGCGCGCCAATGTACGGCTCGCAGGCAGAGACAGCCCGATCTTGCCGAACGTCGATGTCAGGGTGCGGCCGGCGCCTTCGCGCCGCCAAGACTTCATAAAATTCGAACCCGAAGCAAGCGAAACCATGCCGCGCTCCATTGATTTGGCGCGAACTTAGTCGGCCGGGGGGCCCGTGACAAGTTTGGTGAATCCCAACGCTCGTCACGCGCTTCGGCGGCATCCGCAATTGGCGTTGAATCGCAACAATCGGGTTTTCGGTTGCCTGGATTACCCTGCTGGACTAATCCCTGATCCATGAACCGCCCAATGGTTAAGAGCCCGCCGATGGCTTGGCGTGACAGCCTTATTCGACTGCGGCGCCTCGAAGCGGAAGCCATCCATATCATCCGCGAGGTGGTGGCCGAGTTTCACAAGCCGGTCATGCTCTATTCGATCGGCAAGGATTCGAGCGCGATGCTGCATCTCGCGCTCAAGGCCTTCTTTCCGGCGAAGCCGCCGTTCCCGCTGCTGCATGTCGATACGACCTGGAAATTCCGGGAAATGATTTCGTTCCGCGATCAGACCGCGGCACGCGTCGGCATGGAGCTTCTGGTCCACACCAACCCGGACGGCGTCGCGCAGGGCATCTCTCCTGTCGCTTCCGGATCGTCGGTCCATACGCGCGTGATGAAGACCGAGGCGTTGCGGCAGGCGCTCGACAAGTGGCAGTTCGACGCGGCCTTCGGCGGCGCACGGCGCGACGAGGACAAGAGCCGGGCGAAGGAACGGATCTTCTCCCACCGCTCCGCTGCGCATGCCTGGGACCCGCGCAACCAACGGCCCGAGCTGTGGAACATCTTCAACACCCGCATCAACCCGGGTGAGTCGATGCGGGTGTTCCCACTGTCCAACTGGACTGAGATCGACGTATGGGAATATATCCGTGCCGAGAATATCCCGGTCGTTCCGCTGTATTTTTCCAAGCCGCGTCCCGTCGTCGAGCGCGAGGGAACGCTGATCATGGTCGACGACGACCGCCTCCCGCTCCAGCCGGGCGAAGCGCAAAGGATGGAGCAAGTGCGCTTCCGTACGCTCGGATGCTATCCGCTCACTGGCGCGATCCGCTCCGACGCTGCAACGCTCGACGAGATCATCGCCGAAATGCTCGCCTCCAATCATTCGGAGCGCATGGGCAGGCTCATCGACCACGATGAATCGAGCTCGATGGAGCGCAAGAAGCGAGAGGGCTATTTCTGATGTCGAGCGAGCGCCCCGCCGCCCTGCTGGAGACATCCGGCGCGTCCGCGTCGTCGGACCCTCGCCTGCTGCCGGCGCTGCGCATCCTGACCTGCGGTTCGGTCGACGACGGCAAGTCGACGCTCATTGGCCGCATGCTCTACGAGAACCGGCTAATCTTCGAGGACCAGCTTTCGGCACTCGCACGCGATTCTCAAAAGCACGGCACGGTCGGCGACGATATCGACTATGCGCTTCTGCTCGACGGCCTCGAGGCCGAGCGCGAGCAAGGCATTACCATCGACGTGGCCTACCGCTATTTCTCAACGCCGAAGCGCTCCTTCATCGTGGCCGATACGCCGGGCCACGAGCAGTATACACGCAACATGGCGACCGGCGCGTCCAATGCCGATGTCGCGGTAATCCTGGTCGATGCGCGCAAGGGACTGTTGAGACAGACCTTCCGCCATTCCATCATCGTCTCGCTGCTCGGTATCCGGCATGTGATCCTCGCAGTGAACAAGATGGACCTTGTCGGATTCGACCGGGCCGTGTTCGAAGACATCACGTCGAAGTTTGCCGCGTTCGCCAAGCCGCTTGGATACAAGACCATTACGCCGATTCCGATTTCTGCACGCTTCGGTGACAATCTTTCGTCGAAGAGTGGACGCACACCATGGTTCGACGGCAGCGATATGCTCGGCACGCTCGAAAGCATGAACATCGGAAGCGAGCGGGACACGCTGCCGTTCCGCTTTCCTGTACAATGGGTCAACCGGCCGCATCTCGACTTCCGCGGCTTTTGCGGAACCATCGCGAGCGGCACGATCAGGCCCAACGATGAAATCGCGGTCGCGCGGTCCGGGCGCAGCAGCCGGGTCGAACGCATCGTCACGATGGACGGCGATCTCGACGTCGCGCGCTCGGGAGACGCGGTCACTCTGACACTTGCGGACGAACTCGACATCGCCCGCGGCGACGTGCTGGCTGCTCCGAAGGACCGCCCGCAGGTTGCGGACCAGTTCGGCGCCCGCATCATCTGGATGAGCAGCGATCCGCTGCTGCCCGGTCGCTCCTATTTGATGAAGGCCGGCGCGCAGATTGTCCCCTGCTCCGTGACCGAGCTGAAGCACCGCGTCGATGTCAGCACGCTGGCCGAGCACGCGGCCAAGACGCTGTCGCTTAACGAGGTGGGGTTTTGCAACCTCGCGACATCCACGCCGATCGCTTTCGACCCCTACGCGGACAACCGCGACACAGGCGCCTTCATCCTGATCGACCGTTTCACCAACGAGACCGCGGCGGCCGGCATGATCTCATTTGCGCTTCGCCGCGCCGCCAACATCCATCACCAGGACATCACGATCACCAAGAGCGAGCGTGCGCAGATCAAGCATCAGACCCCTGCCATCCTCTGGTTCACTGGTCTTTCCGGCGCCGGCAAGTCGACCATCGCCAACATGGTCGAGACGCGGCTGCATGCACTTGGCGCGCATACCGTCCTGCTCGACGGCGACAACGTACGCCACGGACTGAACAAGGACCTCGGCTTCACCGATGCGGATCGCGTCGAGAACATCCGCCGGATCGGCGAGGTCGCCAAACTGATGACCGAAGCCGGGCTGATCGTACTGTGCTCGTTCATCTCGCCGTTCCGCGCCGAACGCCGCATGCTGCGCGAAATGGCTCCGGGCGAGTTCATCGAGATTTTCGTCGATACGCCCCTCGATGTCTGCGTCGCACGTGACCCCAAGGGCCTCTACAAACGGGCATTGGCCGGCCAGATCAAGAATTTCACCGGCGTGGATCAGCCCTACGAAGCCCCGGAGCGGCCCGATATCCGGCTGCTCACGGCGCAGGAAAGCGCCGACGTGTCGGCGCAGCGAGTGATCGACGAGTTGCGGACGCGCAAGCTGCTGTAGGCCCGACTCGGCCCTGCGGACGACTTAAGCCATTGCGAATGCTAGCGTTAAGGGAAGTGCACCGCTCTCAGTGTAGACCGGATTACATTCCGTTGACCGGCAGGGTCAACCGGTGGTTAATCTTCCTTTGATTTGACGTATCGCATTGCGGCACCCGCAATGTGGGGGAACCTTATGGCGCTGGTTTATCTGGCCGATCTGACCCACGTTACGATCACCATCTCCAACGACAGCTTTCCGCTGAACGTCGGAATGGTCGCCGCCTACGCCAAAGAGAAGCACCCGGACGACACCTTCGAACTTTTCAAATACCCCGAGGACCTCGTCGGCGCGATTGACCGCAAGATGCCAGACATGATCGGGTTCTCAAACTATCCTTGGAACCACAAGCTCTCGTCTGAGATCGCGCGCTACGTCAAGACGCGCGCCCCCAACGTCATCACCGTCATGGGTGGCCCGTATGTGTCGTACGACCCAAAGGAACAAGAGCGTCTGATGCGGCGGCTCGACGGGATCATCGATTTTTATTGCATGTTCGAGGGGGAAAGCAGCTTCAAGGCGCTGCTCGATCTTGCCCACGCTAACGGCTTCGATCCAATGCGGATGCGCACCGCCGACGTCGTCGGATCAATCCACCTCGACGCCAAGGGCAATTTCGCGCCGTTCACCGCGATCCCGCGCAACCGCGACCTCGACGAGTTCCCCTCGCCGTATCTCACTGGCACCCTCGACAAATTCTTCGATGGCAAGTTGTCGCCGATGGTTGAGACCCACCGCGGCTGCCCGTTCAGCTGCACATTCTGCCACGAGGGCAACAAGCTCTATGCCAAGGTCAACCGCTTCGACACCGACCGGCTGCTTCAGGAGGTCGAGTACATCGCCGAGCGCGTCGGCAACCGCGTGACAAACCTTCTGATTGCAGATCCGAACTTCGGACAGTTCCCGACTGACATTGAGCTCGCGCGAAAAATGAATGAGATGGCCGAGAAACACGGCTATCCCCGCGTGATCTTCGCGACCACCGCCAAGAACAACCAGAAGAACCTGATCGAGATCGGCAAGGTCCTCACCAAGGCATTCATGCCGATGTGGATGTCGGTCCAGTCGATGACCGAAGGCGTATTGGAGAACATCAAGCGGCGGAACATCTCCGTCGATACCATGTTCAAGCTGCAAGGACAGATGGTCGGCTCGGCGCAGGGTACTCTGTCGGAAGTAATCCTCTGCCTTCCGGGCGAGACCTTCCACACCCATCTGAAATCGCTAACCGAACTGATCCGGCTCGGCCTCAACCAGATTAACACCTACCAGCTCATGCTGCTGCATGGCTCGGAGATGAAGCTCGACGACCAGACCCACAACAAGCACGGCTTCGTCAAGCGCTACCGCATCCTGCCGCGTAG
>CAMDNF010000127.1:0-6449 GCA_945902735.1 Rhizobium sp. Q54 | reverse complement strand
CCCACCCGGCGCTTCGCGCCGACCTCCCCCCTCAAGGGGGAGGTGAAAAAGGGAAGGCCTCAACCTTTTATTCCCTCCCCCCTTGAGGGGGAGGGTTAGGGAGGGGGGGTGCCTCCAATCAATTTTAAACCACTCTAAGTCTAGCGCCGCGTGATTTAGATCGCTTCGCGCGGCAATAGCGCGCGCGCCAAGCGCCCGACCGCGATCATTTCAGGAATCAGCGCGGCGAAGGCATCGAGCGTTTCGCCGAGACCATTCGCCGCCTCCGGCATTGGCTGCGCGCGCGCCGCGAGCAACAATCCATTGGCTTCTTCATCGGCCGCGCGGCGATAGGTTTTGACCGCGGTCGCAATCACACCCTGCCTGAACACCGGCTCAAGGCGCGCCGGCAGCAACGCCAAATAGCCGGGCCAATGCGCGAGGTGGCGATAAAGGCTCGGCGTCATGGCGCCCGATTGGGGCTGGCCGAAGCTCGCAAGCGCGGCAAGCCTCGCGGATATCTCCGGCGGAATGGCGGAGGCCGGCAAAAGCGGCTTCAGCGGCGGGATCATCGGTCGGGAGGGGCGGCTCGGTCGATCATCCGATCCGCCGGCTGTGGCGGGCGCGATGGCCATTTCCGTGCCGCTCGCCAATCGCTTGATCAGGCAGGCGACCAGCAGATTGATCGGGTTGGCGCGATGATAGGCGTCGAGCACATGCTCGATCTGCACCCGGTCTTCCGCCGTGAGACCCGCCATGCGCCATTCCGCCGCCCGCAAAGGTAGCCGAACCGGCAGACGCGCGATTTCGGCAAGCCGACCCGCCGCGTCGGGGATGGCGCCTGAGGCGAAGCCTGGCCGGAGCGCCTGCCAAACCCTGGGCAGAACACCCGGCCGCGTCGCCAAATGCCGGTAGAGCAGCGCCACGAACGGAACCCGTGCAAAGGAGCGGATTTCGCCATAAATGACGCCAAGCTCGCTCTGCGCCTCGCCCTCGGGCAATTCTGGAAGTGTCGCTTGGAAGATCGCCACCCTGCCCCTGCCGTTTGATCTCGCTTTGGTCTAGACTTGACGCGCCATCGCCACGATAGACCGAGATTTACCACATGAAGAATGCCGCAACGCCCCGCGTCATTGAAGTTCGACCGATCGATGCCGAGCGCTTTGCTCCCTTTGGCCAGTTGCTGGAGGTGCCGGCGAACGGTACGCGCCAGGATTATGCCGGCCTCCTCTCCACCACCGAGCACGGCCTGAAGCCAAACCTCGCGGTCATTCGGGCCGAGCCGCGCGACATGCCGCTCGAACTCAAGGCCATGGAGCGCCACCCATCATCCTCGCAGGCCTTCATGCCGCTCTCGGCGACGCGCTATCTGGTGTTGGTCTGCCCCAGCACGAAAGACGATAAGCCCGATCTCGACCGGCTCGAAGCGTTCGAATGCAATGGCAACCAGGCGATCAATTATAATCGCGGCACCTGGCATCACGGCATGACCGCGCTTGGCGCCCCCGGCACCTTTGCCATGTTCATGTGGGATGAAGGCAGCGAGCGCGATACCGAATGGTCGAAGGTCGAGCAGCCGATCTTGATTAGGACGGATGGCTGAGCTTGGTCGCATCGCACCGCATGCCGATGCTATAGCGCTCGGCGGTAATTTCTCGCAGCGCATGGAATGGTCGATCCTTGCGGCCGAAAAGACCCACCGCCCAAAAGACCGGAAAACCGCCTACCCGCCCACCTGTTTCGCAAGGCCGCCCTGTGCTAGAAAGGCCGGGTGAACAGTCTAGGTTGAGGCGGTTGAGATGAGTGTGGGCGACAATCCGATCACGCGGCGAAAGAGCGTTGGCGTCAGGGTCGGTTCAGTTCAAATCGGCGGTGATGCGCCGGTGGTCGTGCAATCCATGACCAATACCGATACGGCGGATGCCGTGGGCACCGCGCGCCAGGTCAAGGCGCTGGCCGATGCCGGCTCCGAACTCGTACGCCTGACCGTCAACACCCACGAAGCCGCTGTCGCGGTACCCAAAATCCGCGAGCGGCTCGATGCCATGGGCTGCGACGTGCCGCTGGTCGGCGACTTTCATTATAACGGTCACACCTTGCTGACCGAGGTGCCCGCCTGTGCCGAGGCGCTGGCGAAATATCGCATCAACCCCGGCAATGTCGGATTCCGCGAAAAGAAAGACAAACAATTCCAGACCATGATCGAGGTCGCCGCGAAATACGATCGACCGGTCAGGATCGGCGTCAATTGGGGCAGCCTCGATCAGGAATTGCTCGCTCATATGATGGATGAAAACGCCAAGCGCGCGCAGCCGCTCTCGGCCGGCGCGGTGATGCGCGAGGCGATCATCGCCTCGGCGCTCAACAGCGCCGCCTTCGCCGAGAAGATCGGGCTCCGCCGCGACCAAATCGTGATCTCGTGCAAGGTCAGCCAGGTACAGGATTTGATCGGCGTCTATGACGCGATCGCGGCGCGCTGCGACTATGCGCTTCATCTGGGCTTGACCGAGGCGGGCATGGGCTCGAAAGGCATTGTGGCTTCGACGGCCGCGCTTGCTGTGCTTTTGCAGCGCGGCATCGGCGACACGATCCGCGTATCTCTGACGCCCGAGCCCGGCGGCGACCGCACCCAAGAGGTGATCGTCGCACAAGAAATTCTACAGACCATGGGGCTCCGCTCATTCACGCCCTTGGTTTCGGCCTGCCCGGGTTGCGGGCGCACCACCTCGACCGTGTTTCAGGAACTGGCCGAAAGCATCCAAGGCTATGTCCGCGGCAAAATGCCGGTCTGGCGCGAGGAGTTCGATGGCGTCGAGACCATGCAGCTGGCGGTCATGGGCTGCATCGTCAACGGCCCGGGCGAAAGCAAGCACGCCAATATCGGTATCTCGCTGCCGGGCACCGGCGAAACGCCGTCCGCCCCGGTCTTCATCGATGGGCGCAAGGCCATGACCTTGCGCGGACCAAGCATCGCCCAGGATTTTCAAAAGATCGTCGATGATTATGTGCGCGGCAAATACCCGCGCCGCGAAGCGGCCAAGCCGGCGGCGGAGTAAGGTCGAAGGCTCTACGCGGCGGGGGCGAACTTCTGCACTTTGATCCTGCCGACCTTTTTTTGCGCCTGCACCAGGTCGTAGTCCATCTGGAGTCCGAGCCACATTTCGGGACTGCTGCCGAACGCCTTGGCAAGCCGGAGCGCCATTTCCGGCGAGATACCCGACTTGCCGTTGAGAAGCTCGGATAGGGCCTTGCGCGTTACGCCAAGCCCCTTGGCGGCTGCCGTCACGGTCAGCCCGAACGGCTCGATGCACTCCTGCCTGACGATCCTACCGGGATGCGGTGGGGCCTTCATCAACATGTCTCGATCTCCTAGTGGTAATCGACAAGATCGACATCGGCCGCATGGCCATCGTCGAAGCGGAACACGATTCGCCAGTTTGCTCGCACCGTTACGGCCCAGCGGCCTTTCAAGTCGCCTTTGAGCGGATGCAATCGAAAGCCGGGCAGATCCAGGTCGCTCGTGGTCTTGCCGCGGTTCAGGACAAAAAGAACGTTCTCAATCTTATCGAGAAAATCGGGACGGATCCCCTTTCGGTCGCCGTCCTCGAACAGCCGCTTCAACCCTTTGTGCTTGAAGCTCCTGATCACGGGTCGATATAACCCATAACGTATCAGGTGTCACCCGGCAGGCTTCGGAGAATGGGCGCCTCGCCCGTCCCCGGCTTCGGCGAGGTCAGGGTGTCGCTCATCCCGACCAGCCGCGCCGCGGCGCGAGGCGGCCAAACCGGCGGCTGAGTAGAGGCTAATAGCCCGCGAGAAGCTGGCGCGCCCGGCCGATCAGGCCGGTGAAACGGACCGCGCCGTCGGTCACCGCGAGGCAAAGGCAATCCTCGTCATCATCCATCACCGGGCGATGCACCACGCTCGGCTCGACCACCATGACGTCGCCGCGCCTGAAGTGACCCTGTTCCGCGGTCAGACCGCCGGAGAGGACGAGCGTCAATTCGGTGCCGACATGAATATGGCGGGGCACTTTGAGTCCGCGCCGTGTCAAGACCAGCCGCGCCCGCGCGCCATCGGCCTTGATGCTCGCCAGATCGACAATCGAAATGCCGCGCAGCACTTCGTGCCAAGAGAGAGATTTAAGGGGCTTGCCAATAAAGGCGCGCAGCGGCGCCGGCAGCCGCGCCGCCGTTTCGGCATCGCTCGGGGGCGGCGGCGGTTCGATCGGCACCGGCTCATCGAGCCGCGCAAGCAGCGCCTCAAGGCCTGATTCGGCCTCGCCCCTCGCTTCGAGCGCCGCGAACAAGCCGCCGCCGACTGCTTCCAGCCGCTCCGTCTCGACTCGGCAGCGTGTGCAGAACGCCAAATGAGACGCGACCAAAACGGAAAACGGCCGCGGTAGACCGCCGGTGACGTAATGCAGCAGAAGATCGTCGGTCGGGTGGGCGGACATAATGCTCACGGCGCAGCCTTCAAGGCATCGCGCAGTCGATCGAGCGCGAGGCGCGTTCGCGACTTCACCGTACCGATAGGCAAACCAAGCCGCACCGCCATCTCACGCTGCGAGATCCCTTCATAGTAGGCGATCCGTAGAACCTCTGACTGTTCAGCCGGAAGCTCGCCAAGCGCCATTCGCAGGCGCCCGGCGGCGCGCTCGGAATCAATCCGCAGCTCGTGCGCCGGGTCGTCCTCCGGCTCATCGTCCGCGACCTCGAGTTGCGTCGTCAAGGGCCGCGTGCGGCGGAATTCATCGAGCAATCGGTTGCGCGCGATCGCATAGATCCAAGTCGCCGCATTTGCCTTGTCGGGATCGTAAGTGTCCGCCCGACGCCAAACTGACAGCATCACCTCCTGGACCAGCTCCTCCGCGCTCGAAAAGGAAACGCCCATACGCAGTGCGTAGGCTCTGACTTTTGGCGCAAACAGCCGGAAAAGCTCGCCAAACGCCGCGCGATCGCGTTGCAGACCAACGCGGCGAAGCAGGCCCTCGGGTGCCGACGAGGCGGCGGCGGTCAGAATTCGATCCACCCCTACAATAATGTAGCGCCGCGCGGCTGGTTCAACCGGGCGCACGGACGCATTGGCAATGAAGTTAGAGAGCGCTGGTGCGTTCATCAACCCTATTACGTACGTGACTGCGCGCCGGACCACCCGGCGACACTGATCCGATCGCCCCTCGCGCCCGTAACACGATTATGCCTCAGCCGCGGTTCATGGGGCTCTGACGAACGACGCATTCAAGGAGCCTGCCATGCTTGACGTGATTCCTGAGCAGAACGCGCGGTCACGCAACCTGCATTGTTGATCACATGAACTTCGTCGAAAAAACCCACGTTCGTTCAACGGTCCGACCGTTCTATCCGGATATATTTTGGCTTGCCGGGGCCGCGTTGATGGCCGGGTTGGCCCCGTTCACCTTCGCTGCCTTGATGATTGACACGCGTCTTCTGGACGGAGCGAATGTCTGGACAAAGCCGCTTAAATTCCAGGTTTCCTTCGCCATTCATTTCGCGACGTTGGCCGTCATTTCGGCTCGCCTGAGCGAAACATGGCGGCGGGGTTGGCTGTTGTCCGCGCTGGTTCCGCTCTCGCTGATCAGTCTGTTCGCCGAGGTCGGCTACATGATGCTGCAGGCGGCACGTCAGGAGGTTTCGCACTTCAACGTCAGCACCTCGTTCCACGCCTTCATGTATTACGGCGTGATGGCCACAGGCGCGGTGCTGATCGTCGCGGCGTCCGCCGGCGTTGGCTGGGCGGCATGGCGGGATCGCGAAGCTGCGCTCGGTCCTGCGACACGTCTTGGCGTTGTTGTGGGGCTGATCGGCGGCTCGGTGCTGACGCTGATTTTCGCCGGGTTCATGAGCCAGAACCTCAGCCACCAATTTGGCAACCCGGCAGACCCGTCAATGGCGCTACCGATTACCGGATGGTCGAGCGAGACCGGCGATCTGCGGACTTCTCACTTCTTCGCAACACATGCCATGCAGGTATTGCCGCTTTTTGGCATGCTGCTCGATCGATTGTGGCGCCGTTCGAGCGCGCGGCTGCTCGTCATATCCGCTGGCGCGATTTGGTTTGCCCTGTCGGTGGCGATCTTCGTCCAAGCCCTCGCAGGTCGGCCATTCCTGGCGCTTTAGCGCTCATCGTCGTCTTGACATGGTGAGCATCCTACGATGTCTAATTTGGAATGGGCGCCGCAAGGGCGCAAAAAAATGGGCCCCGCTGTCAAGCGAGGCCCAAGGTTCTAAGCCCCTGCTTTGATCAGAAGCTCGGGAGGAGCACCCGGTCGATCACATGGATGACGCCGTTGTCGGTCACGATGTCCGCCTTGGTGACCATCGAATCGTTGATGCGCACGCCGTTCATGCCGTTGACCTTGATGTCACCGCCTTGAACCGTCTTGGCGTCCATCTTCTTGACGGCGACGTCATTCGCCATGACCTTGCCGGGCACCACATGATAGGTCA
>CAMDNF010000126.1:0-6575 GCA_945902735.1 Rhizobium sp. Q54 | reverse complement strand
CCGGTTTAGCTAAAAAAGCCGCCCGCCATTGGGCACAACGCGGCTGGGCTCGATCAGCACGACCCGATCTTTTTCATCGGGAAAACCCAGCACCAAAACTTCGGAAAGAAACGGACCGATTTGGCGCGGCACGAAATTGACCACCGCCGCCACTTGGCGACCGATCAATTCGACGGGGCGATAATGCTCGGCGATCTGCGCGGAGCTCTTTTTCACGCCGAGTTCGGCGCCGAAATCGACCCACAATTTGAACGCCGGCTTGCGCGCCTCAGGAAACGGCTCGGCGCGCACCACCGTGCCGACCCGAATGTCGACCCGCTGAAAATCATCGAGGCTGATCGTCACGCGCCGCCCGAAGACGCGACATCGTCCCTGCCGCCGCCGCGCACGAGGCGAATCACCCGATCGATGCGCCGCAAATGACCATCGAGCGCTTTCATGGTGCGCGCCATATCAGGGCTATCGTCATTCAGCCAAACCCGGAGTGTGTCGAGATAGACCAGAGCGAGGCCTTTGCGGCGCAGCGCCCCTCTCAAGCCCGAGGATGAAAGCCCCGCCGCCTCAAGCATCGCGACCAAAGCGCGATGCAGCGCACACGCGCCCACGAGCCCCGCCTCGGCATCGAGCGCGGCACGCCGCAGGATCGAACGAAGCGCCTCTTTGTGGGGCGCCAAGGCATCGAAGCGGCGCATCACGACGTCGAACAAGCGCTCATGCGCCGGATGATCGATCATCGTTTCATCGCGCGACGTGAGAACATGGGCATCGATGCGTCGACTAAAGCCAGCCAGCAACGCCGCCTTCGACGGATAAAGCTCAAACAGCGCCGCGAGCGTGAGGCCGGCACGGCTTGCGATCGCCTCCAGCGTCACCGCGCGCCACGGCATTTCCGCCGCGAGCGCCAACGCGGCCTCGATCGGGTCGCTCGTCGTCGTGGGTTTCTTTTGGGCTCGTTTCGCCATGATCGCCGGATGCTAGGCGGCATGGCCGACGCGGTCAAACCACTCAGCGCGCGAGCTCGCGCGAGCGGCGCGTCGCGGCGGCAACCGCCCGCGACATCAGGGCGCCAAGACCATCACCCGCCATCAACACCTCGAGCGCGGCCTGCGTGGTGCCGCCCGGGCTCGTCACATTGCGCCTCAACTCAGCCGGGTCGGTGCCGGAGTCTTGCGCGAGCGCGCCCGCGCCCGCGACCGTGACGAGCGCAAGACGCGCCGCGAGCGGCGCCGGCAATCCGGCCTCGACCCCGGCCGCGGCCAAAGTCTCGATCATCAGAAAAACATAGGCCGGTCCGCTGCCGGAAACCGCCGTGACGGCATCCATCAACGCCTCGTCCTCGACCCACGCAACCTCGCCGACCGCCGCCAACAAGGTGGTCGCGCGCTCGCGCATGGCCGGGCTCACGCCCGCGCCCGGGCACGCCACCGTAATACCACGCCCGATCGCGGCCGGCGTGTTCGGCATGGCGCGCACAATCGACACGGGGCCGAGCGTTTTCGCGAACGAGCCAATCGTTCGCCCGGCCGCGATTGAAAGAACCAGCGCGCCATCGTCCGCCAGTGCGCGGTAGGCCGGCAGCACGCTCTCCATGATTTGCGGCTTGACCGCGAGGACCAAGACCCCCGGTCTGAAATCGGCTGGTATGGCGCTGGCCTCGGTCACAACCGTGACGCCCAGCGCCTTCGCGCGCGCGCCGGCGCCCGAATCGGGTTCTACCACATAGGCTTGATTTGGTTTGAGCGCGCCGCGCAGCCAGCCGGCGAGCAGCGCGCCGCCCATTTTGCCGCCACCGACCAGAATGACGCCCGGCCGCAACGGGCCGCTCGAACTCATGGGGTCAGGCTTGGCCCGCGGTCTCGAACAACGCCGCCTCGATCGCCTCGGCCGCCGTCTTGCCGGCCCAGATGACGTGCTGGAACGCCGGGTAAAACCGCTCGCATTCGGTGATCGCCGTGCGGATCAAATCCTGGATCTGATCGTCGCTCGGCGGCAGCCCGCCACGAAACAACATCGCATGGCGAAAGGTCGGCTGGCCCTCATCGAGCCAGAGATCGAAATGCCCGATCCACAGCCGTTCATTGATCAAGGCGAGCAGCGGAAAGACCCGCTCCCGCATTTCGCGCGGCACCCGCACGTCGAAGGCGCAGGAAAAATGCAGGCCTTCGATATCGGGCCGGTAGGCGAACCAAAGCTGATAGGAGCACCAGCGACCCGAATGCTCGGCCGCCAGATCGTCATCGCCACAGCGTTCGAACGGTAATTCGTTCATGGCAAGGACTTGTTCGACCACATCGACGGGGTTGTGGCCGATTTCCGCGATCGCCGCTTGCATGCGAGCCATGGCGCCACCTCCGCCCCATTGGGGCTGCCAATACCTAGGGGCTCACAAGGCCGCGACCCCCAGGCCTACCAAGGGACACCATAGAATGGGGAACTAGGCAAAAGGAAGCACAAAATATAGGGCTGATCGGATACCTAAAGCGGAGATTGCTGGCTTGCGAGCCTCGCTTCGAGGCGAGCCAGCCGTTCCTCCAACGCCTCCTGCTCGGCCCGGGCCTTGGCCGCCATTTGCCTGACCGCGTCGAATTCATCCCGGCTAACGAGTTCCATGGCCGAGAGGGTGCGCTCGATTTGGCGGCGAAATAGCGACTCGACCTCATGCCGCGCGCCCTGGGCCGTTCCCATGGCGGACCCGAAGATACGCGCGAGGTCATCGAGCAACCGGCTATCGATCGGCATGGCCACCTCCTTGGCTAAATTCGGCCAGTCCCACTATGGGAAGCGCCCGCCCGCCCGGCAACCGCAACTTGCGGTGCCGGATTCCCCCGCCTATAACCGCGCCATGATCGTGATCACGGGCGGCGCCGGCTTCATCGGCTCGAACCTCGTGGCGGGGCTCGAAGAACGCGGCGCCAAAGAACTCGTCGTGTGCGACACGCTCGGGCACGGCGAGAAATGGCGCAATATCGCCAAGCGCGAGCTTGCCGACCTCGTGGCGCCGAGCCATTTGCTCGATTACCTGGCCGCGCGGCGCGGGCGCATTGAGGCGATTTATCATCTCGGCGCCATTTCATCGACCACCGAGACCGACGCGGACCTCATCATCCGCTCCAATTTCTCGACTAGCCTGGATTTGTGGAATTTCTGCGCCTTCAATGGCGTGCCCTTCATCTACGCCTCGTCAGCCGCAACCTATGGCGATGGCGCGGCCGGGTTCGATGATGATGGCTCGGTCAACGGGCTCCGGCGCCTGCGCCCGCTCAACCCCTATGGCTGGAGCAAACATCTGTTCGACCGTCGGGTCGCGCGCATGATCGCCGAGCGCGAACCCGCGCCGCCGCAATGGGTCGGGCTCAAATTCTTCAATGTCTATGGGCCGAACGAGCAGCACAAAGGCGCCATGCAAAGCGTGGTGGCGACCAATTTTCCGGCGGCGCGCGCCGGCAAGCCGGTGCGGCTCTTCAAGTCCTACCGCGCGGATGTTCCCGATGGCGGACAGAAGCGCGACTTTGTTTGGGTCGGCGATTGCATCGATGTCATGTTGTGGCTCTTGGTCGCGCCCAATGTCAGTGGCTTGTTCAATCTCGGCACCGGCAAGGCGCGCAGTTTCGCCGATCTTGCCAATGCATTGTTTCGCGCACTCGGCCGTGAACCCTTGATCGACTATTTCGACATGCCCGAATCGCTCCGCCCGCATTATCAATACATGACCCAATCGCGCCCCGAGCGCCTGCGCGCCGCCGGCTATGAAACGCCGTTCACCTCGCTCGAAGACGGCGTGCATCGCTACGTAAAAAATTATCTCCTCAACGACGATCCTTTTCGCTGATGTTCGCGATTGCATTCCCCGCGATTGATCCCGTGCTGGTCGAAATCGGACCGGTGTCGATCCGCTGGTACGCCCTTGCCTATGTCGTCGGCCTCCTCGTCGGTTGGCTCTATGTGCGTTATTTGGCGCGCACGCGCATCCCTGGTCTCGACACCCGACTGGTCGATGATCTCCTGGTCTGGTGCACGCTTGGCGTCGTGCTCGGCGGCAGGCTCGGCTATGTGCTGTTCTATCAGCCCGCCTATTTCATCGAACACCCGGAGGAGATCCCGCTCGTTTGGCAGGGCGGCATGTCGTTCCATGGCGGTCTGGTCGGCACGCTGATCGCGCTCATTGGATTCGCGCGCTTCCGAAAAACCAGCCTGTTGATGGTGGCCGATCTGGTCGCCTGCGCGGTGCCGCTCGGGCTCTTCTTCGGCCGTATCGCAAATTTCATCAACGGCGAGCTTTATGGCCGCGTGAGCGACGTGGCGTGGGCCATGGTGTTCCCGAATGGCGGGCCGGACCCTCGGCACCCGAGCCAACTCTATCAAGCGATCATGGAGGGCTTCTTGCTCTTCGCGCTGCTGGCGACGCTGGTGCATCTGAGCCGCCTCCCGACGCGGCCGGGCGCCATGACCGGCGTCTTTTTGATCGGTTATGGCATTGCGCGCATCATCGGCGAATTGTTCCGCGAGCCGGATGCCTATCTCGGCTTCATCGTGAGCGGCATCACCATGGGACAAATCTTGAGTCTCCCCATGTTGGCGCTTGGCGCGTTCCTGCTCTATCGCGCAAAGGCGGCTCACCACCTCATTACCAAATCATGAGCGACTTTCCCGCCTATCTCCGGGCCTTGATCGGCGTGGCGGGGCCGCAACCGATCGCGCGTGTCATGGCCGAGGCGCTCGGACATCCCGTGCACGGCTATTACATGAACCGCGATCCATTCGGCGCGGCGGGCGATTTCATCACTGCGCCCGAAATCAGCCAAATGTTCGGCGAGTTGATCGGCCTCTGGTGCGTCGCGACCTATGAGCAGATCGGCGCACCGGCGAATATCTGTCTGATCGAACTCGGCCCCGGTCGCGGCACGTTGATGGCCGATGCGCTGCGCGCGACCAAACAATTCTCCAAATTCCGCGCCGCCCTCGACCTTCATTTGATCGAAACCAGCCCGACCTTGCGTGAGGCGCAACGCACGACGCTTGCCGATCAACGCATCGCCTGGCATGACCGACTCGATGACGTGCCGGATGGCCCCTCCCTCCTGATCGCCAATGAGTTTTTCGACGCGTTGCCGATTGAACAATTGATCGCGGCAGAAACCGGCTGGCGCCAGCGTTGCGTTGCGCTCGGCGCTGACGGCGCAACGTTCCGCTTCGTTGAAGCCGACACCGCGCCGGCGGTCTTGCCCGCCTGGTTGCCTTCAGCGGACCGGGTGCCCATCGGCACGATCGCCGAATATTCGCCTGCGCGCGAGGCGATGGCCACGCTGATCGGCGCGCGCCTTGCGCATTTCGGCGGCGCGGCCCTACTCATTGATTATGGTCATGCCAAAAGCGCGCCGGGCGATACGCTGCAAGCCGTGCGCGCGCATCGTACCGTGCCGGCGTTGGAAACCTTGGGTGAGGCGGATTTGACCGCCCATGTCGATTTCGCAGGCCTCGCCCGCGCGGCACGAATACAAGGCGCCACGTCATGGGGCCCGATCACGCAAGGCCGCTTGCTCACGACGTTGGGGATCGAGGCGCGCGCCGCGCGCCTGAGCGCGCAGGCTACACCTGATCAAGCCAGCGCGATTGACGCCGCGCTCCATCGCCTAACCGCGAGCCATGCGATGGGTACGCTCTTCAAGGCCCTCGCTCTAACGCCCGCGAACGCACCGGCGCCCCCCGGCTTTGAGAGCGTCGGCACCACGGACACACCCATGAAGGCCGAGCTTGTTCATGGTTGAGCCGATCCGCCACACCTTGCTCAATGGCTTGGCTGAAGGGCGAATCCATCACGGGTTTTTCGGCCGGCTCGGCGGCGTGAGCACCGGCGTTTATGCCTCACTCAATTGCGGCCTCGGCTCGCGCGATGAGGCCGCCCTCGTGCGCGAGAACCGCCTGCGCGCTCTGACCGCCCTCGGTGTGCCCAACGCGCCCTTGTTGACGCCCTATCAAGTGCATTCGCCACGCGCGCTCGTGGTACGCGAGCCCTGGCCCGATGGAGCCAAGTCGCCCGATGCCGATGCGCTCGCGACCGACGTGCCGGGTCTCGCGATCGGCGTGCTGGCGGCGGATTGCGTGCCGGCGCTCCTCGCCGATGCGGAAGCCCGCGTGATCGGCGCCGCTCATGCGGGGTGGAAAGGTGCGATCGGCGGCGTGCTTGAAGGCGTGGTTGACGCGATGACGAGCCTTGGCGCCAAGCCGACGCGCATCGTTGCCGTGCTCGGCCCCTCGATCGCCGCCGCGTCCTATGAGGTCGGGCCCGAGTTTCCCGCGCCCTTTCTCGCCCGCGATCCCGCTTGGGCCGATTTGTTTCAGCCCGCGCCGCGCGCCGGTCATTTGCTGTTCGATTTGCCGACTTATTGCTTGCGCCGCTTGCGCGCTCTTGGCCTGCGCGCCGCCGAAGCGAGCGGGTACGACACCTTCGCCGCCCATGATCGCTTCTTCAGCTATCGCCGCACGTGTCATGCCGGTGAAAAGGACTACGGCCGCAATCTTTCGGCCATCGTGCTGAAATAAAGCACGGATGCGACTCTTACCAAGTCTCGATAGGT
>CAMDNF010000125.1:0-6616 GCA_945902735.1 Rhizobium sp. Q54 | reverse complement strand
TTTGCTAAGCTCGGCGGTGATGAGATCCTTGAACGCGCCAATATCCTTGTTGGCGAGGATAACGGCGCCGACCGCGACAACGATGACGACCACGCCGCCCAGGCCAGCCGGCACGATCCACCAGCGAAAGCGGAAACCGCGCGGCGACTTGACCTCATCCGCCATGGCGGTCTCCAGCGCGATTGGCGCATGACATGCCGAGGCGGCTCATGGCTCGAGCGCCGTAAAAGGGTCACGCGCGAGATTAAGATCAAGCCCGAGTAGCTTGAAAGCCTTCGATAAATGGGGCGGCAAGTCCGCCACAAATCGCAGATCGCGGCGCGCCGAGGAATCGCTTGGATCAGGAATTTCAAGCGCCCGCGCGTGAAGATGAAGCCGTTTTTCCATGCCGTCGAGCGGCAGAAAAGCTGTGGCGCCACCATATTTACCATCGCCGGCAATCGGCGTGCCGAGCACTTCGGCGCAATGGACACGAAGCTGATGTGTGCGCCCGGTCTTCGGCATCAACGCGAGCCAGGCGGCGCGCGGCGGCGCGCTATCGATGACCCGATAGAACGTCGTGGCGCCCTGGCCGTCATCACCCTTGGTCGCGACTCGCATTTTTTCGACGGCCGAGCTTGGCCGTTTGGCGAGCTTCGCATCGATGCGCCCGCTCAAGGGATGTGGCACGCCAACCACCAGTGCCCAATAGACCTTGCGCGGCGCGCGCTGCCGGAACGCCTCGGTCAGCTTACGCGCCGCGGCGGACGAGCGCGCCAATACGATGACGCCGCTGGTATCGCGGTCGAGCCGATGCACCAAACGCGGCCGCTCGGGCGCACCAAAGCGCAGGCCGTCCAGCAGCGCATCCAAATGCTCCTCGACCTCGCTGCCGCCCTGCACCGGGAGGCCGGCTGGCTTGTTGAGCACGATGATCGAATCGTCACGGTAAATGATCCAACGGCGTGCGGCTTCCAGCGCCTGTTCGCTCGCCACATAAGTCGGCGATTTGCGCACCGCTGGTGCGGCTTGTTCATCGCCCAATGGGGGCACGCGCACCGTACTACCCGAGGCCAACCTCAGGCTGGCTTTTGCACGACCGCCATCGACCCTGATTTGCCCGGTTCTGAGCAACTTCGATAACCGCGCATGGGTCAGGCCTGGGTAATGCCGCTTGAACCACCGGTCCAAGCGCAGATCGGCGTCCTCGGACTTGACCTCGATGCTGCTGACCCCACTCATGCTGCGATCCAACGCACCAGTCGAAGCACGAGATAGAGTGCGCCAGCCGAGAGCACGATCGAGAGCGCGACGTAAAGGATCGCGTGAACGGCCTCACCCTTTTCCAACAGCGTGATGATATCGAGCGAGAAGGCCGAAAACGTCGTGAAGCCACCGAGAATGCCGACCACCAAAAACAAACGGAGTTCAGGGGTCGTATCAAACAGAGTGATGAACAGACCGACCAGCAAACCAAGCACCGCCGAGCCGATGACATTGACGGCCAACGTGCCATAGGGAAAGCCGACACCAAGCCAGCGCTCGAACGCACCGACGACGACATAGCGGCCGACCGACCCAATCGCGCCACCAGCCGCAACGAACAGGATTTGCATCATGGTTCGGGCTCGACCGGCTCATCCGCTTCGCCGGTACGCCGCTCGCGCAGGCGTGCCCAGTAATCGAGCCGCTTCTTGACCTCGCGCTCGAAGCCGCGCTCAGCCGGCAAATAGAAGTGTTCCCGCGTCATGCCGTCTGGAAAATAGTTTTGGCCTGAAAACGCGTCGGCCGCGTCGTGGTCATATTGGTAACCCTTGGCATAGCCAAGCTCCTTCATGAGCCGCGTCGGCGCATTCAAGATATGTTTGGGCGGCGCGAGCGAACCGGTGCGTTGTGCGACCGCCATGGCGGCGCCGTGCGCGACATAGGCGGCGTTCGATTTCGGCGCGGTGCCGAGATAGATCACGGCATGGACCAGCGCCAGCTCGCCTTCGGGCGAACCAAGCCGCTCATAGGTTTCCCATGCCGCGAGGCATTGCGGCAGCGCCGCCGGATCGGCGAGCCCGACATCTTCCACCGCGAAACGCGTGAGCCGTCGCATGATGTAGCGCGGATCTTCGCCACCCGAGAGCATTCGCGCCAGCCAATAGAGCGCGGCATCGGTGTCCGAGCCGCGCAGTGATTTGTGCAGCGCGCTGATCAAATTGTAATGGCTGTCTTGACCCTTGTCGTAAATCGGCGCGCGGCGTTGCACGGCGGCCATTAGACCTTGCGCGTCGAGCGCCGGACCCACCGGCCGCGCGAAGAGCTCCTCGGCCAAATTGAGCAGGAAGCGGCCATCGCCATCGGCCATCGCCTTCAAGGTGACGCGCGCCTCCGCATCGAGCGGCAGAACGCGCCCGCTCAGCGCCTCGGCGCGGGCCAGAAGCTCGTCGAGGGCGGTCTCGTCCAGTCGGCGCAGAACCATGACCTGACAGCGCGACAGCAAGGCCGCGTTGAGTTCGAACGAAGGATTCTCGGTGGTCGCCCCGATCAGAATGACCGTGCCGTCCTCCACCACAGGCAGGAAGGCATCCTGCTGGGCGCGGTTGAAACGGTGGATCTCATCGACAAAGAGGAGCGTGCCGCGCCCGGCCGCGCGGCGCTCGCGCGCGCTATCGAATATCTTCCTGAGATCGGCGACGCCTGAGAACACCGCGCTGAGCGGCTCGAAATCGAGCGCGGTCGATTCGGCGAGCAGGCGCGCGATCGTGGTTTTTCCGCAGCCGGGCGGGCCCCAGAGGATCATCGAGGCGAGCCGATGCGCCGCGACCATGCGGCCGATCGGACCATCGGGGCCAAGCAAGTGCGCCTGGCCAACCACCTCGGCTAGCGTGTGCGGGCGCAGCCGATCGGCCAGCGGACGGTTCGCGGCGGCATTCTCGAACAGCGAGCGTGTCTTTTCTTTGGCCATGACCGTTTCAGGCGACCCTAGGTGTCGCCACTACGCATCAATGTAGGACACCGAAAAGACGAAGGGCAGCCCGATCAGACTGCCCTCCAGGAAAACCTGACTGGCGCACCAACTTAGGCGGTCGCCTCTTCCCCCGCTTCCGCCTCGGCCGACTTTTGGCTTGGGCCAGAATCGAGCCCCTTGGCCGCCGGATCACGGTCGACCAATTCGATCACGGCCATGTCGGCTGCATCGCCATAGCGCATGCCGGCGCGCAGTACGCGGGTATAGCCGCCCTTGCGCTCGGCGTAGCGTGGCCCGATCGTGGTGTAGAGCTTCGCAACCACGGCATCGTCTTGCAGGTAGGAATAAGCGCGCCGGCGCGAGGCCAACGAGTCCGTCTTCCCCATGGTGATCAGTTTCTCGACCACGGGACGGAGCTCCTTCGCCTTGGGCAAGGTCGTCGTGATCTGCTCATGCTTCAGCAGCGCGGTCGCCATGTTGCGAAACAGCGCGCGGCGATGCGATGTCGTACGGTTGAGCTTGCGGCCTGCGATCTTGTGACGCATGACGATTTCTCCTGCGCGCGCGCCTCGACCCGCCTCAATAAGGCTCGTCGAGTTTGCGCGCCAGCTCCTCGATGTTCTCCGGCGGCCAGTTCGGAATTTCCATGCCAAGCCGAAGCCCCATGGATTCCAGAACTTCCTTGATTTCGTTCAGCGACTTGCGGCCGAAGTTCGGCGTCCGCAGCATTTCCTGTTCCGATTTCTGAACGAGATCGCCGATATAGATGATGTTGTCGTTCTTGAGGCAGTTGGCCGATCGCACCGAGAGCTCGAGCTCGTCGACCTTGCGCAACAGATTTGGATTGAACTCGGGCTCGGCCCGTTCGCCACCAACCGGAAGTTCACGCGGCTCGTCGAAATTGATGAAGAGCTGGAGCTGATCCTGAAGAATGCGCGCCGCAAGCGCCACGGCATCATCGGGGCGCACGGTGCCGTTGGTCTCGAGCCTCATGGTCAAACGGTCGTAGTCGGTCACCTGACCAACGCGCGTGTTGTCGATCTTGTAAGCGACCTTGCGGACCGGGCTATAGAGGGCATCGACCGGAATAAGGCCAATTGGCGCGTCCTCCGGCCGGTTGAGCGACGCCGGCACATAGCCTTTGCCGTTCTGCACGGTCAATTCCATGTTGAGCTTGGCGCCCTCATCGAGCGTGCAGATGACGAGCGAGGGATCCATCACTTCGATATCGTGACCGGCCTCGATCTGGCCCGCTCTGACCTCGCCCGGGCCTTGCGCCCTGAGGCTGATGCGCTTCGGACCCTCGCCGTGCATGCGGAGCGCCAACATCTTGATGTTGAGCACGATGTCGGTGACGTCCTCGCGAACGCCGGGGATGGACGAGAACTCGTGGAGCACCCCGTCAATCTTGATCGACGTTACCGAAGCGCCCTGCAACGACGAAAGCAAAATGCGCCTGAGCGCATTGCCGAGCGTCACGGCGAAGCCGCGCTCGAGCGGCTCGGCCACCACCGTGGCCATGCGCGAGCCGTCGCCGTCAGGAGTCACAGCGAGCTTCGAGGGTTTGATAAGTTCTTGCCAGTTCCTTTGGATCACGCGTGCGACCTCATATTTGCGAAACTGGGTTTCGCGAAGAGCCAAAAAACTACAATGCGGCGCGGCCCGGCCTAATTGAATTGCCGCGCGCGCGGTACGGGCTAGACCCGACGGCGTTTGGGCGGCCGGCACCCGTTATGCGGCACCGGCGTCACGTCGCGGATGGCCGAAATCGTGAAACCGGCGGTCTGCAGCGCACGCAGCGCCGATTCGCGCCCAGCGCCAGGGCCCTTGACCTCGACCTCGATCGCGACCACACCGTGCTCCTTGGCCTTCCGACCCGCATCTTCCGCCGCTACTTGGGCGGCATAAGGCGTCGACTTGCGCGAGCCCTTGAAGCCCATCGTTCCCGCCGAAGACCACGCAATCGCATTCCCCTGAAGGTCCGTGATCGTGATCATCGTGTTGTTGAACGTGGCATTCACATGAGCAATGCCGGACGAGATATTCTTGCGCTCTTTTCGGCGCGGACGAGCCGTTTTCGCCATTGTCCTTGCCCCTAGCCTATTTCTTTTTCGCCGCGATCGGCCGAGACGGGCCCTTCCGCGTGCGCGCGTTGGTGTGGGTACGCTGACCATGCACCGGAAGCCCGCGACGATGCCTGAGGCCGCGATAGCAGCCGAGATCCATCAGGCGCTTGATGTTCATCGCAACTTCGCGCCGCAGATCGCCTTCAACGGTGTATTCCTTGTCGATCACCTCGCGAATCCGGATCACGTCCGCTTCGCTCAACTCGCCGACACGGGTCTTCGAGGCGATGCCAACCTTACCCACGATCTTCCGGGCTTGAACCTGCCCGATCCCGTGGATGTAGGTCAGTGCAACCTCGACCCGCTTAGCGGTGGGGATGTTTACGCCCGCGATGCGCGCCACGTCTTACTCCTAGCAAAGCAAAAGGCGCGCTGCGACCGTTAGCCGCAGCACGAACGGAGGGAGAGCATTATGGGCGGTCGGAAAGCTTCCGTCAACCATTTGACGCGACGTCCAGGGCGTTCACCAGTGCGATCTCGACCGTATCGATTTCGGCCATGCCATCGATCGAAACAAACCGTCCGGCGCGCCGGTAATAGGGAATAATCGGCGCGGTTTGAGCATGATAAGCCTTGAGGCGCTCAACCACCGTATCTCGGTTGTCGTCCTTGCGACGGACGAAGTCCCTCGACCCGCAAAAGTCGCACACCCCAGCGACCCGGGTCGGCTTGGTTGCGTCGTTGTAGCCGGCGCCACATTTGGCGCATGCGAAACGCCCGACGATACGCTCGGTGAGTTTTTCGTCATCGGCCTTGAGTTCGACCACTCGGTCGAGCTTGAGCCCACGTTCGGCCAGCATGCGGTCAAGCGCCTCGGCCTGGGCGGTGGTCCGCGGAAAACCGTCCAAAATGAAGCCGTTCTTGCAGTCCGAATGGCCGATGCGCTCGGCGATCAGCCCAATCATGACCTCATCGGGAACTAGAGCACCCGCCTCCATGATCGACTTCGCCCTGAGGCCCAATGGCGTTCCGGCCTTGACCGCGGCGCGCAACATATCGCCGGTCGAGAGTTGGACGATGCCAAGCCGACGGGCCAAGCGTTCCGCCTGGGTGCCTTTTCCGGCACCCGGCGGCCCGAGCAGGATGACGTTCACCGCCGGCTGCCCCGCAGCTTGGCCTTCTTGATCAAGCCTTCGTATTGGTGTGCCAGCAGGTGCGAATGTATCTGGCTGACAGTGTCCATGGTGACCGAGACCACGATCAAAAGGCTGGTGCCGCCGAAATAGAACGGTAACGCGTACTCCGAGATCAGGAACTCGGGCAACAAGCAGACCAATGTGAGGTAGAGCGCGCCGATCATGGTCAGCCGGTTGAGCACGTAGGTCAGATAGTCGGCCGTGCTCTTTCCGGGCCGAATGCCGGGAATGAAGCCGCCATATTTCTTGAGGTTCTCGGCGGTATCCTGAGGGTTGAACACGACGGTCGTGTAGAAGAACGCGAAAAAGATAATCGCCGCCGCATAGAGCAGCATGTAGATCGGCTTGCCGTGCGCGATGTAGCCGGAAAGCGAGGTCAGCCAGTCCGGCCCGCTGCCTGCATTGATGCTGAGCGCGGT
>CAMDNF010000124.1:0-6730 GCA_945902735.1 Rhizobium sp. Q54 | reverse complement strand
GCAAGCCCTTATGGGCGAGCAGAATCGCGCCCGCGCACATCGAACCGATCAATTGACGTTGTTCGTCGAGCGCCAAGGCATCGAGGAACTCGGAATCCTTGAGGCAATCTTCGACGCCGACGCCGCTGGCAAAGACCACCGCATCGCTCACGGCGGTCTCCTCGAGCCGCCCATGGGTCGGGATCCTTAGTCCGGCGACCGAGGTGATGTGATCGGCCTTGCCGAGGATGCGCACCTGCCAATCGCGCGCGCCCGCTGCCCGGGCCCGATTCAACAGGTCCCAAGGCATGAACACGTCGATGTCGGTGAAGCGATCGAAGCCGATGATGGAGATTTGCATGGCATGCCTTTCTCGGGAAACTGCCTATTCGGGCATGGCCTCGCCGGAGCCACCGATGGCGGCGGGGAAGTCTCTCAATTTGGGGAGCCCGTCCTTCATCGGCAACACTGTTTCGGCGTAATTCAGATGGACGCTCGGCTTGAAGGCCATGGTCGGGATTGTCGAGGCATGCACGTCGATGAGGCCGAGGCTCGGATGATCGACCATGACATGCCCGCCGCATTTGGTGCAAAAACGCCGATGGCTCATCGCCGTCTTGTTAAACCGGCCGAGGAACTCCGCGCCCTTGATGACCTTGACGTTCGCTTCTTGCCAGAGGGTGAAGGCATTCACAGGTCCGCCCGAATAGGATCGGCACGACGTGCAATGGCAGTAGCCCATTTCGATCGGCGCGCCGGTCGCTTCAATCGCGATCGCGCCACAGAAACAAGCGCCTCTGTATGTGCTCGTCATTCTATCCTCCCCAATCATTCCATCCGGCAGACTGCGGCAGCAATCGCAGATCACCATAAACGCATCAAGCCTGGGCGCGAACCCCGCGAAGTGCGGCGCGGGCATGACAAAGCCCAGGCTGGCGGAGAGGGTGGGATTCGAACCCACGATACGTGTTACCGTATGCACGCTTTCCAAGCGTGTGCCTTAAACCGCTCGGCCACCTCTCCTTGCGCCGCCGTCGCAAGTCGCGCCGTCACGGCGCGGAGGACAATAGCAAGAATGAGGCCCCCTGCAACCCACGCCGCGCGGCCATGACGCCGCCGATCGGTCTTTATGCGTTTCCACGGCTCGCTCGGCGTTCTTGACCATCGCAAAGCGGCGCCCTACCGTTTCCCATACTGCCCATCCCTCCGACGCAAGGAGGCCTGCTGTGGCCAACCATCGGCATAGCGATCCACCGTCCGATCCGGCGCTCCGAGTCAAGGCACTCGAATCGCTCCTGACCGAAAAGAAACTGCTCGACCCCTCGTCGATCGACGCCCTGATCGAAGCCTTCGAAACCAAGATCGGCCCGCGCAATGGCGCCAGAGTCGTCGCGCGTGCCTGGACCGACCCGGCTTACAAAAGCCGACTTTTGTCCGACGCCACCGCGGCCATTGCCGAACTTGGTTATTCCGGCATGCAGGGCGAGGACATGGTGGTGGTCGAGAACACATCTCAGGTTCACAACCTCCTCGTCTGCACGCTTTGCTCTTGCTATCCCTGGCCGGTCTTGGGCCTGCCGCCGGTTTGGTATAAATCGGCGCCCTACCGCTCGCGCGCGGTGGTCGAGCCACGGGCCGTGCTCAAAGAGTTTGGCGTTGATTTGCCGGAGAGCGTGGAAGTGCGCATTTGGGATTCGACCGCCGAGCTGCGCTATATGGTGCTACCCGAGCGCCCGGCCGGCACTGATGACCTGAGCGAAGAGGCACTCGCCAAACTGGTCACGCGCGATGCCATGATCGGCACCGCCAATGTTGAGGCGCCGTCGCGATGAACGGCATTCACGATCTCGGCGGCATGCACGGTCACGGCGGCGTGCAACGAGAACCCAATGAGCCAAATTTCCATGCCCCCTGGGAAACCCGCGTCTTCGGCCTGTTGTTCACGGTCTTCGCCGGTGGTCATTGCAATGTCGATGAATTCCGCCACGCCATCGAGCGCATGGCGCCGGCGGATTATTTGACGACGAGCTATTACGAACATTGGTTGCACGCCTTCGAAACGATTTTGGTTGAAAAGGGCGTGATCAAACAAAGCGAGCTCGAAGCGAAATGGGCGGCACTCGCGAAAGGGCCGGTGTGATGGCGCTGTTGACCAAAGACATGGTGCCGAATTTGCTGGCGACCGGCGGCTCGACGCGCGTCAACGCCGCGGTCGCGTCCAAATTCAAAAAGGGCGACCGGGTGAGAACGCGCAATCTCAACCCAGTGGGTCATACGCGCCTGCCCCGCTATGTGCGCGACAAAATAGGTGTGATTGAGGCCGATCATGGCGTGTTCGTCCTGCCGGATACCAATGCGCATGGCAAAGGCCAAACGCCACAGCACGTCTATTGTGTGCGCTTCAGCGCGCGCGAGGTATTTGGCGCTGAAGCCGGCGCCAAGGATTCGATCTATGCCGATTTGTGGGACGACTATCTTGACCCGGCATGAGCCACACCATGGTTGACCCCCTAGTGCCCGCCTCGACGCCGGGCCTCCCCAAAGACCGCGACGGACCAGTGTTCGCGGAGCCATGGCAGGCCGAGGCTTTCGCACTGACCGTGCGGCTTCACGAGGCCGGGCATTTCACCTGGCCCGAATGGGTCGCCGCGCTGAGCCGAGAAATCGCCGCCGGCGGATCGGCTGATGCGGGCTCGCCCGAGACGGTCTATTATCTGCACTGGCTGGCGGCATTAGAGCGCCTGGTCGCCGACAAGGGGCTGGCCAGCGTCGCGGCCCTTGCCCGGCGCAAGGCCGAGTGGCGCGAGGCCTACGACGCAACGGCGCATGGCCAGCCGGTTGTGCTTGGTGCAAAACACCGTCACGATCACAATCATCATCACTAGAATCGGGCGGCAAGGGGAGCGATATGGCGAAAGGCAGCAAGGTTCGGGCACTAACAGCGCGCGGTCTGGCCTGGGCCGGCTTCGATCGGACGTGGCCGGTGGTGATCGCGGTTATGCTAGGCGCTGGGCTGATTTTCGGCGCGGGCTTCGCCGGTTCGTCCGTGCTGCATGACGCGGCCCACGATTCGCGCCACTCGTTCTCCTTCCCCTGCCATTGAGCGGCGACCGATGAGCGGCACGCCTCGGCCGCACGACCCGGCAGAGCAGAAAACACCCCCGGATTTCGAAAGACGTATCTTTGGCCTTGGTGGCCTTGGGCGCCTGCGTCAACTCGTAATGACCGCCCTTATCGCTGGGCTCGTTGCCGGGCTCTTGCTCACCGGCCTGCAACGCATCGCGGTCGTGCCGATCATCCTCGAGGCCGAGACCTATGAGACGGGAGCCGCGCCGTCTCACGCTCATGGTGAGGCGGCGGCCGGTAATCAGGCGACGACGCACGCGGAGGGCCACGATCAGGCCAACAATGCGGCCCCTGCCCCAAGCCCTAACGCCACGACGACCGACGATGACGGTACGAGCCGCTTCTGGCTCACTCTCCTTGCCAATCTGGTGTCGGCCGCTGGCTTTGGCTTGCTACTGGCGGCGGGTATGAGCCTGCGCGCTGCCACGGGTCGCCATATCGGGTGGAAGAACGGTTTGCTCTGGGGCCTCGCCGGCTTTGGGGCCTTTCAGCTCGCGCCGGCTTTAGGGCTGCCGCCCGAAATCCCCGGCGCCGCCGCGGCCGAGCTCGCCGCGCGCCAGGGCTGGTGGATCATGACTGTGATCTTGAGCGCGCTCGGTCTGGCCTGGCTCGCCTTCGCGCCAAAGCCTTGGCTGAAGGTGCTGGCCGTTGTACCGCTTATCGTCCCCCATCTGATTGGCGCGCCGGAGCCCGACCATCATGGCGGCCTCGCGCCCGAATCGCTTGCGACGCAGTTTGTTTATGCCGCGCTTATCACCAACGGCCTGTTCTGGCTCGCGCTTGGTGGCGTGGCTGGCTATGTGCATTCGAGATTGGAACGGCGGGACCATAAAGCGGCGCGGGGCTGAACCTATTTGTCGTCGCCCATTTTGAGCGCCGCCAGAAACGCCTCCTGCGGGATTTCGACTTCGCCGAATTGGCGCATGCGCTTCTTGCCGCGCTTCTGCTTGTCCAAGAGCTTCCGTTTGCGTGAGATGTCGCCGCCATAGCATTTGGCGAGCACGTCCTTGCGGAGCGCCGAGACGGTTTCGCGCGCCACCACCTTGCCGCCAATCGCCGCCTGCACCGCGATTTTGAACATCTGGCGCGGGATCAGCTCCTTCAGCCGCTGGCAGAGCCCGCGACCCCGTGCCTCGGCCTGGCCGCGATGGACGATCATCGAAAGCGCATCGACCGGCTCGGCATTGACCAGAATCGAAAGTTTGACGAGATCGCTCTCCTGATAGCCGTCGAGCGCGTAGTCGAAACTGGCATAGCCGCGGCTGATCGATTTCAAGCGATCGTAAAAATCGAACACGACCTCGTTCAGCGGCAGACGATAAACGACCATAGCGCGATTGCCGACATAAGTGAGCTCGATCTGCTCGCCGCGTTTTTCCTGACACAGCGCGAGCACATGACCGAGATAGGTATCAGGCGTGAAGATGGTCGCCTTGATCCAGGGCTCTTCCATTTTGGTGATGCGCGTCACGTCCGGCATGTCGGCCGGGTTGTGCAGCTCGATCAGCGAGCCATCGGTGAGTGACACCCGATAAATAACGGAGGGCGCGGTGGCAACCAGCTCAAGGTCAAATTCCCGCGAGAGCCGCTCTTGAACAATTTCGAGATGCAAGAGGCCGAGGAAGCCGCAGCGAAAACCAAAGCCGAGCGCGGCGGACGTCTCCGCCTCATAAATGAAGCTGGTATCGTTGAGCCGAAGCTTAGCGAGGCTATCGCGCAAATGCTCGAAATCGGCGGCATCGACCGGAAAGAGACCGCAAAATACCACCGGCACGCTCGGCTTGAAGCCTGGCAATGCCTCGGCACAGGGGCGCTTCGCCTCCGTGATGGTGTCGCCCACGCTGCAATCGGCCACTTCCTTGATGCCGGCGGTGATATAGCCGATCTCACCAGGCGTCAGCGCGTCGATCGGTGTCTTCTTTGGTGTGAAAACACCAACCTGCTCGACCTGATGCACCGCGCCGGTTGCCATCATGCGAATGGTCGCGCCCTTTTTCAGTGCGCCGTCTTTCACACGCACCAGAATGACGACGCCCAAATAGGGGTCGTACCAGCTATCAACCAGGAGCGCCTTCAGGGGTGCGGCCGGATCGCCCTTGGGCGCTGGCAGGCGCGTCACCAGCGCTTCCAAGACCTCGTCAATGCCGATGCCGGTCTTGGCCGAAATCAGCAAGGCGTCATGCGCGTCGAGCCCGATCACGTCTTCGATCTGTTGCTTAATGCGGTCTGGCTCGGAAGCCGGTAGATCGATTTTATTCAGGACTGGCACGATCTCGTGATTGTTGTCGATCGCTTGGTAGCAATTGGCGAGCGTTTGCGCCTCGACGCCTTGGGTCGCGTCGACCACCAGGAGCGAGCCCTCGCACGCGGCGAGCGAGCGGCTCACCTCATAGGCAAAATCGACATGGCCGGGCGTGTCGACCAGATTGAGGGTGTAATTCTCGCCATTATTGGCGCGGTAGCTCAAGCGCACGGTCTGCGCCTTGATGGTGATGCCGCGCTCGCGCTCGATATCCATGGAATCGAGAACTTGTTCGGTCATCTCGCGCTTTTCGAGCGCGCCGCAGCGCTCGATCAAGCGGTCGGCAAGTGTCGACTTACCGTGATCGATGTGCGCGATGATGGAGAAGTTTCGGATATGGGCGAGATCGGTCATTGGGAACTCAAATTACAGCCAAAAGCCAACGCGTACTCTTGGCGAGGTTAGCGGCAACATACGAATAGTGCGCTCCCCAAATTCGTCATGCCCGGCCTTGAGCCGGGCATCCAGGCCTTTTCAGAACGACTGGATGGCCGGGTCAAGCCCGGCCATGACGTGAGTTAAGGTGCGTTACCTTCCCTCACGTGCGGAGCCGGCCACCCGTGGCCTTTTCGACCGCCTGGACGATCTTTTTTGCCACGGCTTCGATCTCAGGATCGGTCAGGGTGCGGTCGAACGGCTCCAGGCGGACACTGATCGCCAGCGATTTCTTGCCGGCTTCAAGGCCCTGCCCTTCATACAAATCGAACACCAGGGCATCCCCAATCAACGCCCGGTCCGCGCCACGCGCGGCCTTAAGGACGGCTTCGGCCGTCACATTGCGATCGAGTATGAACGCGAAATCGCGCTCAACCGCCTGATAGTCGGAGACCTTCAGCGCCGGTTTGGCCCGGCCCACCCTATCCTTGACGGGCGGGAGCGCATCCAGGAACAGCTCGAAGGCCGCGACCGGGGCCTCTAGATCGAATTGGCTGAGCACGCCGGGATGAATTTCACCAAAGGCCGCAACAACGGTGGCCCCCAGTCTCAAACAACCTGACCGGCCAGGATGATACCAATGCGGCGCGTCAATGCTGGTTTGCAACGACGTCGATGGACCGCCAAGCGCGGCGATCGTGCTGAGCGCATCGGCTTTGGCGTCGAACGCGTCGGCGCCGCGCGCTTTGCCCTGCCAATGGCGCGGCAAAGCTCCCCCAGCCCGCAGACCAACGGCGACGGTGCGTTGGCCCGATGGGGTATCGTCGCGATATTGCGGCCCAATCTCGAACAACGCGATCGCCTTTTGCCCGCGCGCCACATTGCGCGCCGCGGCGGCCAAGAGGTTCGGCAAAATCGAGGGGCGCATGACGTCGAGGTCGGCGCTGA
>CAMDNF010000123.1:0-6750 GCA_945902735.1 Rhizobium sp. Q54 | reverse complement strand
CTCGAGCCCCTCCCGCAACCTCCAACCGCAGCACTTTCCAGACCCCGCCCAGCGCCCTCGCCAGCGCCACGGCCACCCGCGTCGTCATCGCAACGCTCGCCGCTCCAGTACGAAAATCAGTGATCGTCGTGAATAGGACGGGTTAGCTCACTCGCGCGCCCAGACCAGAAGGATACAGCAAGGTGGCGGCTCTGCAGCCCGGCGGGCGCGCTGAGTGGGCATTCACGCTGGTGATATTTGCTTTTGTGACCAACTATCAACCAGTCTGTAACGTGATTTTCGAGCGCAGCGGAACGAGGTCCATGAACAAGAGCTATAGATACGAATTGCTCATGAGGCATAGCAACGAAACCGCACTAAACACGCGGCGCGAATTGAAGCACCAGGTGATGGAGGCTCGGAAGATATTTGGTTTTTTAGACCGCCACTTCCGGTCGCTCGAACAAACACCCAAAGGCCTCGTACGCAATGTTAAGATGGCGTTGACGGCGCGTTTCACCAATCATCTCTTCTCCGCATTGTTCCTGATCGAACGCGGCCTAATTCTTGACGCATTTAACTTCTCGCGTAGCGCCTTGGAGACGACCGCTTTCTATTGGCTCGTTTGCCACGATCAAACTGCTGCCAGCCTCTACGAAGGCGAGAAGAGCCTTCCGCCGGTGGAAATTCGAAGACGCCTCGAAAGTCTGGGCGTCGACGTGCATAAAATTCGGGAACTCTATGCCTTCGAAAGCACGGTTGCCCACGTCGGAAACAGATACGATAGCCTTCAAATACAATGGGAAAAGGGCGATCAAGGAAAGTTGCTGATAGGAGGCGGTCGAAACTCAAATCTTCAGAGGGCGATGCTTGGGGGGCTCGGAATGGCGGTGGCCCGTTTCATGAAATTTGAAAAAGACTACGTCGTGACGGGCGTCGATGAATCGGAAGATAGTCCCGCTAAAACTTGATATTTGCGCAGCTTATATCACTCGGCACCAGATCGGAGATATCGTCGCGCGTGCTACCTCAGCAGCCGCTGCGGCGCTTACCGATAGAGCCCCTCGAGCTTCTCGCCATAGACCTTCAACACCTCGTGGCGGCGGACTTTGAGCGTCGGCGTCATCTGGCTGTTGTCGGTGGTGAACGGCTCGGTCGCGACCACGAACCGCTTGATCCGCTCGATCGAGGACAGGTCGCGATTGGCACGCTCGACCGCAGCGCCGATCGCCTGGATAAATGCCGCGTCGCCGGCAAGGTCGGACAGGGCTCCCTTCTTGCCGTGGGCCGAAGCCCAATCACGCACGAAGCTCTCATCGGGCACGATCAACGCGACGACATAGGGGTGACGATCGCCGAACGCCATGGCCTGGGCGATCTCAGCTTGCAAGTTCAGAATACCTTCGAGCCGCTGGGGCGAAACATTATCGCCGCCGGAGAGCACGATCACGTCGCGCTTACGGTCAGTGATTTGTAGATAGCCATCTTCATCCAATCGGCCGACATCGCCGGTATGGAGCCAACCATCGCGGAGCGCGTTGCGGCTTGCGGCGCTGTCGTTCCAATAGCCGCTCATCACGAGAGGACCGCGCACCAGAATTTCGCCGTCATCGGCGATTTTTACCTCGACGCCATCGAGCGGCGGGCCGACGGTGTGGAGCTTCACGCGGTTCGGCGGGTTGCACGCGATTACCGGTGCCGCTTCGGTCTGGCCATAGCCTTGAAGCAGGCGGAGTCCGAGCGACGCAAAGAAGAGCCCGACATCGATGTTCAGCGGCGCGCCACCCGAGATCATCGCCTTGAGCCTTCCGCCAAAGCGCGCCGCCGCCTTGCGTCGCACCAGGCGGTCCAAGAGCCGGTTGAGCAGGCGGGCCGGCAGCGAAAGACCATTCGGTGATAGATGGGCTCGACGACCGAGATGCAGAGTCAAATTGAGCAAGTGATAGCGCAAGCCGCCCTTCTGTTTGGCGCCTTGAAGAATGCGCGCGCGCAACACCTCAAACAAACGCGGCACGCTAACCATGATGGTCGGGCGTGCTTCGATCAAATTGGCGCTCAGCGTTTCGACGCCTTCGGCATAATAAATTTGCGCGCCAATCGAGATCGGAAAATAGAGCCCGGCCGTATGCTCATAGGCGTGGGAAAGCGGCAGGAAGGAAAGAAACACGTCATCGCCGAGACCGATCTGCTGTAACAGAAGATTGGCACCCTTGCAGTTATGCATGATCGATTCATGGCGTTGCATGACGCCCTTGGGATTGCCGCCGGTGCCCGAGGTGTAAATCAGGCACGCGATATCGTCGCGTTTGAGGGCGGCCAGTCGAGCCTCGATCAACGCATCGTCATCAATCCGATGCGCGGCAAGCAGGCCATCCCAATCATGCATCGGCACATCGATCAGCCCGCCCGCGTCGATCGGCTCGATCGTAATGACAAAGCGCACGCCACGGCACTCGACCAGGGCCGGCAGCACGCGTTTTGCCAGCGCCTTGGTCGAGACGATCACCGCCAAGGCCCCACTATCGGTCAGAATGTGGCGATGATCGCGAGTGGTATTGGTGGTATAGGCTGGCACGGCGATGCCGCCGGCGGTCATGATCGCAAGGTCGGCCATGCCCCATTCGGGCCGATTTTCCGAGATCAGCACAACCCGCCCGCCAGGCTCGAGGCCAAGCGCCACCAGCGCGCGCGCCAGCGCCTTCACCTCGCGCGCCGTCTCACTATAGCTGGTCGCGGCATAGACCTTGTTACGCTTGGCCCAAAGAAAGGGCTGCGCACCCAGGCGTTCGGCCTGCGCAAAAAACATGGCGGGAAGGCTTGGCCAGGTTTCATAGCTCATGGCGGCGGGCCCGTTCGCGGTTTCAGCCTGATCATAATGGGATTAGACTTCTCTACCCAAGCAGGAATCAAAAGGAGGCGCGGCGACGCGCGAAGAAATTGGCATGACGCAAACAGCACAGAAGGGCTCGGCCTCCCTCGGCGACCTGCCGGTCTGGAATTTGGATGATCTTTATCGTGGAACCGATGACCCTAAATTGACGGCCGATCTCGACGCCGCCGCCAAAATCGCGCGCGACCTGAATGCCCGCTATGCCGGCAAGCTCAATGGGCTTGATGGCGAGGGATTGGCGACCGTGCTTGAGGCCTATGAAGGCCTGTCCGAGACGCTTGGGCGTATTTCGAGCTATGGCTTTCTCTATTACTGCACGGACATGCAGGAAAGCGCGCGCGCGACCTTCAATCAGACGATCCAAGAGCGCGTGTCGGATATTTCGACCGACCTCCTGTTCGTGACGCTTGAGATCAATAAGATCGAAGAGGCGTCCTTGCAAAAGATTCTGACCGCGCGTCGTCTTGCGCGCTTCAAGCCATGGATCAGAGATACCCGCGCCTTCCAACCCTATCAACTCTCCGATGAGGTGGAAAAATTACTGCACGAACGCAACGTGGTCGGTACCGCCGCATGGAGCCGTCTGTTCGATGAGACACTTGCGGGCTTGCGCTGCACAATAGGCGGCAAATCGCTCACGACGTCCGAAGTGCTCAATTTACTTTCGAACAAGGACCGTATGGTTCGGCGCGAGGCGGGCACGGCCTTGAGCGGCGTCCTGAATGACAATATTCGGCTCTTCGCGCTGGTGTTCAACACGCTGATCAAAGAGAAGGAAATCGACGATCGTTGGCGCGGCTACAAATTGCCAATCTCGTCGCGCAATGTTTCAAATCAGGTTGAAGACGAGGTAGTCGTTGCGCTGACCAGCGCGGTGCGCGCGGCCTATCCCAATCTATCGCACCGCTATTACGCGTTGAAGGCCCGTTGGCTCGGGCTCGACAAACTCGAATATTATGATCGCTCGGCGCCGCTGCCCGATGATGACGATCGGGTCATTCCCTGGCCCGAAGCGATCGAAACCGTGTTGACCTCTTATGCCGCGTTCTCGCCTGAGCTTGCGAAGATCGGCAAGCGGTTTTTCGATGAAAATTGGATTCACGCGCCCATCGGCCCTGGCAAGGCCAGCGGCGCCTTCGCGCACGGCACGGTGCCGAGCGCGCATCCCTATTTGCTGGTCAATTATCAGGGCAAGACGCGCGATGTCATGACCCTCGCGCACGAGCTTGGCCATGGCGTGCACAATGTACTTTCAGGGCCGAATGGGCCCTTGATGATGTCGACGCCCTTGACGCTGGCCGAAACGGCCTCGGTATTTGGCGAGCAGCTCACCTTCCGCAGCCTGTTGAACGCCGAGACCGACAAGAAGCGCCGCCGCGTCATGATTGCCGGCAAGGTTGAGGACATGATCAACACGGTGGTGCGTCAGGTCGCGTTCTGCGATTTCGAACGCCGGATGCACGATGAACGGCGCAAGGGCGAACTCTCGCCCGAGGCGATTGGCGAGATTTGGTTTTCGATACAGCGCGAGAGCCTAGGCCCCGCCATCCACTTCAACGACGATTATCGTCCCTATTGGGCGTATATCTCGCACTTCATCCATTCGCCCTTTTACGTTTACGCCTATGCGTTTGGCGATTGCCTGGTCAATGCGCTTTATGCCGCCTACCAAGACGCGGCGCGGGGCTTTCAGGAGAAATATCTTACCATGTTACGCGCCGGTTCGACGCTCAGGCATAAGGAGCTTCTGGCTCCCTTTGGCCTCGATGCCAGCGATCCGAAATTCTGGTCAAAGGGTCTTGGCGTGATTTCGGGTCTGATTGATGAGCTCGAGACCGAACTTTGATGTCCTAGGTTGATGGTGTCCGATCGAGACGAGCGCGATCACTTCAGCGGCCGGGTGCGGCGCTACGCGAAAGTCGGCGCCACGCTCGGCGGCGTCGGCGCGCGCATGGCCGGCCAGCGTTATCTCGGTTTGCCCAAGGATCGGGCCAAGAATGCCGCTGAATTGCGCCGCGCGCTCGGCGGGCTGAAGGGGCCGTTGATGAAGGTGGCGCAACTCATGGCCACCGTGCCCGAGGCCATGCCGGAAGATTATGTGCGGGAGCTCTCGACGCTCCAATCGCAAGCACCATCCATGGGTTATGCCTTCGTCAAACGGCGCATGGCGAGCGAGTTGGGGCCGGAATGGCCGAAACGATTTCGCTCTTTCGAGCCCGAGGCGGCGGCCGCGGCTTCGCTCGGCCAGGTTCACCGCGCGGTCGCGCTCAATGGCAAGGCGCTCGCGTGCAAGCTGCAATATCCCGACATGGCGTCCACCGTCGAAGCCGATCTTGCCCAACTTCGTTTCATCTTCGGGCTCTATCGGCGTTACGACCCGGCGATCGACACACGACATATCCTCGAGGAGATCGCCGCGCGGCTTCGCGAGGAGCTCGACTATGAGCGCGAGGCAAGCCACATGCGGCTCTATGCCGGGATGCTCGATGGCGTCGAAGGCGTTCGCGTGCCCGATGTCGTACCCGCACTCTCGACCAAGCGCCTGGTCACCATGAACTGGCTTGAAGGCAAACCGCTGCTCGCCTTTCGAGACACCGATCAAGATTTACGGAATCGATTGGCCGAGCGTCTCTTTCACGCGTGGTATGTGCCGTTTTATCGCTATGGCGTTCTGCATGGTGATCCGCATCTTGGCAATTATAACGCAACCGATGAGGGCGAACTCAATTTGCTCGATTTCGGCTGTATCAGGGTGTTCTCGCCACGTTTTGTCGGCGGTGTGATTGCGCTCTATCGCGCCATTGAAGCGAACGACGAAGCCGCCGCGGTGGCTGCCTATGAGATTTGGGGTTTCAAGGGCTTAAGCCGCGCGATGGTCGAGGCGCTCAATCTATGGGCGCGCTATCTTTATGCCCCGCTGCTTGAGGACCGGCGCCGCCGGATCGATGAGGGGGCCGGCGTGCGCTTCGGCGCCGAAGTGGCCGCAAATGTACACCGGGAGGTGCGTCGGCTTGGCGGCGTCGCGCCGCCGCGGGAATTCGTGTTGTTGGATCGCTCCGCGATTGGCCTTGGCTCGGTCTTTATGCATCTCAACGCGGAACTCAATTGGCGCCGATTGTTCGAAACACTGATCGAGGGGTTCGACGCGGCTGGGCTCGAACGCCGACAGACCAAGGCGCTCTCGAGCGCTGGTGTACCGGCCGCCTCTTAGGCCGTTCGACCGCTTCACAAACCGGGGCCGAAGGGGCATTGTTCCGGCGCTCGCAAGGGGCCGAGTCGCGCCCAGAGGGTCTTGAATGAAAATCGGCATTCCGAAGGAAATACGTGCCGGCGAGACGCGGGTGGCCACGTCGCCCGATTCGGTCAAACGGTTTGTAGCGCTCGGCGTCGAGGTTCTGGTGGAGGCGGGGGCCGGCGAACAGGCCTCGATCATGGACGCCGCCCTTCAGGCTGTTGGCGCGCGCATCGTACCGGGTACGGCCGCCCTTTATGACGAAGCCGACCTCGTGCTCAAGGTTCAGCGGCCGATGACCGAGGCCGAGGGCGGCCCCGATGAGCTCGGTCTGATGAAGAAAAGCACCATCTTGATTGGGCTGCTGCAACCGCTCTATCAGCGGGCTCAGGTCGAAGATTATGCCAAACGCGGGGTCACGACCTTTGCGATGGAGCTCGTCCCCCGCATTAGCCGTGCTCAGACCATGGATGCACTGTCATCACAAAGTAATGTCGCTGGCTACAAGGCGGTCTTGGATGCCGCTGGTTCCTTTGGCCGCATGTTGCCGATGATGATGACGGCGGCAGGCACGATTCCGGCCGCGCGCGTGGTGATATTCGGCGCTGGCGTCGCGGGGCTTCAGGCCATCGCGACCGCGCGGCGGCTT
>CAMDNF010000122.1:0-6954 GCA_945902735.1 Rhizobium sp. Q54 | reverse complement strand
CGATGGCGGCAGGATGACGGAAGGCGATGACGGTGGTATCTCTCGACATGGCGTATCGCTCCTTTCGGGAGGTTCTGGCAGGCTTGACACCCGCCTCGATACGCCGCCTTCAATCAATCGTCGTCACCCAGATTCCCGCATAGCTCTTCCCGAGGCGCAGTACATGCGTCATTGCGGGCTGTTCGGACTATGTGGCGGTGAGGGTGAGCGACTATCGGGCTGGCTTCGCTTTAGCTGCTGTGGCTGCCGCCGATTTCTTTGCCCAGCGTGTGCGCCCGATCCCACAGGGGGCTGGGCAATATTGGAAGCCTATCGAGCCCGAGAAGATTGCTGTCGCACAGGCCAAGGTAGTGCGTCAGGCGTCGAGCGCGGCCTCTATCGCCGATCGAATGGCGGCGGGTGCGCCAGCCGATCAGATTACCGCCGAGCTGCTTGCCCGGAAATGCTGATCCGTTCAGTCTCCCGCGCCCGGCTCTGAGACAGACGCCCCGAGGACTCTCTTCAATTTCGCCCGCCAATTTTTTTCGGCCCGCACCGGAGCTTAATGTATGGCACCGTTGTGGAGGGACCCGTTGCCAATTTCGCGGTGTGGGGGACCTGGCACGTGTGACCTGGGCCGACGAAATCTGGTTGAATTCTGATCACGCACCGGCGCAGGCGGTAATCGGTGGTCTCCCCATTTCCAGCTTAGGCACGAGCCTTCTCGACAGGGATCGCGAACTTGCCTTCAAGCGTGGCCGGCCGGATGGTGCGGCCGTTCTCAGGCATCACTCCACCGTTGATTGTGCGGACATCAAGTTGGGCGCGGCGCTCGGCGACTACACGACCGAGCGCGACTAACTGCATAACGAACTCATCGCCAGCCTCAACATGTACGTCCTTGGGAAGCAATGCTGCAATCACCTTGACGTAACTGCCCGGCTCAGCTTCCCGCATGCGCGCGATCGCGTCGACGCCGTGCTTCTCGTAATCCCGTGCCAAGTCGAGCAGGAACCGCCTCGTGATGCGATCCCGGGTCCCTCGCGGTCGACCGTTCGGGTTTCCGGACTCACCTACTTTCCAGACCATAACCGGGCACTCCTAGTCCCGAGAATGTTCCGATGCGCGAGGAGCCTGCCTAGGACGGCTAAGACACCTTCGAAACGGCCAAGGCAGCTTCCCCTGCGCTTCCCCACAGCCTTCAGCCTAATGTTGCCACACAGTTAAATGATTGAAAAGCTTGGCGGACCCGGCGAGATTCGAACTCACGACCTCTGCCTTCGGAGGGCAGCGCTCTATCCAGCTGAGCTACGGGTCCGCAATGTTGGCTCGGGCGGCCCTAGGCCCTGGCCGAGCGGGCGCACTCTATAACGCGCCCGCAAAAAGATCGAGCCTTGGCGACCGGCGGTGCCGCCTCCGCTGAACGGCCTTATCCTTCGACAGGCTCTGGATGAGGCCAAGATCAAGGGCCTCAGACGGCCCCGCCCTAGTCGATGCCATGGCCCGGCGTACCGACCGCACCCGACCCCGCCGCGCCCGGCCCCGACCCCGCCCCTTGGTCCTCGCCCCGAATGAGGCCGAGAAACACATCCTCAAGGTCGCCCTCTTGCGTGGAGAGATCGGCGATTTCGATGCCTGCCTCGCGCACCGCGTCGAGCACCTCGGCAATGCCGGTTTGGCTCCGCCGATAGCGGAGCGTGAGCCGGCGCGAGCCCGTGAGCACCGCGCCAAAGCGCTGAAGCGCCGGGGGTGCGGCCGCCAGATCGTGCGCCGCGACGATCGCGAGTTCCTTGCGATCGATCCGGCCCAAGAGCGCGCTGGTATCCTCACACGCGATAACCCGGCCCTGATGGATGATCGCGATGCGATCGCACAGCGCCTCGGCTTCTTCGAGGTAGTGCGTGGTGAGTACGACCGTGGTGCCGGCCTCATTGAGCTGGCGCATATAGCGCCACAATTGTTGGCGGAGCTCGACATCGACGCCCGCGGTCGGCTCATCCAGCACGACCACCGCCGGGCGATGCACCAGCGCCTTCGCCACCATCAGGCGCCGGCGCATGCCGCCCGAGAGCGCGCGGGCATAGGTGTTGGCCTGCGCGGTCAAGCCAACCGCCGCCAATAATTCCGCCGTGCGGCGCTCGGCCTTCGGCACGCCATAGAGCCCGGCCTGAACCTCAAGCGCCTCGCGCGCCGGGAAGAAGGGATCGAGCACCAATTCCTGCGGCACGACGCCGATCGCGAGGCGCGCGCGGCGCGTATCGCGCTCAAGATCGTGACCGGCGATGAGCACGCGGCCGGCGCTCTTGCGCGTGAGACCGGCGAGGATGTTGATCAGGGTCGATTTGCCCGCGCCATTCGGCCCCAAGAGACCGAAGAACGAGCCGCGCGGCACCACGAGGTCGATGCCCTTCAACGCCTCGACATGCGCACCCGAGCGCGATCGATAGCGCTTGGTCAGGCCTTCAATCGTGAGCGCGGCGTGCGGCGCCGGCGCGGTGCCCTGGATGGTGATGGTGACTTCTGGGGTCAGGCGGTTGAATGCAACGCGGCAATCGGTATCATCGGCGGCCCGCCAGCGTCAATCAAAGGCCACGCCTCATGCAACCGAGCGACACGATCGAGATCGAGACCAGCACAATCGGCTGCGATAGCGGCGGCGGCCCGCTCGGCCACCCCATGGTCTATCTCAACCTCGAGGCCAAGGGCGCGGTCGATTGCCCCTATTGCGGCCGCCACTTCGTGCGCCGGGCCGGCAAGGCCGCGCCATCCGATCATTGATCGCGCCGCTTGTGCGCTGAGACTCATGCGCCCAAAACGGCAACCGGCCTCGGCTTGCGCCGAGGCCGGGCTATTGACCACGATGGGCCGATCGCTTTAGGCCGAAGGGCCCGAGACGATGTAGTGCCGGATGTTGTTGACCGCGGCCCGCAAGACGTCCTCGCCAACGAGGTTCATCAGGCCGAGACCCAGGATCGAGGCCTTGACCTCGGCCGGCGTCTGTAAATCTTCCATCAGGCTTTTGACGGTGCCCTTGAATTCCTCAAGGTCTTTCTCCGGCAGATTTTGCATCAGCGCGAAGCAGTGCGTCGGCAAAGCGATATAGGCGTTTTCGAAATTCACGCCGCTCATGATCTGCGAGACTTTCTTCGCCCGATCCGTGCCGCGCCGCCGCTCGACCGCGCGGTCGACCGAAACCAGGACGATCTTGAGCAGCGCGCCCGGACCGATCGGCACGGTTTCATTGCCGACCCGCATCTCGAAGAGCGACGCCCTGAAGAACGCGGTGGCCGAAACGCCGGCGATCAAGACCTGCCACAGTGGCGCCAATTCCGGCGAGGCGCTGAAGGTCCAACCGGCGGTCAGAATGATGTAAAGCGCAACCGCGGCGGCACCGCCATTGATGGCGATGTACGACAGGCCTGGCAATGAAAAGGCGGCAAGCCACGGCCCTTCCCGGTAGCGCGACAAAATTTCGCCGGCGCCAATGATGCAGCCGAGAAAGAACACGCCGAGGAACATCGGAAAAAGGGCGGGCCAACAGGCGCCGCCCATGGCTGCGGCGGCGCAACTCATGGCGTGCTTTCCGCTTGCGCGACCGCCGATTGACCGAGCGGCGTCAGGGCATATTGTTCGTCTTCACCCTGCTTGGATTTGACCACCAAATAGCGGCGCTCAAGCTCGTGCAGGACACCGTTGAAAACCCCCGAAACTGAGGTGGGTGGCGCGCTTCAACGCGACGAAGGACTTCGGATCGTCTAGCAACGCGAAGAGCACGGCGTCGCCTGGATCCGCGTCCGCACCGCCCGGAAAGGGGCCTTGTTTCGAAGGCTGAAATGCATCGAGAAACCGTTGGACCGCCAAATTGGCTGAGACGGTCGGGACGGAATCTTCCTTCCTCGGCTTCATGATAGACACCCCCACGCAGTGGGCACTTTGGAGCTGCCGCGACTCGGCGCGACTCCAGCTCGAATAAGTATGCCTGAGAGCGAGTCAAAGGGCCATAGAGAGAGTGGCGATTCAGGCCGTGCCCAGCGAACGCCTGGCGGGAGCCGGCTCAATCACTCGACCGCGCCAGACAAACGCGAGGCCCAAGGCGACGCCAGCGCCCGCGAGCGACATCGCCGCCGCACTCCAATAGGCCGCGTTTGGGTCGGTCTCATAGAGATAGCCGGCCAATAACATGGCCCCGCCCATGATCGCGCCCACCGTGATGCCGGAATAGAGGCTTTGCGCCATGTTGGCGAAGCCCGGCGGCACGGCGCGCGCGATATAGAGCATGGCGCCCAGATGCATGGCGCCGAAATTGGCGGCGTGGAGCAATTGCGCGGGAACAATGACCCAAAGATCGGTCGAGGCGGCCAACGCGGCCCAGCGCACGCAGCCGAGCACGCCCGCAATGACCAGGAGGCGGCTCGCGCCCAAGCGCTCGACCAATTTGCCGCCAAAGGCAAAGAGCACGATTTCCGCCACCACCGATTCGGCCCAGAGCACGCCGATCAGCCAGTCGGGGTGACCAGCCGCCTTCCAATGCAGGCTGCCAAAACCGAATTGAACCGCGTGCGCGCCGTGAATGAGGCCAGCCGCCGCCAGCATCAACAAAAACGACCGGCTGGTCATCAGCGCGCGAAAGCCGCCATGGCTGAGCGCGCTCCGCGGTGCATTCAAATGGGGCAGAACCGGCGTCGAGAGCACCACCAGCGCCAAGGCAATGATTACGAGCCAAAGCACGGTGTTAGGCGACAGCCGGCCATAGAACTCGAGCACGAGACCCGAGCCAAAAGCAGCGGCGATGAAACTGAGCGAGCCCCAGAGCCGAATGCGGCCATAGCCTTGATGGGCATTGGTCGCGCGTAGCGTGATCGCCTCGACCAGCGGCATGATGCCAGAGAGCAAGAAATAGAAGACCGAGCTCAACCCAAAGATCGCGCCGTAGCTATCAACCCCGAACAGGCCGAAGGCGGTGGCGAGCGCGCTGACCGCGCAGCCCATGATAACCAGGCGGCCATTGCGGGTGGCGTCGGCAAGCCTAGCGGCCAACGGGCCCGCGATGGTGCGCGCCCACAGATTGACGCCGAGCAGGAGGCCGATCTGGCCGGCATCGAGCCCGCGGCCATCGAGAAACATCGGCCAAAACGGCGCGAGCACGCCGGCGACCAGAAAATAAATGGCGTAGAACGCCGAGAGGCGGAGCCCAACGGCACGCGCGATCGGCGCAGATTGGATCAGGCCATCGGCCGACATGGCTTCCTCGGTGGGAGGCGGCGGTGGAGCGTGGCATAGTGATTACGGTAGCGTAGGTTTTCAAGCCGCCGTGGATGAGTGGCTCGCGGCCAATTGGCGGCCTCATTTTTCAATAAACGCCGAATGATGCGCACAACATATCCTGGCACAGAGCCGGTCGACGTCTGAGGGAGAGCACGATCTAATGTCGACGATGCGCGTAAAGAGATCATGAGCGATACGAAAAAAAATGCGCCGGCGCGGCATCTTTATTTGATCGATGCGTCAGGCTTCATCTTTCGCGCGTTTCATGCGTTGCCGCCTTTAACACGCAAAGACGGCACGCCGGTTGGCGCCGTGCTCGGCTTCGTCAACATGCTCATGAAAGTGATGAAGGACAACAGCGCGGATGCGGTCGCGGCGGTGTTCGATGCCGGCCGGCTCACCTTCAGAAACGAACTTTATTCGCAATATAAAGCGCATCGGCCCGAAACGCCGCCCGAGCTCGTGCCGCAATTTGCCATCGTGCGCGAGGCAACGCGCGCTTTTGGCCTGCCTGCTATTGAGCTGGCTGGTTTCGAGGCCGATGATGTGATCGCGACCTATACAAAGCTCGGGCGCGAGGCGGGCTATCGGGTGACCATCGTGTCGTCCGACAAAGACCTGATGCAGCTCGTCGAGGACCACGAGGTCGTGCTCTATGATTTTTTCAAGAACCGCGAGCTTGGGCGCGATGAGGTCAAAGAACGCTTCGGGGTCGGGCCCGAGCGCGTGGTCGACGTGCAGGCGCTGGCCGGCGATTCGTCCGACAATGTGCCGGGCGTGCCGGGTATCGGCGTCAAGACCGCGGCGGAGTTGATCAACACCTATGGCGATCTCGATACGCTGCTGGCGCGGGCCGGCGAAATCAAGCAACCGAAGCGGCGCGAAAGCCTGTTGGAGAACGCGGATAAAGCACGGCTATCGCGCGAATTGGTGAGGCTCAGAAGCGATGTGCCGGTGCCGGCCTCGCTCGATGAATTGGCGGCTAGGGTGGCCGATCCGACCACGCTCCGCGACTTTCTCGAGGCGCAAGGCTTTCGTTCGGTGCTGGCGCGGCTTGGGCTCGCCGAGGGCGCGGAAAAATCACCAGGCGCGCAGACCGAACCGGCATGGACCACGGTTCATCACGCCCCCTCCTCTCCCTCCTCCGCCAGCGCGCCCAAGCCGCAGGCACAAATTGGAAAGGCCGCGCGCTATCAATTGGTGCAGGAGTTGGGTGAGCTGAAACTTTGGGTCGCGCGCGCCATGGCCAAAGGTGCGGTGTGCGTCGATACCGAGACGACCTCACTCGAGCCATCGCGCGCGGCCTTGGTTGGCGTGTCGCTCGCGATCGAACCCGGCGAAGCGTGTTATGTGCCGCTCGGCCATGTGCGCGAGGATTTGCTCGGCAGCGAGGAGATCAAACAGATTCCCCTCAAGGACGCGATCGCGTGCTTGAAGCCGATGTTGGAAGACGAGTCCGTGCTCAAGATCGGCCACAATATCAAGTACGATCTGCGCATTTTCGCACGCCACGGCATCACGGTGGCGCCGGTTGATGATTCGATGTTGCTCTCGTTCGTGCTCGAAGGCGGCAGCCACGGCCACGGCATGGATGAGCTGGCGGAACTTCATCTGAGTCACAAGACCATCACGTTCAAGGACGTCGCGGGCACCGGCAAAAATCAGGTGACGTTCGACAAGGTGCCACTCGACCGCGCGCGCGATTATGCC
>CAMDNF010000121.1:0-6962 GCA_945902735.1 Rhizobium sp. Q54 | reverse complement strand
TTCTTTTCAATCCCGCCGCACATCACGCCATTGCGCGGCCCGAGCGAGCCATCGGCGCGCGGCGTGAATTTAGGCACGAGAAAAAGGCTGATGCCGCGCGTGCCCGAGGGCGCGTCGGGCAATTTGGCGAGCACGAGGTGGATGATGTTTTCCGATAGATCATGCTCGCCGGCGGTGATGAAGATCTTGGTTCCGGTGACGCGATAGGTGCCGCTGTCGGTCGGCACGGCGCGGGTGCTAATCAAACCGAGATCGGTGCCACATTGCGGCTCGGTCAAGCACATCGTGCCGGACCAGCGACCTTCGATCAGGCGTGGCACATAGCGCGATTTCAATTCTGCTGTCGCGTGCACCTCGATCAACGCGGTCGCGCCCTTTGAGAGCAGCGGGTAATTGCCGAAGGCGATGTTGGAGGAGCACACCATCTCCTCGAAGACGAAATTGATCAGCTCGGGCAGGCCCTGTCCGCCATGCTCTGGATTAGCCGACATGGCAAGCCAACCGCCCTCGACAAACGCTTTATACGCGTCCTTGAAGCCGGGTGGTGTGCGCACGACGCCGTTTTCATAAGTGCAGCCATGCTCATCGCCCGAGCGATTGAGCGGATGCAAAACGTTCTCGCACAGTTTGGCGCCTTCCTCGAGAATGCTGTTGATCGTGTCAGGCGTCGCCTCTTCGAAGCCGGGCAGCTTGGCGAGCTGACCGGCGTCGAGCAGGTTGAGCAGCACGAAGCGCATGTCATTGAGCGGCGCCTTGTAGACCTGCATCGTTACTCCCTCCGCGAAATCGTCGGAGCGAGTCCGCTCCGGCCTAATGTCATGGCCTCACCCTTCGACAGGCTCAGGTTGAGGCCACTAAAGTACGCCCTCATGCTGAGCCTGTCGAAGCATGAGGGCTAGATATACGGTCCCTGGCCGCACCACTCCTAGTTCCTGAGTGGCTTGCCGGTGGCGAGCATGTGCTCCATGCGCGCCAAGGTTTTTGGTTCGCGGATCAAGCGCATGAAGGCCTCGCGCTCCAATCGGGCGAGCGCGTCGTCGCTGATTTGATCAGGTGTATCGGTTTCACCGCCTGACAGAATGTTGGCAAGCTCCTTGACCACAATTTGATCGTGCGCGGTGATTTTGCCAGTAAGCGCGAAGCCTTTGACCGCGAGCGCGAGGGCGATGCGCGCGGTCTTGCCGGGTAATTTGTAAGTTGGGGGCTCCGGCGGCTTATAGCCCGCAACCAAGCTAAGCGCCTTGGCCTTGGCATCCGCCAGCAGGCGATCGCGATTGGCCGTGATGCCATCGCCCTCGCGCAAATAGCCGAGGTCCATTGCCTCATAGGCCGAGCGTGAGACCTTGGCCGTGCCGATCGTCTCGAACACTCTGGAGATCGCCGGCATGGCACCGCCAAAGCCACGTTTTTGCGTGAGGCCGCGAGCGAGCATGGCGCGGCAGCCGCCCCATCCCGGGATCAAGCCAACACCGACCTCGACCAGGCCGATATAGCTCTCGGCATGGGCCTGCACGGCATCGCAATGCAGGAGCACTTCGCACCCGCCGCCAAGTGCCAAGCCCGACGGCGCGCCGACCACGGGAAAGGGCGCGTACTTTAGTGTATGGAATGTGTCCTGGCCCTTCTTCACCAGATCCTCGATCAAGGGCCAGGCCGCGAGATTGACCGCAAACAGCGCGAGGCCGAGATTGACGCCGGCCGAAAAATTTTCGCCTTCGTTATAAATCACCAGCGCCTTGAAGCGCTCACGCACGATATCGATCGCGCGCGCGGCAAGGGCGAGGCTATCGGCATCGAGCGCGTTCATCTTGGTATGAAATTCGAGCGCGGCGACGCCATCGCCGACATCCCACAAGCTCGCCGAGCCATTGCGCGCGAGCGGCTTGCCGGCCAATTTCACATCGGCAAGCAGCAACACGCCTTGGCCGCGTTCAACCGGTTTATAGGCGCCCGCCGGCCACAACACCGTGCGTCTGCCGCCCTCGGTTTTGTAGAAACCGCCTGCTTGCGCCGCTTGCGCCAATAAAGGCGCCACAGCGCTGCCTTCGGCCTTGAGCTTCTCGGCAAACCAGCCCGCGCCGATTCGATCGATCAGCTCGAACGGCCCGCGCGTCCAGTTATAGCCGAGCCGCATTGCATCATCGACCGCTTGCGGCGAACTCGCGATTTCGGGCACCAGCGCGACGGCATAGGCCAAGGTCTTCGACATGACGCGCCAAGCATAGACACCGCTGCGGTCCTTATGTTCAAGGAGCGCGCGTAGATTGCCGCCCTTCGAGGCTTCGATGCTATCGAGCCGCACGCGGCGCGCGGGCGCGTATTGCAGCGTCTTCAAATCGATCGCCTGCTTGACGCGCTTGCCGTCGATTTCAGCCAAACGATAGAAGCCGCCTTTGCCTTTTCGCCCGGTGAGACCGTCGGCGATCATGCGCTTGAGCGCGTCGGGCTCGCGGTGAATGGCGCGAAAGCCATCGCCCTCGGGCACGGCGCCGGCAAGGCTGCGGCCGACCAGCGGCATCAAATCGATGCCGACCAAATCCATCAGTGCGAACACGCCGGTCTTCGGAATGCCGAAGGGGCGGCTCAACACCGCATCGGCTTCCTCGACCGGCAGGCCGCTATCGAGCGCTTCGTTCAGCGCGCATTGAATCCAAAATGTGCCGATGCGATTGGCGATGAAGCCCGGCGTGTCATTGGCCTCGATCACGCCCTTGCCAAGCGCGACATCGCAGAAGCGGCGCACGGTATCGACCGCATCCTTCCGCGTCGCAGGGCCTGGGACCAACTCCAAGAGGCGCATATAGCGCGGCGGGTTGAAAAAATGCGTGATCATGAAATCACGCGCGAACCGCTCGGGCTGGCCCTCGATCAGCGTGCGAAGGCGGATGGTCGAGGTGTTGGACGAGACGATCGAACCATCGCGCCGCGCGCTTTCGATTTTTTGATAGACCGCGCGTTTGATCTCGAGCCGCTCGGTGACCGCCTCGATGATCCAATCGGCGTCCTTCAGGCGCTTCAAATCGTCCTCGAGATTGCCGCAGACGATCCGCTTGGCGAAACTCTTGGCCATGAAGGGCGCGGGATCGGTTTTCAGCATGCGCTCGACCGCGCCCTCGGCAAGCGCGTTCCGCCGGCCGCTCTCGGGCACGATATCGAGCAGCATCACCTCATGGCCGGCATTGGCGATGTGAGCCGCGATCGCGGCGCCCATGACGCCCGCGCCGATCACGGCGACTTTGTTGATCTCGCTCATGCGGCTTCGAGCACGGTCGCGATTCCTTGGCCGCCGCCAATACATTGGGTGGCGAGCGCATAACGCTTGCCCTCGCGTTGCAGCAGCGAGGCCGCTTTGCCGGTGATGCGCGCGCCGGTCGCGCCCAAGGGATGGCCAAGCGCGATCGCGCCGCCATCGAGATTGAGCTTGGCCTGATCGACGCCGAGATCATGGACACAGGCGAGCACCTGCACCGCGAAGGCCTCATTGATTTCGATCAAATCCATGTCGTCGAGCTCGAGGCCGGCGCGCGCGAGCGCCTTTCGGCTGGCGAGCACGGGGCCGATGCCCATGAGCTCAGGCGGGCAACCGGCAACCGCCGTACTCCGAATCCGCGCCAACAATTTGAGGCCTTTGCGCTTGGCATAATCCTCCGAACACACAAACACGGCCGCGGCGCCATCGGTGAGGGGGGACGACGTGCCGGCGGTCACCGAGCCTTCGGCATCGAAGGCGGGCGTCAATGTTTTCAAAATGTCGGCGGTTGTGTTGGGGCGGATGCAGCCATCGAGTTTGATCGGGCCATCATCGCCCTCGATCGGCACGATCTCGGTCTCAAGCCTGCCGCCGGCTTGCGCCGCGGCCGCTTTTTGGTGGCTCGCCACCGCGAAGGCCTCTTGGTCGGCGCGCGTGATTTGGTATTTGCGCGCGAGCACCTCGGCGGTTTCGCCCATCGACATGAAGACCTCGGGCATGCGCTCGTAGAGATCGGGGTTCGGCATCGGGTTGAAGCCGCCCAGCGGCACGCGTGTCATCGATTCAATGCCGGCGCAGACAAACGCCTCGCCCGCGCCCATGGCAATCGCACCGGCCGCGATGTGAATCGCCTGCATGGAGGAGCCGCAAAAGCGGTTGATCGTGGCGCCGGCGGCCGAGGGCGGTATGCCGGCCAAGAGGCCGATCAGCCGCCCGACGTTGAAGCCTTGTTCGCCTTCGGGGAACGCGCAACCGACGATCACGTCTTCAATTTCGGCCGGGTCGATGCCGACGCGCTTGACCAAATCGCGTACCACCGCGCCGCCCAAATCATCGGGGCGCACGTGAACGAGCGCACCCTTATTGGCGAACGTGAAGGGCGAACGGGCATAACCCGCAATACAAACGGCGGTCATCGATGGAATCCTTTTTACTCGTGGCGCGCGCTCAGCTCGCCTTGATCTGGCTCTTGCTCAGTTCTTCGGCGATCAGTTCTTTCTTGGAGAGTTTGCCGATCAACGTCTTCGGCAGTTCCTTGCGAAACTCGATGTGCTTCGGTAGTTCGATCGGCGACAGCTTGTCCTTGAGAAACGCCAGCAACGCCTCAGCGGTGAGTGTTTGCCCATCGGCTAGTTTGATGAACGCTTTCACCGACTCTTGGCGATAAGCATCGGGCACGCCGATCACCGTGACCTCTTTCACCGCCGGGTGCTTATAGATCGCTTCCTCGACATGACGCGGATAGACGTTATAGCCACCGCAGAGAATGATTTCCTTCAAGCGATCGATCAGGAACACAAAGCCATCCGGGTCGATATAGCCGACATCGCCGCTATGGAAGCGGCCGCCGAGCAGGGCCTTCTCGCTCTCTTCCGAGCGCTTCCAATAGCCGAGCATGACCTGGGGACCGGTGATGCAAATCTCACCACGCTCGCCCTGCGGCAGGACACGCAGCGGGTCATCAACTGCGGTGATTTCGATCACCGTACCGGGCACAGGTAGGCCGAGCGAGCCCGAGCGCGATGGCGCGGTCGTCGGATTGCAGCAGGCCACCGGCGAGGTTTCCGACAGGCCATAGCCTTCGGCGATTTTGCAGCCCGATAGTCTTTCGAAGGTTTCCTGCACCTCGCGCGGCAGCGCGGCGCCGCCCGAAATGCAGAAATTGATCGAAGACAGATCGCGCTTCTTGCTGATCACATCGGGGTGATTGTTGAGCGCGATAAACATGGTCGGCACGGCGGGGAGGAAGGTTGGGCGCTTCCTCTCGATCGTCTTCAGCACTTTGTCGATTTCGAAGCGCGGCAGCAGCACCATCATCGCGCCGGCGAGAATGCTGAAATTCATGCACACCGTCATCGCGAAGACATGAAACAGCGGCAAGACGCCGAGCATGATTTCGGCGCCCGGCTTGGTGAGCGGAAAGTGACGCAGCGATTGATGCGTGTTGCCGTAGACGTTCGCGTGGGTCAGCATCGCGGCCTTGGGCAGGCCGGTGGTGCCGCCGGTATATTGCAGGATCGCGATGTCCTTAACAGGATCGCAGGGGTGGCGCGCGGGGGCACCGTCATTGGAGAGCAGCGCCGCAAAGCGCGTGTGGCGGTCGTCATGGGGAACGCGCGCGATCAATTTATGTTTCGCGAGCTTGAATAGAATGCCTTTCACCGCCGGCAATTGCTCCGAGAGCGAGCAGACCACGAGGCGCTTCAGGCGCGTCGTGCCGAGCATCTTGGCGGCTTTGCCATAGAGCGCGGTGAGATCGAGCGTAATGATGACGTCGATGTCCGCGTCGTCGATCAATTCCTTGATCTCGGCTTCGGCATAGAGCGGATTGATATTCACCACGGTCGCGCCGGACTTGAGCGCGCCGTAATAGCTGATCACGAAGGCCGGGCAATTGGGCAACATCAGCCCGACCTTGGTGCCCTTGGTCACGCCGAGGCTTTGCAATCCTTTGGCCGCGCGGTCGGCCAGGCGGCCGAGTTCGGCATAGGTGTAGCGGCGGTCCATGAAGTCGATCGCGGGTCGATCGCTGAATTTCTTGACCGCCTGATCGAGCAAGTCATAGAGCGGCGCGGCCGGGATCGGCGCGTGCCAGTCCACGTCTTTGGGATAGGAATTTATCCAGGGGTGGGTGGCGGCGGCAGTGGTCATGGCCCGCTCCGGTGTCGTGTTCTCTCAACTCTAAGCCGACGCCACCGCGCCGCCTAGAGCGTGATCCAGCCAGATTGAATCATCTGCGTTGCGTCGTGTCGAGGCGATCCGCCAGGCGCGCCGCGACGAGCGATGCCGGGGCATCGGTTGAGCGGTGCAACGCAGCAGGCGCCCGACACGACGCAACCCGCCGGGCCGGGGCCTTTTGCGCAGTGGGATCGTCGCAGGGCTCGCCCGTAAGCTCCGCTACGCGCTTCGCCCTGCTCCTGCCCACGGCGCAAAATTCCTTCGGCGCAGCTGGTTCAATCTGGCTGGATCATGCTCTAGGTGTGAGCTTTCAACAGGTTGTTCATCCGGCCCCGGTCGGGGAAGCTGAAGTTGTCGAAGCTTTAGCGATCTCCGAGGAGAGCCGGATGAACCTGCACAAGAATGCCCGCCTGACGCCGCACGGTCGAGAGCGGATGGTACAGCTGCACCAGAGCGGGCAGACGCCGAAGGCCATCAGCCAAGCCGTAGGCGTCTGCCCGCGCACGGTGTGCAAATGGCTGACACGCTATCGTCGCGAAGGCCTGGTCGGCCTGCGCGACCGCAGCTCACGCCCACACCGTCTGCATCGGCCGACACCCCAGGCGGTCGTCGAGCAGCTCGCCACGTTGCGGCGCCAGCGCTTCACCGGCAAGCAGATCGCGGCAGACGTCGGCGTTTCGCCAGCCACCGTCAGCCGCATCCTGCGGCGCCTGGGGCTCAACAAGCTCAAGGCCCTCGAGCTCGTAGCGCCGGTGCGCCGCTATGAGCGCGAGCATCCCGGCGAGCTGATCCACCTCGACATCAAAAAGCTCGG
>CAMDNF010000120.1:0-7039 GCA_945902735.1 Rhizobium sp. Q54 | reverse complement strand
CACCATGCGCCCGCCCCGGCTGGTCAAAAAGAACACCGTGCTGCCGGGACGAAAGAGGGGGAGCGCCGCTTGCACGAGGCTGTGCAGAGAGAGGCCATTGACCGCAACCGCCGCCGCCAATTCATCCGGCGTGATTTCGAGCGTCGGTTTCGCCGCGACGCGCACCGCGCAATGAACCAGTTGATCGAGCCGATCGGTCGCGGCCCGAACTGTGGCCATGAGCGCCGCCACACCCGCCGCCGTGCCTATGTCCGCCTTGATCAAATGGCAGCGTGCGCCCTTGGCCTCGATCTTGGCGTTGGCCTTGGCCGCGGCGCTCTCATCGGCATGGTAATTGAGGCAAACATCATTGCCGGGTGTCGCGAAGGCCAACGCGATGTCTAGCCCGATGCCCTTGGTGCCGCCAGTGACCAGGATCGCCATGATTTGCCTCAAATTTCAGGACAATTTTGTCGGACAGACTTAGCCCCGAGCGCGCTAGAATGCCAGCCCGGAAGAGCGCACAAGCCAGCAGGATAAAGCGATGGACTTTGAGTATAGCGTCAAGGCCAAACACTATCGCGACCGCGTCGCGGCCTTCATGACCGCCCATATCTATTCGAACGAGGAGGAGATCCTCGCGCAGATCGATGAAGGCGACCGCTGGCAGCCCATACCGTTGCTCAATGAGCTGAAGAAAAAAGCCAGGGCCGAAGGCCTGTGGAATTTGTTTCTGCCCGAGAGCGAGCTTGGCGCCGGCCTGACCAATCTCGATTATGCGCCGGCCTGCGAGGAAATGGGCCGTTCGCCCTGGGCGCCCGAGGCGTTCAATTGCTCGGCGCCCGATACCGGCAATATGGAAGTGCTGGTGCGCTACGGTACGCCCGCGCAGAAAAAACAATGGCTCGAGCCGTTGCTCGCCGGCGACATTCGCTCCGCCTTCGGCATGACCGAAATCGAAGTGGCGTCGTCGGATGCCACCAATATCGAAACGCGCATCGAGCGCGCCGGCAATGAATACGTCGTCAACGGCCGCAAATGGTGGACCTCGGGCGCGCTCGACCCGCGCTGCAAGATACTCATCGTCATGGGCAAGAACGATCCGAACAATCCGGATCGGCACAAGCAGCAATCGATGATCCTGGTGCCGCTGCCCTGGCCGGGCGTTACGGTGCGTCGCATGTTGCCGGTCTTCGGTTTCGATGAGGCACCGCACGGCCATGCCGAGGTCACGTTCGAGAATGTCCGTGTACCGCTCGACAATATGTTGCTCGGCGAAGGCCGGGGCTTTGAGATCGCGCAAGGCCGCTTGGGCCCGGGTCGTATCCACCATTGCATGCGCCTGGTCGGCTTGGCCGAGCGGGCGCTTGAGCGGCTCTGCCGGCGCACCAAGGCGCGCAAGGCCTTTGGCCGCGCGGTCGCCGACCAGACCGTGACGCAGGAGCGTATCGCTGAAGCCCGCATCATGATCGATCAGGCCAGGCTCCTAACGCTCAAGGCCGCCTGGATGATGGACACGGTCGGCAATAAAGAAGCGCGCAAAGAGATCGCCATGATCAAGGTCGCGGCGCCCAACATGGCGTGCCAAGTGATCGACTGGACCTTGCAGGCTTTTGGCGGTGCCGGCATCACCGCCGATTATGGCATTGCCTATGCCTATGCGACGGCGCGCCTTTTGCGCCTGGCCGATGGGCCCGATGAAGTGCACCGCAACCAAATCGCCAGGCTCGAGATGCGCCGTTATGAGGGCGAGGTCTCGACCACTGGCGGTTCATCGGTCGTGTTGCCACGGTCCAACACGCCGGGTTTCCGCAAACGGCCGGTTTGGATTTCGTAGGTGAGCGGTGGTCGCCGCGTCTGATTCCGAAGCGCCCGGCTGAGAAACTTTCAGATCAAGCTGGCAAACGCCGTGTCGGGCAGTCGTTCGATGGCGAGGCGGGTGCGCCTTATGTGTTGTCGCATCAGTCTTTCAGCCCCGTTCTGATTGCCGTCGAGAATGGCGGCGACGAGCGCGTCATATTCCTTAAATTGGCGCGCGCGATCCTTCGGCGTCAAATGCTGATGAAATTGCAGACGGAGCAAATGGATTTGCATGGCCGGCATCATCCGCCCGAGCTCATGATTGCCGCCAATACGAATCATGGTGCTATAGAAGCGTGAACGCTCCTCAAGAAAGGCGATGCTTTCGGCATGATCGCGGAACGCGCGCAAATGCCGGTGCGCCGCCTCGAAATCCGCGCGGTTATTGCCCGCATTGATCGCCTGGGCGGCGAGCCGCGCGGCGAGGCCGGTCAACATTTCCTGCACGAGCAACACGTCGTGCACTTCATCGCGCGCCAGCGCCCGGATATAGGCGCCCCGGTGTGGGATCAGGCTCACGAGGCCTTCGGCCGCGAGCCGCTTCAAGGCCTCGCGCACCGGCCCGCGTGAGACCTTGAGTTCCTTGGTTAGGTCCGCCTCGATCAGGCGCTGGCCCGGCACATAACGACCGGCTTGGAGGCCCCGGATCAAGGCGGCGACCACCTGGTCGGGCGAGCTCAGACCGTGCTTGCGCCCGGTTTGCGCACGCACACGCCGCTCCAGCTTGATTACCACCGGCATGTCCATCACGGCCATCGTTCGGCTCACTTCGGGTTCGCCCGGAATGATAGGTCTTGTCATACAATCTCGTCATTCAAATCGTTGACCCCTGGCCGGTCCGGCCTACAATCCGGGCTGCGGGGTCCGACGGGGCAGCGCCAGATTTGCCCTCGCCCGGACCCTAAAACCAACGGAAAACAGGCCCCCATGACCACCGACATCATTCTCGCGGGCGGCAAGCGCACGCCCTTTGGCGATTTCGGCAAATCGCTACGCGATATCCCCTTGGCGCAACTTGGCGTCCACGCCACCAAAGCCTGCCTGGACGCCGCCAGGCTCGACGCCCAGCATGTCGACCACCTGATCTGGGGCAATGTGCTGCCGGTCGACCAGGAGGGCTATTTGGCCGCGCGCTTTATTGGCATCGAATCAGGTCTGCCGGTCGAGAGCGCCGCGCTCAATGTCAGCCGCGCCTGCGGTTCCGGCTCGCAGGCGATCATCACCGCGGCCGAACAGATCATCAGCGGGCACGGCAAGATCGCGGTCGCGGGCGGGGGTGAGAATTTTTCGCGCGCGCCCTATGTCGTCACCACATCGCGTTGGGGTCACAAGCGCGGACCGCAAACCATGATCGACGCGCTCGATTGGGCCTATCGCGATCCGTTCAGCCTTCAACTCATGGGCGAGACCGCCGAGAACCTCGCCGAGGACAATCAGATTGCCCGCCCGCCCATGGATGAATGGGCCGTAATGAGCCAGAAACGCGCCGGTGCCGCGATCGCGTCGGGGTTCCTGGCCAAGCAGATCGCGCCGATCGAGGCCAGGGATGGCAAGGCGATGCGCCTGATGAAGGACGACGAATATCCGCGTCCCGACGTCACGCTCGATAAACTGGCCAAAATGGCCCCGGTGTTTCGCGACGGCGGCAAGGTCACCGCCGGCAATTCGAGCGGCGTGACCGATGGTGCCGCCATGGTCGTGGTGGCCGAGCGCAAAGCGGCGGAGAGATTGGGCGTCGAGCCGATTGCGCGCATTGTCGATTGGGCCATTGTCGGCGTGCCGCCGCGTATTATGGGGTGCGGCCCGGTGCCCGCGATCAAAAAGCTTCTCGACCAACGTGGCATGACGGCCGATCAGATCGATTATTACGAGATCAACGAGGCCTTCGCGGCGGTCAGCCTGTTCGCGGAAAGCCAGCTCGGTGTCAGCCGTGAGAAAACCAATCTCTATGGCGGCGGCATTTCGATCGGCCATCCGCCGGGCGCGACCGGTGCGCGCATGACGCTCGTCGCCATGCAGCATTTGAAAGAAACCAAGCAGCGTTACGCGATCATCAGCATGTGCATGGGGGCCGGTCAGGGCCTTGCCATGTTGATCGAGAACGTCGCGACACGCTGAGCGCTGCAAACAAAGATCGTTGAGAAGGGGAAAGACATGGCGTTGACAAAAATCGGCGTGGTCGGCGCCGGCATGATGGGCTCGGAGATTGCGCTGGTGATGGCGCTCGCGGGCAAGCATGTGCGCCTGACCGACCGCGATCAGGTCTCGCTCGACAGAGCGATGGCCAATCTTGGCGCCGTGCTCGACAAGGGCATCCAGCGCGGTTTCTACAAGCCGGAGGACAAACAACGCGCGCTCGGCCAGATCGAGACCACGCTCGATCTCGGCCTCTATCGCGATCGCGAGGCCGTGATCGAGGCGGTCTTCGAAGACGAAAAGATCAAGGGCGAAACCTACAAAAAGCTCGACGCCATTGTCGCGCCCGATTGCCTGTTGATGAGCAACACATCGAGCATTCCGATCACCGTGCTGTCATCCTATTGGCCGGCGGCGCGGCGTGGGCGCTTCCTCGGCACGCATTATTTTTCGCCGGTCTCGCGCATGGCCTTGGTCGAGGTCATCCCCGGGCTCGACACCAACGAGGATGCCGTCAACGACGCCTTCGCGCTCTGCACCGAGGCTGGCAAAACACCGGTGCGCATCAAGGATGTGGTTGGCTTCGCGGTCAACCGACTGATTCATATTTTTTGGATCGAGGCGATCCGGTTGGTTGAGGAGGGTGTCGCGACGCCCGAGGACATCGACACCGCCTGCCGGCTCGGCATGGGCCTGCCGGTCGGGCCGTTCCGTCTGATGGATGGCGTGACCAATAATCTCACGCTCGATGTGCAGGAGATCCTTCATAAGGCCTATGGCGATCGCTTTCTGCCACGGCCCCTGATGAAACAAATGGTCAAGGCCGGCTATAACGGCCGCAAATATGGCCGCGGTTGGTACAAATACGAAAAGAAGGCATAGGCGATGGCCGAGATCTTGATCGCCGAACGCATCGGCGCGGTCGAGCGGCTGACCATCAACCGGCCTGAGGCGCTGAACGCGCTGAACGCCCAGGTGCTCAGCGCCTTGAAAAGCGCGTTCGAACGCATCACGGGCGATGAGGGCGTGCGGGCCGTGATCTTGACCGGCGCGGGCGAGAAGGCCTTCGTTGCCGGCGCCGACATCAAGGAGATGGCGAACATCGGCCCGCGCGAGGCCGAGGCTTTGTCGCGCTCGGCCAAAATCGTGCACGACGCCATCGCGCGCTGCCCAAAGCCGGTGATCGCGGCGATCAATGGCTTCGCGCTCGGCGGCGGGTTCGAGCTCGCGCTGGTTTGCGACATTCGAATAGCGGCCGACAATGCGCGCTTTGGTCTACCTGAAATCAAGCTCGGCGTATTGCCCGGCGGCGGGGGCACGGCGCGGCTGTCGCGTATTGTGGGCCCCGCGATCGCGCGAGCCCTGTGCCTGACCGGCGACATGATCTCGGCCGAGCGCGCCTTTCAGCTCGGCATCGTGACTGAACTCACATCGCACGCCGCGCTCGATGATTTCGCGCTCAAAAAAGCCGAGGCGCTGGCAGCCTTGAGCCCGATCGCGCTGATGCAAATCAAAAGCGTACTCGATATCACCGCGAACGCCGATCTTGAATCGGCGCTTGCCGCCGAGGCCAAGGCGTTTGCCTTGTGTTTCGCTGCCGCCGACCAGAAAGAGGGCATGGCCGCCTTCATCGAAAAACGTCCGGCGCGCTTCACGGGGAGATGAGCATGTTAGAGCTTCGCTCGCGTCATTTATTCACCATGACCGTGCTGTTGGAGCCGCCGCAGTTGGACGGGCCGACACCCTTCGGCCATCGCCGCATTGTCATCATCAAGGGCGGCGATTTCGAGGGCGAGAAACTTCGCGGCACGCTGTTGCCCGGCGGCGGCGATTGGGTCTTGATCCGGGGCGATGGCTCGCTCGCGCTCGATGTGCGCCTCACCTTGAAAACCGATGATGGCGCCACGATCTTGATGACCTATCGCGGCTATAGGCAGGGCCCGCCCGAGGTGCTGGCGCGGCTCAATAGAGGCGAGGCGGTCGACCCCAGCCTCTATTATTTCCGCATCAACCCGCTATTTGAAACACCGTCCGACAAATACGCCTGGCTCAACAATGTCGTCGCAATCGGGCTCGGCGAGCGCCTCGCCGCCGGCCCGCGCTATACGGTGTATGAGATTTTGTAGGGGCGCCGGCGTATATTTTTCGCCGTCATGGCCGGGCTCGAGCCACCGCTATCCGGTTTAGCTCGCCTGAACGTAACATCCCCTTTAGCGTCATGCGCGGGCTTGACCCGCGCATCCAGTCTTCCTAACGAAACAGCGGTGTCGCAGTCCCTGGATGGCCGGGTCAAGCCCGGCCATGACGAATTGGGGAGGGCCGCGTCGACGCGATCAACTTCGAGCCTCCCGCTCTGCCTTTTGCCACGAAAGGCCGGATCACAGCATGCTTTGCGCTCATCACTTTTATCTTAACCGGACAGCCGTGGGTCGCGGGGCCCGGCCATGACGAACAACAGGTAGCGACGTTTTCCGTCTTCCTACATGGTGAGCAATTGCTTCGCGGCCTCGGGCGCCTCGGGCAATTTGTCGGAATAATAGGTCTTGTTGACGACGCGCCAGCCGTCTTTGGTTTTGAGCAGGCTCAGATAATCGGTGAACCAAACGCCGAAAATATAGTCGGTCACCTTCAGCACAGCTTGATCACCAGTCTGATCGAGCACATCAAAGCGGCAGTCTCTTTTATCCTTGGTGTCGGCCGGCTTGGGCATCAACGTGACGAACTTGCAAAAGCTTTCCATCGTCATGCCGGCGAAGAACTGCCCCGCCATGATGCCTTCGAGGCGCGCCTGAGGGTGGAACGCCTTACGAATCAGCAGCGGGTCGCCATGGTACATCCCGTCATAGTAATTATCGACCAGCGTCTTGAATTCCTCTTGGGCCGTCATGTGAAGCCTCCCTTGGTTCTAGGGTCGCCTGATCGGCCCCCACTGAGTGGTCCGAGAAGAATGTTAGTGCATGACGCCTTCCTTCGCCATTGCCGGCTGGAGGTGGAGCGAAGCGGAACCGGAAGGCGGCAATGGCGGCGTCGCGGTTTCCGGAGCCGGCGGTCGGTAGCCGAGACT
>CAMDNF010000119.1:0-7039 GCA_945902735.1 Rhizobium sp. Q54 | reverse complement strand
GGCCCGGCATCGCTTTTCGCGTCGCGCCTAGCGGATCGCCTCGCCAAAACGCAACGCAACCGGTCGAACTTGATCGGAATATGCTCTAGCAAAACGCCGAGGTTCGCACGGCGCTGCGCGATGGCCTGAAGCAGCGCGGGATCAAGAATATCACCATGGTGTCGACGGTCGTTGCGGCTGAAGCGCTCCTCAAAGAGACGATGTTCGATATCGTGATCTTTGAGGATGTTCCCCTCGCGCCAGACACGCAATCATTAGGCCGGGGTATTCGCTACGGCGCGGTCGGCAATAACCCGTTCCAAGTTTTGGTCACCACGATGAACGGCGCCCGGACCTCGGCGGTGAGGCGCGCGATCAATGATGGGGTCGACAATATTTTGTCGAAACCGTTTAGCGCGCTTGCGATGATCGATCGAATCACCGCGTTGATTCATTTTTGAAAGTCGTTCGCCGTTACCTCCGCTTATATCGGCCCTGACCGGCGCCTGGTGCCGCGCGCGGAAGTCAATCTGCCACTCATCGAAGTGCCCAATACGTTGCGCGACAAAGCGCTTGGCAAATTCGACGAATCGCATGCGCGCGCCAAAATCGCCAAGGCTTCAGCCTCGGTCAACACCCAGAAACTGATCCATGGCGCCCAGTTGATCTCTTCGGTGACCGAACAGGTCGCGCTCCACTATGCGCGCGAACCGCAGGATGAATCCGTGCGCATCCATCTCAATCTCCTGATCGAAAACACCAAGGAAATTGAGACGCGCCTCGCCCATACGCCGGAAGCGCATGTCGCCGAGCTATGCAACAGCCTCTTGAAGGTGCTGACCGATATTCGGAAGAACTATCTCAGCCCGACCAAGACCGAGGTTTCTCTCATGGAAAATCTCGGCAAAGCGATCTATTCGGCGCTCAAGCCCGACCAAAAGATCGCCGGCCTGTCGAAGGAAATCACCGGTTCGGTGGCCGAAGTTCGCCAACGCACCGCGCGCATTTAGAGCGTGATCCAGCCAAGCCGGCGCGACTAATTTCCGGCGGATCCGCCCTCGGGATTTCCCGAGCTCGGTCCGACACTATCGGGTGGCATCGCCGCGGCCATTGCGGCCGCCTTCTTGGCGCGACTTGCCTTCTCGGCGCGCTCGGCCGCGCGCGCGGCACGACGCTTCGTGATGTTGATCTGCTCAAGCAACTCGGCCTCGCTGCAAAGGCCGAGCAGAATCGGGTCCTGCGGCGAGATGTTTTGGGCGTTCCAATGCGTGCGCCCTCGCACCTGCGCGATCGTCGCCGGCGTCGTACCCAAGAGGCGGCCGACCTGCGAATCGCTCAGAATCGGATAATTGCGCAAGAGCCACGCGATCGCGTTTGGCCGCTCATGCCGCTTGCTGACCGGGGTGTAGCGCCCGCGCTGCGGCTTGGCTGGACCCTTGGCGATACCGCTGGCGGATTTGAGCCGCGCGCTTGGGTCGGCCTGGCAACGTTCGATTTCGTCCATTGTCAATTGGCCGGCCGAGACCGGATCGAAGCCGCGAATGCCAACCGCGACCTCGCCATCCGCGATGCCCTGCACTTCAAGCGGATGCAAGCCGCAAAACTCGGCGATCTGCTCGAAGCTCAGGGTGGTGCTTTCGACCAACCAGACGGCGGTCGCCTTGGGCATCAGGGGCTGGTTCATACGGTCCCTCTTGGGCGTTTGGACACGACGGCGGGACCATGGGCACCTATTGGTACCCAACACCGTCCAGCCGACGATGTTGTGATGGGGCAAACTATAGCCCGAACCGCCCCTGGGTAAAGCGCCTTCGATCGGGGCAGGCCCTGGGCGAGGGGCCGTGGCCAAGCTCAAACCGTCAAAATAATCTTGCCGATATGCTGGTTCGATTCGAGCCTTGTGTGGGCCTTGGCGGCCTCCTCCAGCCGAAACGTCGAATCAATAACCGGGCGCGCCTGGCCCGCCGCAATCAGGGGCCAAACCTCACGCTCAAGGGCCGCCCCAATCCGTGCCTTGGCCTCGGCGCTCTGCGGCCGGAGCGTCGAGCCCACCAAGGTCAAGCGCTTCAGAAGCACCGGCAAAAGATTGATCTCGGCCTTTGGGCTTTCCTGCAAGGCGATGCAAACGAGCCGCCCCTCTGCCCGTAAGGCCTTGAAATCGCGGGCGATGTAGCTGCCGCCGACGATATCGAGAACGACATCCACCCCCTCGCCTCCGGTTAGGCCAAGCACCGCCTCCTCAAAGACTTCGGTGCGGTAATTGATCGCGTGTTCGGCGCCGAGCTTGACGCAAGCCGCACATTTTTCCGCCGACCCGGCGGTCGCGAACACGCGCGCGCCGAAGGCCCGGCCGAGCTGAATGGCGGTGGTGCCGATACCGCTCGTGCCCCCATGAACCAAAAGCCGCTCCCCGGCTTTGAGGCGCGCCCGCTCGAACACGTTGGTCCACACCGTGAAGCAGGTTTCGGGCAGGCCGGCGGCCTCGACCATCGAAAGACCGGCCGGCACGGGCAGGCACTGCCCTTCCGGCGCCACACAGTATTCGGCGTAACCACCGCCCGAGGTCAGCGCGGTCACCGCATCGCCAAGGCGATAACGGTTAGCGCCCGGGCCAAGGCCGACCACCCGCCCAGCAATTTCAAGCCCCGGCAAATCGCTCGCGCCGGGCGGCGGCGGGTAGCCGCCCTTGCGCTGCATGGCATCGGGCCGATTGACGCCCGCCGCCTCGACCTTGATCAAGACTTCGCCGAGGCCTGGCTCTGGCACGGGGCGCTTGGCCGGGCGCAAGACCTCGGGCCCGCCGGGTTGGGTGATTTCGATCGCGGTCATTTCGCGCGGCAAGGCGGCCATGGCGGGGTTCTCTCCGATCAGCTTCGGCGATAGTGTTTAGCAGACCGCGCGTGGGAGGCACCATGGACGAAGAAGAGCCCAAGCAACGGCTTCAAGAATGGCCCCCGAAATCGCTTGAGCACATGTCGCTCGACGCGCTTGAGGCCTATGCGAAAGCGCTTCAAACCGAACTCGGGCGCGTCAAACAAACCGTCGAGTCACGGAGCAAACAACGCGCGGCGGCCGATTCGATTTTCAAGCGTTAGCTCGCCGAAACAGTAATGTCCGCCCCTTCGCTGACCGTGCCGCTTTCAAGCGCCTTCAAATAAACGCCGCAGAACATGTGGCCGTAATGCTCTTGCAGCAATTTCGGCACGTTGAGATTGCGCGCGCCGCTGGCCGGGTCGACGATTGTCGCGCCGCACCGGATCGTCTCGTCGACCACTTCGAAGCGCACGCCGCCGAGCCGCACCGTCTGGCCCACCCAGTGGCGCTCCGCCCAAGGCGCGATGCCATCGATATAGAAATTCGAACGGAAGCGGCGCGCGTCGACCGGGCCGCCGATGATCGTGCGCTCGAAATCGGCGACGCTCGCCTGGTTGATCAGCGAGATCACGCGATCTTCGATATTGCCGAAATAAATACCGTTACCGGCCATGAAGCGCGGCGCGCCGGTTTTGGGTGCGCCGAGATAGCGCGCGAAGAAATCATTCAGCTCGGCCTGGCCTGACGGCTCGTCAGGCTTCGCGCTGACTATCGGCTTGCCCTGATGGTGGATGGTGAGCAGGCCTGAGCGATCGTCAACGCTGGGGGTGAGCGCCGCCAAGCCTTCATCGCCCCCGTGCATCAGCATATGAAAACTGGTCTTGAGCTCCCAACGGGGCGCGCGCGCCTCAATGCCTGAATCGCCATGCGCGAGCGCGAATCGACGGTCGAGCGGCAGGGTTTGGCCCGGTGTGATCGCGACCCGCACCAGCCGCTCGCCCGCCAAGCCTTTGACCGGGTAGCGCCAGATTTCCGTGCAGCGTGCAACCATCTGATCTGATTCCTCTTTCCCTGATGCCCGCGCATCGCAACCGGCGTTTGCGCGGCGCAAACCTATAGGCTGTCAGGAACGCCGGTCAATCGGGCCGATCAGCCTGGCACACGGTCGAGCGACGCTGAGCAACCGCGATGCGGCGCGAGAATCAGCTGATTTTCAGCACCCAGAATGGCGTTAACCATTTGTTAGTAATTTCACCATAGGGTTTGTCTTGCCGATAAATCGATACCCCGATCTATCGTGCATTGTCCTCCCTGATTGTTCCGTCTCCCTGAAACTTAACGCCGCCGGTAATACCGGCGGCGTTTTTTCTTTGGTATTACTGACATTTTCACAAGTAAATTATGCGTTTATAGCGGCTCGACAGAAACGGCCGAAGGCCATCATGGTGGCCCGTTCCGTCCTGCCACCTGGGAGATCCCCTATGATAACCAAGCGTTTCATCACCCGCTCCCTGATCCTCGCTCTGCCGGTCGCGGTTGCTATTGGCTGCACACAGCCCGCCGCCGATACCGCCAAGATCGATAGCGCCGCCCAACAAGCCGCTGAAGCCAAGCAAATGGCGATGGAAGCGAGCGCCCAGGCGAAGGCCGCCGCGGACGCCGCCAATCGCGCGGCCGCCGCCGCGGAAGCCGCGTCGGATAAGGCCGACCGGATGTTCCAAAAGTCGATGAATAAATAGCGCGCGGACCGTGATGGGCGGTTCGGCTGGCCGATCCGCCCAAAGTCCCGTTAAGTCTGACTCTCTATTGCGGCGTTATTGGCGTTGGGATGCCGCTGCGAGCGCCGATCTCGGTCCTGATGACGTCCCAATCCAGCCGGTCGAACGCTTGGCCGGCCTGATTGCGCAAATAATCCATAAACGCCGCATCGACCTCGTTGACCGGCGCGCGATCGAAAGTGCCGCTCTCCTCAATCTGCGCGATTTGCACGGTCTCGGGATGGGCTTCCAAAAAAAGCGTGCCGTTGATCCAGGCCAATTTGATCCGTTGATCGACAATCGCAACCGGCGTGCCGATTGCGATGCGTTCGAACAGATCGGCAATATCTTCTGGATAGAGCCGGATGCAGCCATGGCTGACCCGCCGTCCGACACCCCAGGGGCGGTTTGTGCCGTGCAGAAGATAACTTTGAAACCCGAGATACAAGGCATGGCCGCCGAGCGGATTGTCAGGCCCTGGCGGTACGGCCTTGGGTAGATCAGGCTGCTCGGCTTGCACGGCGGGCGGGGGAAACCAGGTCGGATTTTTTTGTTTGCGGACGATCGTGGTGCGACCAAGCGGCGTGCCCCAGCCTTCGCGCCCAACGCCGATCGGGTAGCTCAGCACTTCCTTGCCTTCACCCTGAAAATAATAAAGCCGGTGATCGCCGAGATTGATCAAAATGCCCGCGCGCGCGCCCTCGGGCAGCAGGTGGCCGGTGGGAAGAACAATCTCGGTGCCCTCGCCCGGCAGCCATGGATCGACGCTAGGATTGGCCACCACCATCTCGGTATAGCCGAGCCCACTCGCCCGCGCGATATCGAGCAGTGTGTCATCTTTGTGCGTGATGGTGGTGCGGACCGCGCCGACCAGCGCCGAAACACTGAGATCCGCCGCAGCGGTGGACCCGGCGCCGAGCGCCATAGCCAACAGCACGACCACAGAACGGATCCAATAATTGAGGCGGATCATGACAATTTCCCGATACAGGCCATTCGCGTCATATTGGCAGAGCGCCCGCGCGTCGGTACATAGCGTCCTGAGCCCGGACAGCGCCTTTTGCTCGAGTTTCCCCGTTGTATCGCGGCGACAAAAAAGAGTTTCTTAATGGCGCTTTGTGAGGATGCCAGGGCCCGGCAGGCCGGCCTATAGGCCGGCATAATGAGGGGGAGGCGGCGTGCCCCGCGAGCTTGCCAATACGGCCTTTTTCGGCCGCACGTTCGATGAAGCGCTCGCCCTCGTCGTCGAGGCGCGGGATTATGTGGCCAACCGTCTTTCCACCGACCGCGAGGCGGTGAGCCTGGACGATCAATTGCTCTGCGATTGCGAAACGCTGCGCATGACCTCGCGCCTGACCCACATCATGGCCTGGCTCCTCATTCAGCGCGCCGTTCATGAGGGTGAGATTCCGCCCGAGGAGGCGCAGGAAGAGGCCAATCGGCTCGGTGGGCATAAGGTTTGTCTGGTCGAAGAACCCGAGACGATCGAGCGCTTGCCGACGCGGCTTCAATCCTTGCTCACGCGCAGCCACAAGCTTTTCATGCGCGTCGCGCGGCTCGATGAAATGGCGGCACGCGGCGCGGTTTGAATCACTTTTGATTTAGGTCTCGATCGGTGCATCCGGCCGACCGCCCCACTCCGACCACGAGCCGTCATAAACCGCAACGCGCTCAAAGCCCGCAAGATCGAGTGCGATGGCGGCCACGCACGCCGCAATGCCAGAGCCGCAACTCGTCACAACGGGGCGGCTGCGGTCGAGCCCAACCGCCTCGAACACGGCACGCAATTGCGCCTTGGGCAGAAAGGTCTTGTTGGTCGGGTCGAGCAAATTGGGCAGCGGCAAATTTACGCTACCCGGTATGTGGCCGCCCTTCAGGCCCGGCCTCGGTTCGGGCTCGGTCGCGTTGAAGCGACCGGGCGAGCGCACATCGAGCACTTGCTCAACTTTGCGAGATAAATTGCCCTTCATGTCATCGAACGCGCGGATCAAGCGCGCATCGGCGCGTCCCGCGACATAGCGGGCGGGCTTCGGCGTCACGGCGCCCGACGTTACGGGGCGGCCCTCGGCACGCCATTTAGGCAAGCCACCATCGAGCACCGCGACGCGCTGATGGCCGAAGACGCGGAAGGTCCACCACACGCGCGCGGCGCCGAGTTGGCCGGCGCCGTCATAGACCACGACACGATCATCATTGCCGATGCCGAGCGCGCCGACCGATGCGGCGAAGGTGGGAGCGCTCGGCAGCATGTGCGGTAATTTGGTATTCTTGTCGGCGACCGCGTCGATATCGAAGAAAGCGGCGCCCGGAATATGTGACGCGAGATGCTCCGCTTTCGGATCGCGTTTCTCAAATGGCAAATACCAGGAGCCGTCGAGCAGGCGAAGATCGGTTGCGCCACGCTCGCGCGCGAGCCATTCGGTGGTGACGACAGGACCAAAATCGGTATCGCTCATGGGATCACGCGGCGCCATCGCCGATGCGATCAG
>CAMDNF010000118.1:0-7095 GCA_945902735.1 Rhizobium sp. Q54 | reverse complement strand
AAAGAGCGGGCTCAGCGCCTTGGCGCGCGCGTGTTCGCGCGAGCGATCGGGCAGGGCCAGGATTTGCTCGCTCCAAAGCCGGTTGAAATCTTCGTCGAGATAGCGCGCGGCGAAGGGGCGGGCGGGCTCGAAGGTTTGATAGGCGACTACATTGGCGAAGGCCATACTCAGTCGCCCGCGCGTCGGCACAAGGCCGGCATCGATCAAGCGGCAGAGGGCCGCCGCGCCGCAAAGCTCATTGCCATGGACCAGGGCACTGATCACGACATGCGGCCCAGGCCGCCCACTATCGCGCACGACCACAAAGGGAATGCCGGATTCGGTAGCGGCAAAGCGATCCAGAGCGGGCCGTTCATAAACCTGTCCGGCGCCGATGGTTGCGCGGTCAGACGACAAATTGCTCGCTCAAAATCCGATCTTCGAGATTGTGCTCGGGATCGAACAGAAGATTGATTTCGACGGTGTTGTCGACGGCGACGTCGACCTGCACCACATCGCGGATTTCGGTGTAATCGGCCACCGCGCTGACGCCACGTTTTTCGGCCTCGATGATACGGAAGCGCACGCGGGCACTCGCCGGCAGCAACGCACCACGCCACCGCCGCGGTCGAAACGCGACGATCGGCGTCAAGGCCAAGAGGTTGGCGCCGAGCGGGATGATCGGGCCGTGGGCCGAGAGATTATAGGCCGAACTGCCCGCAGGCGTCGCGACCAGCACGCCATCGCAAATGAGTTCGCGCAGGCGAACCACATCGTCGACGCTGATTTCGATCTTCGCCGCCTGGCGGGTTTCGCGCAGCAACGAAACCTCGTTGATCGCGATCGCGCTGTGCTCCTCGCCATGGGCCGTGGTCGCGATCATACGCAAGGGGCGAAGCGGCGTGAGGCGCGCCTTCGCGACGCGTTCCAAGAGCCCACTCGCGTGATATTCGTTCATCAGAAAGCCGACCGAGCCGCGATTGAGGCCATAGATCGGCGTGCCGAGGTCCATGTAGCGGTGCTGGGTTTCGAGCATGAAGCCATCGCCGCCCACGGCCACGATGACATCAGCCTTTTCGACCGCCACCGGCTTGTAACGGCGTTTCAACGCCCGCAGCGCGGCCTGCGCCTCGGGCGCGCTTGAGGCGACGATCGCGATCTTTTTGCGGCGGTTTGTCATGGATGTCGCATGGGGCAACGGCTGACCGACTATAACCGAGGGATCGCGCCGGTCGATAGGGGGCTAAGCGGCTGGCCATGGGCCGGCTTGGCGCCCTCATCCTCCGGCCTTCGCCGTAGCGAAGCCGCTTTCCTGCCCGCCGAAGCCGGGCGGGCGAAGGCGGGGGCTTCGCGCAGGCAGGTCGACAGGCTCAGGATGAGGCCTAAACTAAGGACCTCATGCTGAGCTTGTCGAAGCATGATTTCAAATCGAACCACCACCGCGCGGCTGGCTCAGCCGCCGGTTACGCTCATATGACGGCCAACCGCCGGGCGGTTGTGCCGGCGGTCGATGACGAAATCATGGCCCTTCGGCTTGCGCGCGATGGCCTCCTTGATTGCGTCGAGAAGCGTCGCATCGCTCGAATCGGCACGGAGCGGCGCGCGCAAATCGGCGGCGTCCTCTTGGCCGAGGCACATAAAGAGCGTGCCCGTGCAGGTCAAGCGCACGCGGTTGCACGATTCGCAAAAATTATGCGTGAGCGGCGTGATGAAGCCGAGCCTTTGGCCGGTTTCCTTCACCGTCACATAGCGGGCGGGGCCGCCGGTTTTGTGGTCGCTCTCCTCAAGCGTGAAGCGCCGAGCCAGATCGGCACGCACCAGCGACAGCGGCAAATATTGTTCGGTGCGGTCTTGATCGATTTCGCCGAGCGGCATGGTTTCGATCAAGGTCAAATCATGACCGAGTTCGCCGCACCAACGCAGAATATCGACGATCTCGTCCTCGTTCACGCCCTTGAGCGCGACGGTATTGATTTTAACTTTGAGCCCGACCGACTTAGCCGCGTGAATGCCCTCGAGCACTTTGTCGAGCTTGCCCCAGCGCGTGATGGTGGCGAATTTCACGGGATCGAGCGTGTCGAGCGAAACATTGATGCGGCGCACGCCGGCGGCTTTCAACTCTTCCGCATAGCGGGCGAGCTGGCTGCCATTGGTGGTGAGCGTCAATTCATCGAGCGCGCCCGTGCGCAGATGGCGGCCGAGCGCGTGGAACAGCGTCATGATATCGCGCCGGACCAAGGGCTCGCCGCCGGTGATCCGCAATTTTTTCACGCCCTGAGCGACGAAGGCGCTGCACAGCCGGTCGAGTTCTTCCAGCGTCAGGAGCTCGGCCTTGGGCAAAAACGTCATGTGCTCCGCCATGCAATAGACGCAGCGAAAGTCACAACGGTCGGTGACCGAGACCCTCAAATAGCTGATCGGGCGGTGGAAGGGGTCGACGAGCATGGCTCTGATCACGCGTCCTGAAGGTGGCAAATCCTATCGATTATATAGGTACGGGCGGCGGGAAATCCTCACCCATTTGTCGGTTTGGCGACCTCTTATCGGCTTTTGCTCCGGGCTCGACGTGCTAGGTTATGGCTGCCAATTGGCCAGCAACGCACGAGTCCGCCTGTTTGTCTGGGAAGGTGGCCCCTCGTTGACATAGAGGGAGGCATCGAGCATGGCGACATCGAGGACTGAGGGTCTATCCCGCCGGGGCGTGCTAAAGGCGGGCACGGCGGTGGCGGCGTTCACGGCGGCGGCCGGGATCGGGCTGCGTTTTGGCAAACCGAACGGCGCGTTCGCGGCGGATTATGCGGCCGGCATGACGGGCGGCCCAACCGGGTTCCCCGGAGCCGAGCGCTATCAATACAACGCGGATTTGTCGGAAGGCCGCGCGATCGAGGGCATCAAGAAGCTGAAGGCCGAGGGCAAGGCGCCCGATAAGCTTCAGATCCTGATGACCGATGGCGCGATCGGCCACTATACGCGCCCCTATCCGGCCAATGCGCCGACCATCAAAGAGGTGTGGGAGCGCGAGACCGGCATCGAGCTCGTCTTCACCGGCGTATCGCCCGAAGAACAGTTCAAGAAGGTGTTGCAGGACGTCACCACGCAATCAGGCGCGTTCGACGTTTATACCCATGCCTATAACAACACGGGCGATCTCGCCGAGGCCAATGGCCTTGAGCCGCTCGATGCGTTCGTCGCGAAATATCAGCCGGATTTCAACGATCCCAAGCGCGGCACGCCGACGCCGGAAATCTATGACCTGCTCTACAAATATGCCGGCAAGGTGATGACGGTTTCGCTCGACGGCGATTTCCAAACCTGGGTGTATCGCAAGGACCTGTTCGAAGACGCGCAGAACATCAAGGAATTCGGCGACAAATATGGCTGGCAACTCGGCCATCCGCGCACGTGGAAAGAGCTCGACGAGATCGCCGCGTTCTTCACCGGCAAGGGCTTCTACGGCAATGGCAATATGATGAGCCCGTTCTGGGGCGTGTCGAATTGGTACAACCGTTATGTCAGCAAGGCCGCGCCCAATTTCTATTTGTTCGATGATGGCGGCAAGCCGTTGATCGATTCCGAAATCGGCATCAAGGCGACCCAGGAGCATATCGACAGCCTGAAATGGTCGACCAAGGATGGGCTCGCCTGGAGTTGGTCGGAATATTATGGCGCGATGGCGGGCGGCAAATCGGTGATGATGTCGACCTTCACCAATCTGCCGAAATTCAATGACCGCCTGGATGACAAGGGCAAGCCGGCGAGTGCCATCGTCGGCAAGCTTAACTCCTTCCTGCCGCCGGGCGACCAATTCGGCAATGATCTGGTGCGCCGCTCGACGCTCTATCTCGGCAATAATGGCAGCGTCTCGAGCCAGAGCAAATTCAAGGAAGCGGCTTATCTCTTCCTGCAATGGACCGGCTCAACCCGCGTGTTCACCTGGTTGACGGCGAACCCGGGCGGCTTCTTCGATCCGTTCCAGACGGCGAATTTCGAGGATCCGTTGGTGCTCGAAACCTACAAGCCCTATCACGTGCCGGTGATTGCCGAGACGATCAAGCGCTCGGTGCCGACCTTGGCGATACCCGGCGCGTTCGGCCTGCATAACATTCTCGACGAGAACATTTCGGCCGCCATGGCCGGCACGACGACCGTCAAGGAAGCGATGCAAAAGGCCGCCAAGGAATGGCAAAAGTTCATCAAGAAAAAGGGCGAGGATCGCATGATCGAGGCGATCAACAAGGCGAAGTCAGGGTGGCCCAGCCTGATTGACAAAGCCTGAGACGGCACAATGAAGAACCCTCCCTCCCGCCTGTGCGGGAGGGAGGCTTTGGGAGGGTGGGCCGTAACTGAGCGGGCGGAGCCCGCTTGGGGTCCGCCGCTATCCCCGCAAACGCACGCGTTTGCGCCTTTCCCTATGCGTGGGGAAGGGGCTTCTTGCTATTCTGCGTCATGCACTCTCTCCTTCTCCATTGGCGTGGTCCGGTGGGTGCCGGGTGTTTTCCCGTCGATCTTGACGGGCTCGATGCGCTGGCCGTTCCCGCGGGTTATTTGCGCCTCAAAGTTTATGCAAACGGCCGGGTGATTGCCTATGCCGAGCAGAGCACGAACCTGCTGTCGCGGATCGACCAGCCTTTGACGCGCCTTCTCTCATTCGCGCAGCCTTTGCGCGATGAGGATGGCGATGCCTGGTTCAGCGCGACAGGCGAGGCGCGCTTCGAGTCTTACATCGATGGCTTGATTGGTGGGCCATCAATGACACTCATGCCGGCCGAGGCGTTGGATGCGGACTGATATTGTTGGCGTCCTCCTAGCTGGTGGCCTGAGCCGACGCATGGGTGGTGGCGACAAGGCCCTGGCGTCGCTCGCCGGGCGGCCCATGCTGAGCCGCCTCATCGAGCGCGTGGGGCCGCAGGTCGCTGCGTTGATCATCAACGCCAATGGCGATCCGGCGCGCTTCGCGGCGTTTGGTTTGACAGTCGAGCCCGATGAAATTGATGGTTTTGCTGGGCCGCTCGCGGGCGTGCTCTCCGCCATGGCGTGGGCGAGGGCCCATAAGGCAAAGGCAACATGGCTTCTGAGCGTTGCGACCGATGTGCCGTTCGTGCCGCGCGATCTCGTGGCGCGCTTACGTGAAGCTGCGGTGCGTGAGGATGCGCCGATCGCCTGCGCGGCCTCGAACGGGCGAACCCATCCTGTGATCGCGCTTTGGTCACTCGCCTTGGCCGGTGATCTGCGCCGCGCGCTGGTTGATGAAGGTGTGCGCAAGGTCGATGGCTGGACCGCGCGCTATAAGGTGGCCATCGTCGAATTTTCGGCTGAGCCCATCGATCCGTTTTTCAACGTCAACAGCCCGGACGATTTGACCGAGGCGGCGCGGTTGATTAAAGCCGGCGTTGATTAGAGCGTTTTCAAAGTTGGTTGAATCAGTCCAACTATCGTCGTCATTCCGGCCGCTAGGCGAGCCCGAAAGCCAAAGCTTTCGGACGCGAGCCCCCGATCCAGTCGGGGGCAGGCTCTTGCGAGCCGGAATCCATGACCGAGCGGCATGAGATCACGTCGCGATGGATACCCGCTTTCGCGGGTATGACGAAAAATGTGAAGTGCGTACAACCAAACTGAAAACGGGTTAGAGACCGGTCAAGCCAGGGATTTGCCTTGCTCGAACAGATCCCGCGTCGAGAGCGCCTTGACGATTTCGAGCATGGCCTTGGCGGTGGGGGCGAGGGGGTCGCGATCGGCCACCACGACGCCGACCAGGTGACTAAGCGCGGGTTCGACCAGGTCGAGCGCGCGCACGCCTTTGGGCAGGCCGGGTGAAACCAGAAAGTGGCGCGGCACCACGCTCGCCCATTGGCCGGTTTGGACGTGAAGGATGAGCCCGGTGATCGAATTGGTTTCGACATGGGCCTCAGGCAGCGCGCCCGCGGCGCGGAACGCGGCATCGATGATGCGGCGGTTTTGCATATCGGGCGTGAGCAAACAGAGATTTTGTTTGGCGGCGTCGTGCCAGGAGATGGTCGCGCGCTCACCGAGCGGTGCGTTGTCATGGACGAGCAGGCAATAGCGTTCGCGATAGAGCGGAAACGTGCGCACACGGAGAATAGGCTCGTTGTCGAGATAGGTGATGCCGAGGTCGAGCTCGAAATTATCGAGCCCGCGTTGAATATTGACCGAGCTCGCGACAGTGGCCGAAACAGTGACGCGCGGATGGCGCGCGCTGAACGGCGCGGTCAAACGCGCGACGACAGGTAAAGCGGTTGGCACCACGCTGATGCGGAGGTGGCCGTGCAAATTGCCACGCATATCGCTGAGGTCCTGCACCAGCGCATCGCGGTCGGCCAAAATGCGTTCGGCCCAACCGAGCACGCGCTCGCCCTCGGGTGTGAAGCCTTCGAAGCGTCGACCGCGCAGCACGATGGGCACGCCGAGTTCGTCTTCGAGGTCGCGGATCGCGGTCGAAAGGGTCGGTTGCGAGACCTTGCAGCTCGCCGCCGCTCGGCCGAAATGGCGTTCGCGCGCGAGGGCAATCAAATAGGCCAATTGCTTGAGGACCATGAAGGGCGGTTCCGTTTAGCGGGCCTAGGTGGCTTCGTCGGCGGTCGGCGCCGCGGCGCGCGCTAAGGCGGCCACCGCCGCATTCACCAATTGCTTGCCGGCATGTTCGAAATTCACGGTAATGCGATCGCCAATCACGGATTGGACCTGGCCGACGCCCCATTCTGGGGTCCCTATAAGCCGAACCCAGTCGCCGGGGGCATAGGGCACTGACATGGCGGTGTCGGATTCCTTTAATCGGTGCTGATCGTGCCGCCCGCTGAGTCTAACCCGGCGTTCACAAAGTTCGAAACCGCGCATCCCGTGGGCCTCGGAAGCCCGCGCTTGCCGGCTTGGTGGCTGCTTGATAAGAGCAGCACCCGACCAATCCACTTCGAGGGGTTCGCCATGACGGCCGCGTCGCAACCGGACGAAATCTGATCTGCCCCCTTCAGAGTGGTCCAAAAGTTAATTTAGACTGGACCCTGAAGGAGACTGAACATGGGCAAGAAGCACGGGCCTGAAGAAGTTATTGGCAAGCTGCGCGAGGCGGAGATCGTACTGGCGCAGGGTGGCACGGCGAGC
>CAMDNF010000117.1:0-7167 GCA_945902735.1 Rhizobium sp. Q54 | reverse complement strand
AGCACCAAGCCCCCAAGCTTGCCATGCCTTATCAAAGATGCTTCGCGGGCCATGACAGCGAACGACCTTGTGCCCGTTTTCCTCATCTGACTGCCAAAAGGCCACACCTCGGAAATGTCGTTTTCCGTCCCAGGTAATTGCTCCGGTTGATCGGCTTTTCTGTAGATCGATGCGCCACAGACCACCTCCGCTTACGCCTCCGAAGCTGCGCGGCACACCGTCTAATTTTGTATTCACACTGATGTCAAGAAAATCACACCCCTCACGTTCATGCGTTTCATCAATGACAGAAAAGAGCCCGCGCCCGACAGATTGAGCTGTAATTGTCTTGGCACTTTCATCGACTTCTAGATGACTAAACTCATGAACGAGGCCAAACACAACCCAAAAGCCCTTTTCGACAGGACACGGTTTTGCCGCGAATTCGGCTCTATGTCCGGACAAATTTAAAAAAGATTTGCTCGCGGCTATCGTCGAAACATGCATGTGAGGAATTTTCACAAGCGCGAGATCGGGACCCCACGCCTCCGGCCCCGTCCGAGCCAACTCTTGTGCGGAGAGCGAATTGGTTGAAATCACGTAGCGCGAGGGAGTGTTCTTCAGCAACAAAAAGACATCGCTAGATTTTTTTATCTCTCGCCAGACATGCGAGGCCGTGAGGATGAAGTGGGTTCCATCAATGTGCACGAGAGTTCCAGTTCCCCCAATTGGAAAAGATTCCCAACGTTCGCCGGATGGTGGGGCTTTAAGGAGCGGAACCGCGAAGTGTTGCAGCGCACCGGTAACCTCGTCCATGAGAGCTTGCGGAATATCTTCAATCGCAATTTCAAAAATTGACGAGTCACCTGTTATCATTCGCGGGGCTTACCTAGTATGATGTCTTCGAACAGGAAGCAGGCCACATCTCTTCGCCCGCCAACGGGGGAGCGGGCTCTGGCCTACGCCACGCAAACCTCGGTCAGCAGGCGGCGCAAAAACTCCTCGCACTTCTTCACTTGGGCAAGCTCGATGAACTCGTTCGGCTTATGCGCTTCGGCGATGCTACCCGGGCCACACACGACCGTCGAAATACCGGCCTCTTGAAATTGCCCGGCCTCCGTGCCGTAGGACACCACGCCCACCTCATTGGTGCGCGCGAGCGCCTTGCACAGCGCCTCGGCCGATGAGCCGTCTTCGGGCATCAAGGGCGGCACTTTGGAGCGCGCCTCGGTCTCGACATTCGCCTCAGGCCACACCGCGCGCATTTTGGGCAAAATCTTTGTCGCGACGAACTCATCGAAGCGCCCGCGAATCTCATTCACGTCATCGCCCGGAATCAACCGATATTCCCAGGTGAACGCGCATTGGCGCGGAATGATGTTCTGCGCCGTGCCGCCTTGGATCGTGCCGACATGGATCGAGGTATACGGCGGCACGAAGCCGGTTTCGGGCCGGCTCCGCGTCGCCTTCCATTCCTCGGCGAGCCCGCTCAGGAAATGAATGATCTCGGCGGCATACATCACCGTATTGACGCCAAGATGAACCGCGCTTGAGTGCTGTTCGAGCCCGGTCAACACCGTGCGAAAACTACGCACACCCTTATGCGCGTTGACCACCGTCATATCGGTCGGCTCGCCCACGATGACGATCTTGGGCATCACGCCAAGCTTGCCCAATTGCGCGATCATCAGCGGCGCGCCGAGGCAGCCGATCTCCTCGTCATAGGAGAGCGCGAAGTGGATCGGCGTCTTCAAGGGCTGTTTGAGAAACTCCGGCACGAGCGAAAGCCCGATCGCCGAAAAGCTTTTCATGTCGGTCGTGCCCCGGCCATAGAGCCGGCCATCCTTCTCGACCACCTTGAACGGGTCAGTCACCCAGGGCTGACCATCGACCGGCACGACATCGGTATGGCCTGAGAGCACGATGCCCGGCACGTCCTTCGGCCCGATCGTGGCGTAGAGGTTCGCCTTTTTGCCGGTCGCATCGGGGATGCGATGCGAGGCGATGCCATGGCCCTTCAAATAATCGGCCACGAAATCGATCAACGGCAGATTCGAATCCCGGCTCGTGGTGTCGAACGAAACGAGCTTCGCAATCATTTCAACGGGCGTATAGCGCTGGCCGGGCATCGGGTTATCCTTCCGGAATTGAGGCGTGATTGTCGCCGCATGAACCGGCTGAGGCAAGCTGGCGAGCATTGAATCGGTTCGATTTCCACGCCATATATGATCTGATTCACAGGCGAGGTGACGTCCCCGTGCGCGTCAAGACCGTTTTCAAGATCGCTCTTCCGGTGCTGGTCCTGGTGGGAGCGGTCGGCATTGCCGGCGTGTTGCAGGCGACCAAGCCCGAGCTCGCGCCCGCCCGGCCGGAGGAACGCAATTGGCTGGTCTCGACCGTCAGCGCGACGGTCGGCACGATCCGGCCCGAAATCGTCGCGTTTGGCGAGATTGTCGCGCTGCGCGACGCCGAGCTGCGCGCCGCGGTTGCCGGCAAGATCGTCACGACCAGCCCAGCCTTCGTCGATGGCGGCCGGGTCAAGGCGGGCGATCTGCTCGTCGCGGTCGACCCGTTCGATTATGAGCTCGCGCTCGGCGAGGCCAAGGCCGCGCTCGCCGAAGCGCGCGCTCATTTAGCCGAGCTCGAAGCCCAAATCGCGGTCGAGACCTCCGGCCTGAAGCGCGACGACGAGCAATTGGCCTTGACCGAGCGCGAACTCGGCCGGCGCACCAAGCTAAAGGAGAGCGGCGTCGGCACCGATAAATCGATCGACGACGTTCGCATGCAGTGGAGCGAGCGCGACGAGGCCCGCGTGTCGCGCCGCGAAAATCTGCGCGCCTGGCGCGCGCGCGCCGATCAAACCCGCGCCGCGATCGAGCGTAACGAACTTCTGGTCAAGCGCGCCGAGCGCAATCTTGCGGACACCAAGATCGTCGCGCCGTTCGACGGCTATTTGAGCGAAACCTCGGGCACCATCGGCAAGGAACTGAATTTGAGCGACCGGCTCGGCCGCTTGGTCGACCTCGGCACGCTCGAGGCGCGCTTTCACCTGAGCGACGCCGTCTATGGCCGCCTGATCGCTGATGGGGCGGTGCTCGCCGGCAAGCCCGTCACCGTAATCTGGCATTCAGGCGCGTCCGAAACGCGCTTCGAGGCGCAACTCGCGCGCGCCGACGGCCGCATCGATCCCAAGACCGGCGGTGTCGAGCTGTTCGCGCGCCTCGCGCCGGTCACCGGCGATACCCCGCTCCGCCCCGGCGCGTTCGTTGAGGTCAAGCTTCCCGACCGCGCCTATGACGATGCCGTGCAACTACCCGAGACGGCGCTGCACGACGAACGCACGGTCTATGCCGTGGAGGATGGCCGGGCCACGCCGCGCGCGGTCGAGTTGCTGGCCCGCATCGGCAATGACGTCGTGGTGCGTGGCGCGCTCATACCGGGCGATATCGTCATCACCAGCCGCTTCGCCGAAATCGGCCCCGGCGCCAAAGTGACCGCGCGATGAACGAGACTGCGATATCCTTCGGCCGACGTGTTGCTGGTCGCCACCCCCACCCCTCCCTCCCCCGTCGAGGGGGAGGGGGTAAGAGGAGATGCCTTGGCCGCGTTAGCGCTCCTCTTTCCCCTCCCCCCTTGAGGGGGAGGGTTAGGGTGGGGGGTATGTCTACACGCTGATGTCGGACACGAGCGAACCCAAGGACCAGTCCGTGCGGGACCGCGGCGGCCTGCTCGCGCTGTTCGCGCGACACCGGGTCGCCGCCAATCTCCTGATGGTGATCTTCATCGTGGTCGGGCTGGTCGCGCTGGTCCGGCTCAATACCCAGTTCTTCCCTGACTTCCGCATCGATTGGATCACGGTCTCGGTCAATTGGCCGGGCGCCAGCGCCGAGGACGTCGATTCCAACATCGTCGGCGTGATCGAGCCCGAAATGCGTGACGTCGATGGCGTCAAGCGCGTGCTCTCGCAATCGGCCGAGGGCGTCGGTCTGGTTCTGCTCGAATTCGAACCGGGCAGCGACATGGAAACCGCCCTGAGCGAGGTCGACAGCGTGGTGGCGCGGCTCACGACCTTGCCCGAGGACATTGAGCGCCCGATCATCAGCCGGGTCTCCGATTACGAGACCGTCGGGCGCTTGATCGTTTCCGGCCCCTATAGTGAAGCGGCGATCAAGGCCGCTGCCAAACGTATTCGAGATGAGCTGCTCGACGCTGGCATCGCTAAGGTCGAGCTGATCGGCGCGCGCGATGAGGAAATCCGCGTCGAGATCGCGCCCAGCGTGTTGCGCCAGCTCGGCTTCAGCACGGTCGATTTGGCAAGCCGTATCGGCGCCGCGTCGCTTGACTTGCCCTCGGGCACGTTGCCAGCGACCACAGAGCGGCAAATTCGAAGTTTGGGCCTGGCCGAAACCGCGGAGGCCGTCGGCGCGATCGAGTTGAAGACCGGCACCGGCAATGAGCTGCTCACGCTGCACGATCTTGGCCACGTGATCGAAGGCTTCGACGAGGATCAGCCGGTACAGTTTCGCCGCGGCCTGCCGGCGGTGGAAATTCGCGTCATGCGCGCACCCTCTGCTGATGCACTGACGGAAGCGCGCCGGCTCGATGACTATGTCGCCGGCCTGTTACCAACGCTGCCGCCTACGCTCAAGGTCGAACGCTTCGACAATGTGGCGGACATGATCGAGAGCCGCATCAACCTGCTCGTGGTGAACGGGCTGCAAGGTCTTGGGCTCGTGCTCATCGTGCTGTTCCTGTTTCTAAGCGCGCGCGTTGCCTTTTGGATCGCGATGGGTATTCCGGTCTCGCTCCTGACCGGGCTCGCGATCATGCTGGTCAGCGGCCAGACCATCGACATGGTAAGTCTGTTCTCGCTCATTCTGATGGTCGGCATCATCGTCGACGACGCGATCGTGGTCGGCGAATATTCGGTCACGCTGCGCGAGCGCGGCGTGCCGGCGAGCCAGGCGGCCGAGCTTAGCGCGCGCCGCATGTTCTGGCCGGTCATGGCGGCGACCATCACCACCGCGGTCGCCTTCGCGCCGCTTTTCATGATCGGCGACGTGATCGGCCAGATCATCATGGCGATACCGCTTGTCGTGATCGCGGTGCTGCTCGCCTCGACGCTCGAATGCTTCCTCATTCTGCCCAATCATTTGCGCCATTCGCTCGGCAATGTGACGGGCCAGGGCAACCGCTTCAATCGCTGGTTCTTGCGCGGCTTCGAGAGGTTCCGCGAAGGCCCCTTCAGGCGCTTTGTCGGCGCTGCGGTGTCGTGGCGCTATTTGACCGCGGCAATCGCGCTTGGTCTCCTCGTTCTGGTCGGCGGCTTGTTTGCCGGCGGGCGCATCTCGTTTGTGTTCTTCCCATCGCCGGAAGCCGATACGGTGTTCGCCAACGTGACCTTCACAGAGGGCACGAAGCGCGCGACCACGCTCGCCATGGCGCAAGAGATGGAACGCGCGCTTTACGCGGCCGAAACGAAATTGAGCGACGGCAAAGGCGGGGTCGTGCGCATGAGCGTGGTCGGCGTCGGCCAGCCGGCTGGCCGCTCGGACGAGTTCTTTTTGGGTACCGCCGATCACATCGGCAATGTGCGCGTCGAACTCGTGCCATCCGATCAGCGCAACGTCCGCACCACCGAGCTGATCGAGGCATGGCGCGATGCGATCGGTCTGGTACCCGGCATCGAAACGCTTTCGATCGTTGAGCAGCAATCCGGCCCGCCAGGGCGCGAGATCGACGTGCGGGTCTCGGGCTCAGACCTCGCGAGCCTGAAGGCCGCCGCGGTTGAAATCCACGCGTTGCTCGAGCGCTTTCCCGGCACGCGCGACCTCGCCGACGATCTGCCCTATGGCAAGGAAGAAACCATCATCGAGCTGAACGCGCGCGGCCGCGCGCTTGGCCTGACCACCGAGAGCGTGGCGCGACAGGTACGCGGCGCCTTCGAAGGCGCCATCGCCAAACGCTTCGGGCGCGGCGACGAGGAAGTCACGGTCAAAGTATTGTTGGCAAAACAAGGTCTCGATTCCGACAGCCTACGTAACCTATACGTGCTCGGCCCGAGTGGCATCGAGGTACCGCTCGCCGAGATCGTCGAGCTCCGCAACGCCGAGGGCTATTCGCGGATCAAACGCGAGGGCGGCAAGCGCCAGGTCGCCGTCACCGGCGAAGTAGACGAGAGCGTCACGACCAACAACAAGGTGCTCGCCGCCGCGCAAGAGGCTGGCCTCGCCGACATCGCGCGCAAGCACGGTGTCGCGCTCTCGTTCAAAGGCAAGGCCGAGGAGCAGGCCAAGACGATCGGCGACATGATGACCGGCACGGTGATCGCGCTGGCCGCGATCTACATCATCCTTGCCTGGGTGTTCAGCAGCTATATCATCCCGTTCGGCGTCATGGCGGTGATCCCGTTCGGCGTGATCGCCGCCGTGCTTGGCCATCTGGCGCTAGGCTTCGATCTCACGATCCTCTCGATGGTGGCACTACTCGGCCTCTCGGGCATCGTGGTCAATGATTCGATCGTCTTGGTCGACGCCTATAAGGAACGGGGCGCGGCCGGCGAAGCCGTGCGCGATGCGCTGGTCAATGCCTCGGTCGATCGTCTGCGCGCGGTCTTGCTTACCTCGGTCACCACGATCTTCGGTATCGTCACGCTGTTGTTCGAGACCGACCTCCAGGCGCAATTCTTGAAGCCCATGGCGGTGACCATCGTCTTCGGCCTGACTGGTTCGACCGTGATCGTGCTCATCCTGGTGCCGACCGTGCTCATGATCGTCGACGATTTGGCGCGCTTGTTCGGCCTCGCCCAGCGGCCGGCCGAGCCACGGCCGGAGCGGGTCGACATCGCTGCCGGTTGAGCGGGGACGGCAGATTGTCACGACATGCAGTGGAAGATCGCAGATTGCGTTTCAACCCTGGATCGGCGTCTTCAAGGGCGTTTTGAGAAACTCCGGCACGAGCGAAGCCCGGCGCATCCTCGATAAATATTACAGTAAATATATGTTAATAAGTCCGCTGCAACACTAAATTAGACCTGGAATTTCCGATCTAATGACCTAATTTATGGCGCCTTAACTATATCCTTGGTTATATTACCTGTTAGAGGTCGTACAAGCCCTGATTGGCCCTCTCCAGCTGAATTGAGATCGAGCGGGAGCCGCGGTGGATAAACACAACAATACGCCAAAT
>CAMDNF010000116.1:0-7317 GCA_945902735.1 Rhizobium sp. Q54 | reverse complement strand
ACCGACAACCCATGTCGATGGCGATTATTTTTTCGTCCATGCCGGCATTCGTCCGGGCGTCCCGCTGGCGGCGCAAAGGCGTGAGGACCTGCTCTGGATCCGCGACGAGTTTCTGCGATCCGACGCCGAACATGGCAAGGTCGTCGTGCACGGCCACACGATCTCGCATGAGCCGGATTTATGTAGAAATAGAATTGGCATCGATACGGGCGCTTTTGCGACCAATCGTTTGACCTCGATTGTCCTCGACTCTGCTTCGTACCGATTTCTCCATACTTGAATATGTTTGTTTCTTGTCTCTGATTTACTACGACCGACGTCCTACATGACTCGTTAACCTTCTGAATTTGGAGCCTTTTCACTATTTCCAGACCAAAATGAAGGCCCTGGATCGACGGTTCGAGCTTGGCATGGCACGCGGAAAACTCAGATCGGACGAAACCGAGGTCCTCGCCGCCAGTGCGCCAGGACAGGTCGCGTCTTTCGATTGGGATGGCTGTGCGGCCACGCTTGAAATCGCGAGCCGCGATAATTTGGCTCAGATCGAGCGGTTTCTCGTGTTGATGGCGCGGCACGAGCGCAAGCGGCCATCAAAATCCGATGATTCGATCATTCGCGTGCTCGCCAAGGACGGCGGGGCCCTGGTGCGTACCGGTGCCTGGCAGGCCTGGGCCACGGATCAAGACCAATTGATTTATTATGTTCTCGAGGCGCTCGGCCAAGCCTTTGTCGAGGCCTTTGGCGGCACGGTCTTTCATGGCGCGGCGATTGATCTTGGCGACGGCGCCGTGGTGCTTCAGGGTCCGGCGTCCTCGGGCAAGACCAGCCTGCTTTACCGGGCCTGGCGCCAAGGCTTGAGCGTGATCAGCGATGATCGGGTGACCATTGATGGCCTTTGCCACACCGTGCAGCCCTTTCCCCGTTGTCTGAAACTCCGATGCGCCAGCGAGGAAGATTTGGCGCCCCTGCTCGAGGGCATTGCGCCGAGCCACCGGATCAAAACCACCATTGGAACCGAGCCACGGATTATATTCGCGCGTTCTCTGCCGGGTTTTGTGGGCTATGGCGACACGCGCCCGATTAAAGCCCTCATACAAATGGAGCGCACGAGCGGGCCGACGCGGCTCGAGCCGATCGCGCCAAGCGCCGCGCTTGAAATCGCCCAGCGCAATATCGCGACGTCTGATTTTAGCCCGTCGGCCGTGGTGCGCCTGATCAAGCAACAGGCCGACCGAAACAGGCTCTTCCGCTTGGCGGTCGGCCCCAATCAAACCGACGCCGCACTCGACCTCTTGCGCGCGATCTAAAGGGTCGCTGGTTACTGGGCCGCCGGCAGTGGCGCCGGCGAATCGCTCTGGGAATTCATATAGGCCAATAAATCGGCCCGGTCGCTCGCCTTCTTCAAGCCGGCGAAGGCCATTTTGGTGCCCGGCACATAGGCCTTCGGATTTTCAAGGAAGGTGTTGAGCGCCTCAAGATTCCATTCGCCGCCCTTGGCTTTCATCGCATCCGAATAGGCAAAGCCCTCCATGTGCATCACCTTGGCGCTCGTAATGCCCCATAGATTCGGACCGACCTTCGCCTTGCCGTCCTTTTCAACGGTGTGGCAGGCCGCGCATTTCTTGAAAATTTTGGCGCCGTTCTCAGGGTTGGCCGCGGCCATCGCCGTGCCGAACGAGACGGGCGCCGCTTCGGCCGCGCCGGTGGCTTCGCCCTCCGCGCTGGCGGTCTCGCTCTCGGCCGTCGCACCCGCCTCGACATGGCCCGCGCTCTCGCTTTTCTCAGCGCCTTCATGGCTCTCGAAAATGATCTTCGGCACCATGAAGGCGAGCATGCCGATCACCCCGGCGGTGAGGCACGCGCCAAGGATTTTGTTCAATTCGAATGTCGACATATGGTACCCGAGCGCTTTGGAGGCGGTTTGACGGGGCGGGAGATTAGCCGCTTCGGTTTCCGCTGTCCAACGTCTCGGCAGCAACGACCGCGCTCATCGGCGCCCACCAAGGCGGACCAATTATCGTGAAGAATCCGATCGTTCTCATTCCGGCGCGCATGGCCTCGACTCGATTGCCGGGCAAGCCGCTCGCCCTGATTGCCGGCATACCGATGATCGTTCATGTGCTCCATCGCGCCCAGGAAGCTTCGATCGGGCGTGTCGTGGTGGCTTGCGCCGAGTCCGAGATCGCGGACGCGGTCAAAGCGGCGGGCGGCGAGGCGGTATTGACCAGACCCGATCATCAATCAGGCTCCGATCGTATTTTCGAGGCGTTAGAACGGCTCGATCCTGAGCAGCGCCATGACGCGGTGATCAATGTGCAAGGTGATCTGCCGACGCTCGACCCGGCCCTGCCCCGCGCCGCGCTCGCCCTCCTAAAAGACCACGCGGTCGATATTGGCACGCTGGCCGCTGAAATTCGCGTGGCGCATGAACGTGTCGACCCGAATGTGGTGAAGGCGGTCGTCTCGACGCCGCCTGGAGCTAGACAGGGGCGGGCGCTTTATTTCACGCGCGCGACGGCGCCTTATGGCGAGGGCCCGTTGTTTCACCATATCGGGCTCTATGCCTATCGACGGGAGGCGCTCGCGCGCTTCGTGCGCCTGCCGCCGAGCCCGCTTGAAATCCGCGAGCGGCTTGAGCAATTGCGCGCGCTCGAAGCCGGTATGCGGATCGAGGTGGCGTTCGTTGACACCGTACCGCTCGGTGTCGATACTCCGGCCGACCTCGCCCGGGCGGAGGCCCTGATGGCCGCCCGCCCCCGTCCAGCCTGAGCGCCATGAGCCAATCAAAACCGAAACCCCGTGCCGCCGCCCGCACGGCCATGCGCGCCCCCACGCAGACGATCGCCTTTCAGGGCGAGCCCGGCGCCTATTCCGATTTGTCGTGCCGCGAGGCGTTTCCAAAGATGGCAACGCTGCCTTGCCGCAGCTTCCCCGACACCTTTGCCGCGGTCGCCTCGGGGCGCGCGCGGCTCGCCATGATTCCGATCGAGAACTCAGTGGCCGGGCGGGTTGCGGACATTCATCAGATTCTGCCGGATTCAGGGCTGCATATCGTGGGCGAACATTTCCACCGCGTGCGCCATCAATTGCTGGCCTCGCCCAACGCCACGCTGAAAAGCCTCAAGACCGTGCATTCGCACGTCCATGCGCTGTCGCAATGCCGTAAATTGGTGGCGCGCCTAAAGCTAAAGCCGATCGTCCATGTCGACACCGCGGGCGCGGCCGCCGAAGTGGCCAAGGCCGACGACCCGACGCGTGCCGCGATCGCCTCCGAACTCGCGGCTAAGATCTATGGGTTGAAAACACTGGTTGCCGGGATCGAGGATGAATCGCACAACACCACGCGCTTCATCATTTTGGCGCGGAAGCCGATCGATCCCAGCCCCAAGGAAGATCGCCTGGTAACCTCGTTCGTGTTCAATGTCCGCAACGTGCCGGCGGCGCTCTATAAGGCGCTCGGCGGGTTTGCGACCAATGGCGTCAATATGACCAAACTCGAAAGTTATATGGTCGGCGGCGCCTTCACCGCGACGCGCTTTTATGCCGATATCGAGGGCCATCCGCGCCAGCGCAACGTGGCGCTCGCGCTCGAGGAGCTGCAATTTTTCTCACGCGAAATGAAGATCCTCGGCACCTATCGCGCGCATCCCTATCGCTTCGAAAGCGCGCAATTCGTCGATTAGAGCGTGACCCGCTCGGCGAGCCAGTCTTCGATGAGGCGGCGCGCAATCGAATAGGCGTTGGGCAGGCGGAAATTCTCATTGTCGCCGATGGTCTTGAGCTGATCGCGGGTATACCAGCCGGCGCTTTCAAGTTCGTCGAGATCGGGGCGGAACTCGCCGCCGACCGCGCGCGCATAGAAGCCAACCATGATCGAGGCCGGAAACGGCCAAGGTTGCGAGGAGTGATAGCGCACATCGGCGACGCGCACGCCGGTTTCCTCATAAACCTCGCGCGCCACCGCCTCTTCAAGGCTTTCACCGGGTTCGAGAAAGCCGGCGAGCGTTGAGTGCATGCCGGGCGGCCAATGCGATTGCCGGCTCATCAGGCAGCGATCGCCATCATGCACGAGCATGATGACCGCCGTGTCGGTGCGCGGAAAATTCGAGGCCCCGCACGCCTCATTGGCGCAGACGCGAACATGACCGGCCGAGCGCGAGGCGCTGGGCGCACCGCACACCGAGCAAAATTGATGGCGCGAATGCCAATAGAGGAGACCACGGGCATAAGCGAGCAGCGCCGCCTCATGGCTAGGGATAATCTGCACGAGCTGGCGCAAATCCATTAATTCCGCGGCCGGGGAACGCGCCAATAATTCCTCGTCCGGCGCGTCCGACAAATCGATCGCGAAATGGGCGGTATTCTCCGCCGGCCCCTCGCCTAGGCCAAGCAGCGCCAGCGTGCTGCGCTCGGTGACCAATTCGGCGATCGAGTCGCGTGTGTGGAAAAAAGCCTGCATTTCCGCGCCATTGAGGATCAGATTGCGGCTCTTTGTCACGGCGACGAAGCGTGTTGCGGGGTCGCTCAAGCGCGCATCGAGCCAGGCCTGATCGTTTCTCAGGTGGTGGATGCGGTCGAGCGGCACGCCGGAAAAGGGATTGGTGCGTGGTGAAGCGGAGCGAAACATGGTGCAAGAGTGGCACAGCGCCTGCGAGGGGTCAAAGTACCGGTCATGAGGCGCCGGGGCGCTTGAAGCGCCGGTGCGGAAGGTCGATATTAGGCCTGGGAGGTCGGCGGCGGACGGTTCCCTCGCCAACCCGGTCAGGTCCGGAAGGAAGCAGCCGTAACGAGTTTCGAACCGGGTCGTTCGTCCGGCCTCCTATCTCTCAAGCCCCACGGAATGAACTGAGCAGATGAGCGACGGCGCCACTCACTATCGCGTGCTGGCTCGGAAATACCGGCCGCGAACGCTCGCCGAATTGGTCGGCCAGGATGCGCTGGTGCGCACCGTGACCAACGCCTTCAAATCGGGGCGGATCGCTCACGCCTTCCTTTTTACCGGCGTGCGCGGCGTGGGCAAGACCTCGACCGCGCGGATTATCGCGCGGGGGCTCAATTGTTTGGGCGCCGATGGCAAAGGTGGCCCTACGCCCGAGCCGTGCGGCGTTTGCGAGCCGTGCATCGCGATCGGGGAAGATCGCCATGTCGATGTGATCGAGATGGACGCGGCGAGCCACACCGGCGTCGCCGACATGCGCGAGCTGATCGACGGCGTGCGCTACAAGCCGGCGGTCGCACGCTATAAGGTCTACATCATCGACGAAGTGCATATGCTTTCGAGCTCGGCCTTCAACGCGCTATTGAAGACGCTCGAAGAGCCGCCGCCGCATGTGGTGTTCCTGTTCGCCACCACCGAGGTGCGCAAATTGCCGGTCACGGTGTTGTCGCGCTGCCAGCGCTTCGATCTTCGGCGCGTCGAGGCCTCGACGCTGATCGACCATTTCAGCCGCATCGTGAAGGCGGAGAATGTGACGATCGAGCCCGGCGCGCTTGCCTTGATCGCGCGCGCGGCCGATGGCTCGGTGCGCGACGGGCTGTCGCTTTTGGATCAAGCGATCGCGCATGGCGGCGGCACGATCGATGAACAGACCGTGCGCGATATGCTGGGCCTCGCCGACCGCGCGCAGGTGATCGAATTGTTCGAGCATTTGATCAGAGGCGATGCGGCGGGTGCGCTCGGCAATCTCGAACACCAATATTCGGCCGGCGCGGACCCGGCGGTCGTGCTGGCCGATCTGCTCGAATTCACCCATTGGCTGACCCGCTTGAAGGTGCTGCCCTCGGCCGCCGATGAGCCGACCGCGCCCGAGGCCGAGCGTGCCAAAGGCCGCGCGCTGGCCGCCAAACTCACCATGCCGGTGCTGAGCCGGGCCTGGCAGATTTTGTTCAAGGGCTTGGGCGACGCCCGGGCCTCCTCCGATTCGCTGCAGGCGGTCGAGATGGCGTTGGTCCGCCTCGCCTTTGCCGCCAATTTGCCCACGCCGGCCGAGGCATTAGCCGCGCTCGCGCGCGATGGCAGCGGGCAAACCAGCACGCCTTCGGCACCACAGGCATCACGTCAACCGGACGCACGGGGTGAAGCCCCGCGCCTCTCGACCAACACGCCATCGAATGGCCGGTCGTCTTCGCCAGCCGGCGCGCCGCGTGCGGCGCTGCGCGTCGAGCCCGACGCCGCGATGGGGCCCGAGCCCATACGCCCGCGCTCGTTCGCGGATGTCGTGGCGCTGGCCGAATCGAAGCGCGAGCCGATCCTGCACTCCCTACTCGTGCACGATGCGCATCTCGTGCATTTTGAACCAGGAAAGATCGAACTTCGCCTAAGCCCGGCCGCGACCCAAAAATTGCCCACGCTCCTTTCCAAAACCTTGCAAGAATGGACCGGCGAGCGGTGGGTGGTCGCGGTATCGAATGAAGAGGGCGAGCCGACGCTGGCCCAACAATCCGACGCCGAGCGTTTGCGCGCGCTCGAACAGGCCGCGCAGCACCCGGTGGTGAAAGCAGCGCTCGATATGTTTCCCGGCGCCCGAATCAGCGGCTCGAAGCGCCGCGCCCCCACACCAGAGGCCGAATCGAATGCCGAGCCTCATGACAGCGATGAACTCGACGAGGAACCATGAAGAATATCGGACAGATGATGAAGCAGGCACAACTCATGCAGACGCGCATGGCGGCGATGCAGGAGAGCCTCGGTAAGCTCGACATCGAGGGTCAAGCCGGCGGCGGCCTCGTTACGGTGACGCTCAATGGCAAGGGCGAGATGCGCAAGATCAAGATCGATCCGTCGCTCGCCAAGGCGGACGATATCGAGGTGTTGGAAGACCTGATTGTCGCCGCGTTCAACGACGCGAAGAACAAGGTCGAAACCCACGTCAACGCCGAGATGGCCAAAATCACCGGCGGCCTCAAGCTGCCGGGCGGACTCAATTTGCCATTTTGATTGTTGGTTTGGCGCTCGTCATGACGCGCGCGCGGCACTTTCCCTCACCCGTCATTGTTGGTTGAGCGTGGATGCCCGACATTTCCTCAATCGTCATGCCCGGACTTGACCTGCCTTCGCCGAAGCGAAGCTCCGGCTTCGCGCAGGCAGGTCCGGGCATCCAGTCTTTGCTGGATTGCTGGATTGCCGGGTCAAGCCCAAGGCTGTCCGGTTAAGGTAAAAGCGATGAGTGTAAAACATGCAGTGACCGGGCCTTTCGTGGCAAAAGGCAGAGCGGGAGACTCGAAGTTGATCGCGTCGACCCGGCCCTCCCCAATTCGTCATGGCCGGGCCTCGACCCGGCCATCCAGGGGCTGCGACAGCGCTGTTTCGTTAGGAAG
>CAMDNF010000115.1:0-7346 GCA_945902735.1 Rhizobium sp. Q54 | reverse complement strand
CGCCGGCGCCAGCCGCTCGAGTGCAGCGGCGACGCGCGTCAATAAGGGGATAAGATCGCGATCGGTCATGGTTGGGGGCAGCGCTATCGGCTCGTGGGGCGCGGACCGTAGCACAGCCCTTTATGGCCGCAAATCGCGCGTGCCTTTATCGTTTGCCCCTCGCGGAATTTGCCCGTATGTTGCCCTCCGGCTTCCCTAACCGGGAACAAAGTAAGACCAAGGAGATTCTAATGCTTCGCACGCTCTTGCTCGGCGCCTTGATCCTTGTCGTGCCGCTATTGGCCGCGTGTCAACCCGGCGGTGCACCCGGCACGGGAACAGGCGCGGCCGGCGGGCAAGGCGGGGGTAGCGACATTCTGATGTCGATCCTGCCTTTGGTGCTGATCTTCGTCGTGTTCTATTTCCTGCTCATTCGGCCGCAGCAAAAAAAGCAAAAGGCGCTCAAGGAGATGCTCTCGGGCGTCAAGCGCGGCGATGACATCGTGACCACGAGCGGCATGATCGGTCGCGTGATCAAGATCGATCGCGACAATAATTTGTTGGTCGAGGTCGCGCCGAACGTCCGCATTAAGTTCATGCGGAGCGCGGTGGCCGAAATCGTTCGTCGTCCGGAACCGTCGCGCTCGGCGGGTGATGATGACGACAATGACAATGAGGTCGAGGCGGATGACGAGCCGGGTGATGCTGGTTCAACACCTCCGCAGTCGGGCAACAGATAGGGGCACCGGGCGGCCAAGCGCCGCCCGGGACTCATTTCCATGCTGAAGATCAAGACCTGGCAGATCGGGCTGGTCGTGCTGGTCTGCGCGGCCGGCATTCTGTTCGCTTTGCCAAATGTCTTCAGCAAGAGTGCGCTTGAGGCTTATCCAAGTTGGTTGCCGCGCGCGCCGCTCAATCTGGGTCTTGATTTGCAGGGCGGCTCGCACCTTGTACTCGAGGTGCAGGTCGAGCAAATGATCGGCGAGCGACTGACCGGCCTTGTCGATGAAATGCGCGCCAAGCTCCGCAGCGAGAAGCTTGGCTATACCGGGCTCAAGATCGTCGGCGATTCGGCTCAGGTTCAGCTCACTAATCCCGAATCATTGGAGCGTGCGGCTCAACTGATCCGTGAGATCGACAAGCAGCTCGAGCTCGTCACCACGCCCGAGGGCCGCATCGAGGCCCGCCTAAGTGGCGCCGCGCGCGATGAATTGACCAAATCGGCGGTCAGCCAATCGATCGAAATCGTCCGTCGCCGTATTGACGAAACCGGCACGCGCGAGCCCACCATTCAACGTCAAGGCTCAGATCGCGTTCTTGTCCAATTACCCGGCATTGACGATCCCGAGAGGGTCAAAACCCTCCTCGGCAAGACCGCGAAACTGACCTTCCATCTGCTCGACCCCAGCATTGCGCCCGACGCCGCGCGGCGCGAAGGCGTGCCGCCGACCAGCATGTTGCTGCCCTCCGATGAGTTGACCGAGGAGGGCAAGCCCGCCAATGAGTTTGTCGTGCGCAAGCGGGTCATTCTGAGCGGCGACATGCTGGTTGATTCCCAGCCGAGCTTCCAGGAAAACCAACCGGTCGTCAGTTTCAAATTCGATGCGGTCGGCGCGCGCCGCTTCGGCGAGGTGACCAAGGAGAATGTCGGCAAGCCCTTCGCCATCGTGCTCGACGGCAAGGTGATCAGCGCACCCGTGATCCGAGAACCCATTCTTGGCGGTTCGGGCATCATCAGCGGCAGTTTCACGACCCAAACCGCGTCTGACCTCGCGCTATTGCTGCGCGCCGGTGCCCTGCCGGCGCCGATGACCGTGATCGAGGAGCGCACCGTCGGCCCCGATCTGGGCGCCGATTCGATTGAGGCCGGCGCGTTGGCCTCGATCGTCGCGTTGGTCGCCGTGATCGTGTTCATGCTGCTCAGCTATGGCTTTTTCGGTCTGGTCGCCAATGTCGCGCTGGTGCTGAACTTGATCCTGATGGTCGCGATCATGTCCTTGTTCCAGGCCACGCTCACCCTTCCTGGCATCGCCGGCATCGTCTTGACGCTTGGCGTCGCGGTCGATGCCAATGTGCTGATCTATGAACGCATTCGTGAGGAAGTGCACAATGGCAAGGGTGTCTTCGGCGCCCTGGAGGCGGGCTTCAGGCGCGCCTTCGCCACGATTCTCGATTCAAACCTGACGCATTTGATTTCGGCCGTCGTGCTCTATGCCGTGGGCACGGGCCCGATCCGTGGCTTCGCGGTCGCGGCCGGTATTGGCGTCGTGACCACGTTGTTCACGCAGGTGCTGGTATCGCGCTACATGTTGGTGTTGTGGCTGCGCGCGCGTCGGCCCCAAAAGCTGCCGATCTAGAGGCCGCCAATCATGCGTCACCTGCGACTGATTCCGGACGGCACCAAGATCCCCTTCATGGGGACGCATAGAATTTGGATGACAATCTCGCTGTTGCTGTGTGCCGCGGCGATCGTGTTGATGTTCACCAAGACTCTGAATTTCGGCGTCGACTTTACCGGCGGCATCTTGATGGAGGTCGATACCGGAAAGCCGGCCGATCTTGAAGCCATGCGTGGCACGCTGAGCGGGCTTGGCGTCGGCAATGTCGCGCTTCAAGAATTTGGTTCGGCGAGTGCCGTATTGATCCGTCTGCCGCAGCAAGAGGGCGGTGAGGCGGCGCAGGGCGAAGCCATCCAAAAGGTCCGCGCGTCGTTGGACGAGCAATATGGCGAGGGTGTGAGCTATCGGCGCGTGGAACTGGTCGGCCCGAAGGTAGGTGCCGAGCTGATCCAAAACGGCATCATCGCGGTCGTCGTCGCCATCGCCTTGATGTTGGTCTATGTCTGGTTCCGCTTCGAATTGCCGTTCGGCGTCGGTGCGGTGGTCGCGATTCTGCACGACGTCTTATTCACGCTCGGAATCTATGCCCTGTCCGGCTTCGAGTTCAGCCTATCGACGGTGGCAGCCGTGCTGCTGATCATCGGCTATTCGATGAACGATACGGTCGTGGTCTATGACCGCGTGCGTGAGAATTTACGCAAATATAAATCGATGGCGCTGGCCGATCTGATCGACCGTTCGGTCAACGAGACGCTGGCACGCACGATCGTCACTTCGGTGACCACGCTGCTCGCGCTCGGGGCGCTTCTGGCTTTTGGCGGGGATGTGATCCGCGACTTCGCCTTCGCCATGTTCATCGGCGTGATCGTCGGCACCTATTCGTCGATTTTCGTGGCGTCCGCCTCGCTCCTCTATATCCGCCCGAAGCGCAAAGCGGGCGAGGAGAAAGCCGCGGGCCCGGTGTCGGAATATGACGAGATCGAACAGCGTCACCGCGAACAGGCCGAGGAATTCACGCCAATCGAAGCGTTCGATGAGCCGCCGGAAGAGCCATCGCCGTCATCGCCATCCGGCGCTCAGCGCAAGCGGGCAAGTTCGTCGCGCTCCAGGCGGCGCCGGCGCGACCGTTAGACGACCAGGGGGACTTCGAATTGGACATCACCCCCACGATCCCGAGCGACCGCCAATATGTTCAGCGCTACGACGCGTCCGGGTTTCGGGTCACCGGTGTCGAGCTAAGCGGCTCGGTGATTGTTCTGCCCGACCGCACCGTATCTTGGCCTATCAACCAGCTCGATGAAGTAGATCTCGCGTCCCTTCAAGTCGCCATTGAAGCCGTGCCTAAACCAGAGATCTTGATCCTGGGCTGTGGCCGGCGCGGCGCACCCCCGGATATGAGTCTTCGGGCGGCGCTCAAATCGCACGGTATAGCTCTTGAAATGATGGATACGGGCGCGGCCTGCCGCACCTATAACGTTCTATTGGGTGAGGGGCGCCTGGTCGCCGCGGCCTTAATCAAGCTCGGCGCCTGAGCGGGCAAAAAAGCCGGACCGCGTCGCGGCCCGGCTTTTCTATGATCATTAAGTCGTCGGCTTAGTAGACGTTCTGTGCCGAGACCATCGCGTAGATCATCGGGATCGAAAGCATCGTATTGAAGCGTGAGACGAGCATCGCCGTGCGTGCCGCGCGCTTCTTGACGTCAGGCGTCGCATCAACAATCCCAAGCGCCTTTTTCTGGTTCGGCCAAATGATGAACCAGACATTGAAGGCCATGATCAGCGCCAGCCACATGCCAATGCCGATCGCGGTGTGCTTGGCGACACCATCGGTGATGCCGAGCGCGAGCGCGTCGCCGATATAGCCGAGCCATCCGGCCAGAATGAGGCCGGTAATCACGGTGACCAGCGCGGCCCAGCGGAACCAGAACAGCGCCTTAGGCGCGATCACTTTCGAGATCGCGGGTTTTTGCTCGTCAGGAATCTTCGGCATCGAAATCATTTGCACGAAGTTGAAATACCAGAGCAGGCCGATCCACATGATCGCTGAAAGCACGTGGACCCAGCGGAACATGAACATGCCCCAGACGTCGTCGAATAGATTCATGGCGATGTCTCCTTGTCCGCCGGCCTAGTTGCTCGGCTCGGTGCTAGTGGCCGCTCCGGCGTCACCGCCTTCCGTGGCCGCCGGCTGTTCGCTCGCTTCCGGCGCGGTCGCCTCGCCGGTATCCCAATAGAAGATCGCCACGATCAACACCATGATGGCGGTCAGGGCGACCCCGAGGCCAATGGTGGTGTGGAGCGATTCCAAAGGGTTTTTCATGGTGAATCCTCCGTTTGCGCAGGTCGCGTAGACATTGATGACCGACTCGCGACGGGAAAGCATACGCGTTTGCTCGGGTATTTCAACGTAACCACGACCGAATGTCGCGCTTTGCGCTCTATTGGGTTGGGTGGGGTCGGGGGCGCGAGATGAGGTGGCGGGCAGCCTTTTGGCCGGAATGCACCGCACCTTCTATCGTTGCAGGCAGGCCGGTATCGGTCCAATCGCCGGCAAAAAGCAGATTAGCGTGGTGTCCCTGGGTCGGGGCCCGGAGGCCGAGCATCGCGGGCGTTTGCGCGAAGGTCGCGCGTTTCTCCTTCACGACTCGATGCGGTGGCATGGGTTCATTGCGCCGGTCGAGCGCGATGGCGACGTCCGTCCAGATCAACGCCGCGATGTCGTCCGCCGATCGTTCGGCGAGCGCATCGGCCGCGCTCACGGTGACTGATACAACATGACCACGGGCGAAGATCCATTGCGCCGTACCCCCAACCACGCCGACGAGACCGCTGTCCTCGGGCAAAGTGACCGGCTCGTTCAGCAAAAAATGTGCGTTGACGATGGCGCGTGTTTCGAGCGGCGCCTTAAGGCCAGGGACGAGATCGGCCGCGACCGAGGGCGGGACCGCGAGCACCAGATAATCATCGTGTCCGAGCGCAAAATTATCATTGCCGAAATCGAGGGCCCGGACCGAATTCTGATCGAACTCGAGCCGACGCAATCGCACCCCCAGACGCACCTCGGCGCCCTGAGATTTCAAATAAGCGATTCCGGGCTGGACCAGATCGGGCCCAAGCCCGTGCCGCGCGAAATAAGGCCGACAGGCCGCCTCGCCGGCACCGAAGGTCAACCGCATGACCGGCCAGAGCAGGGAAGCGGCGCCCTCTTCGATCGACGTGTTCAGCACGGCGACGGTCAACGGCTCGAACAACCGCTCGACAATCGGCCGCCGCGCGCCGCGCAACGCGCTCGCAACGGTCGCGCTCTTGGGCGCGAAGGCGAGCCGAATCCCGCTCAGATAATCCGACCATATCGTGCCCGGAATGCGACGCGCGGGCGAAAAAATCCACCAGGGCAGGCGGCCGCGATTGGGCCGCACGGTCCAGCGCTCGCCCGTGCGGAGATCGACGAAGGGAAAGATCGCTGCGTCGGGGCAGGTCAATCGCGCGCGCGCGCCGATCGTATCGAGATAGTGAAAGAGCGCCGGATTGGCGCCGAGGATCAGGTGATTGCCATTGTCGATCATGCGGCCGAGCACGTCGTCATGATAGGAACGGCAGCGCCCGCCGGCCTGAACCGCGGCCTCGTGGAGCACGACGCGCCGACCGCCACGGCCGACAAGTTCCGTCGCACAGGCGAGGCCAGCCATGCCGGCGCCGATGATGTGGACGATACCGCTCATGGAAGAGAGGCAGGGGCGCGGGGCGCGTTCATGACAGCCGGTATAGCCGAGCCTGCCCCGGGCTGGCAAACCGAAGCCTTCCATGCGATGTAGCCTTCGATGAGCCAGGCCCCAAATGCCGACCGCGCGCTAATCGATTTGGTTCGCCGGGTCGATCATAACCGTTTCCTTTGCGCCTTGTTCGCGCCTCGGGAGCGGCAGGCGGCGTTGTTTGGCTTGATCGCCTTCAATCATGAAATCGCGCGGGTCCGTGAGACGGTCAGCGAGCCTTTGCTTGGCCAAATACGCCTGCAATGGTGGCGCGAGGCCATTGCCGGGATTTATGACGGCACGCCCCGGCGTCATGAAGTGGTTACGCCGCTCGCAGTGGCGGTGCACCATCACGATCTGAGCCGAAGCCATTTCGATAATCTGATCGATGGCCGGGCGCGCGATCTTGACGACACGCCGCCGGCCACCATGGCGGAGCTCTTATCCTACGTCGAAGCGACGGCGGCGCCGCTCGGCGCGTTGATGGTCGAGGTTCTCGGTGCGGCCGGTTCGCTGCAGGCGCTCGCCGCCGCGAAGCACTCAGCAATCGCCTATGCGTTGATCGGGCTGATGCGGGCCCTGCCGTTCCATGCGCGCCACTCGCGGCTCTATGCGCCGGTGGATCGCCTCGCCGCGCATGCCGTCGCACAAAGCGACGTGCTTGGCGGGAGATTTTCGCCCGCGCTCGGTGCGGTGATTGGCGAGGTCTTGGCGCTTGCCGAGGCGCACATCGCAGCGGCCCGTCAATCAGCGCGTGGCGCTCCGAGCGTGGCGCGAGCCGCTCTCCTCCCGACCTCCCTCGCGGCCATGTACGGCACACGGTTTAGGATGGTGGGTAATAATCCGTTCGACGAGCGGCTTTCGATCGGCCCACTCAAACGCCAGCTTGCGCTCTCTATCGCCCATTTCAGCGGTCGATTTTGCAATCCACGATGATGGTCCGCGATCCAAACGACTAAGGTGCTCCTTTACGTTGGTGGGTCAGCTTGTTGCCCTGGACCTCAAAGTGAACCATCGGCCCCCGCGAGGGGTGCTGAGCTACACAAAGCTCGTCGAAGACTTGGATTTCATAACCTTGTCCAGTCACCTGGTCGATGGTTGCCTGTCGTTTCGCGGCATACCAAGGATGGCCGGAACGTGTCAACGACAATGAGACGGCCGGCTTTGTAATTTAGGCTTGGTTGGCGAGCTTGTTGGTTGGTGGATTGATCCAGACGGCTGTTGGTTTCTGGGGTGGCTGCGGGGTCTTGTTGACGAAGCGGCCTGGGTTTTTCTGG
>CAMDNF010000114.1:0-7476 GCA_945902735.1 Rhizobium sp. Q54 | reverse complement strand
CGCGAAAACGTGGCGGCGCCTGAACGGCGAAAACCAGTTGCCGAAGGTCGTCCAAGGCGTCAAATTCCAAAATGGCATCGAGGTCATCAAAATGCCGGCTCACCACGCCGCCTGATCAACCTCGTCACCCAATCTCCTGCATAGCTCGGCGCCATTATGGGCCGGGTTCATCGCGTCATCATGGCCCGGCAATTTGGCCGTCAACTCGATGACATAGCCATTCGGATCTCGAAAATAGATCGAATGGATGAATTTGTGGTCGGCCACGCCGCGGGTCTCGATGCCGGCCTTGAGCCCCTTCGCCCGCATCGCCTCCAACTGATCCATGGGAACTTCGAGCGCGATATGAAGGTCATAATCGTGCTGGGGTTTGAACTCGAAGGGCTGGTCGGAGGCCTCGAAGAAGGCCAAATAAGAGCCATCATCAAGCTGAAAAAAAGTATGCAGCGTGTTGGTCTTACGCCCGCTCTTTGATTCTTTGATTTCGAGCGTGCCGGCCAAGGGCAGGCCGAGGAAATCCTCGTAAAAGCGCCTGGTTTCTTCCGAATCGCGGCAGCGATAGGCGTTGTGGTGCAATCCCTTGATCATGGCGGATCCTTTCTGCGCGCTGTGGCGTTGTCTTCAACAAATGGCATGCCGCCGCGCTTAATCCAGCGCTAATCTAACGCCAATTCCGACCACCAGCGAGCAACCGCGCCATGAGCAACCGGGCAACCCCCCATTTCCCCGTGATCCGCCTGCCGCAATTCGAGAAGGAGCCGCTGCCCCCGGTCATGTTGGCGCGCCTCAAGCACCCGATCGGCCAGGCGCTCGACAGCACCGAGGCGGCGACCATCGCCGCGCTCGAAAAATCCAAGCGGCTGGCCACGCTGAAGCCCGGCGCGCGCGTTGCCATCACCTGCGGCAGCCGCGGCATCCAGTCCAAACCCTTAGTGGTCAAAACCACCGTCACCTGGCTCAACAAGCGCGGCTTCACGCCCTTTGTCGTACCCGCCATGGGCAGCCACGGCGGCGCGGTGGCCGAGGGCCAAGTCAAGCTCCTGGCCGAGCTCGGCTTCACGCCCGAGAGCTTGGGCTGCCCGATCGAAGCGACCATGGAGGTGGTTCAGCTCGGCATCACCTCGCACGGCCTGCCGGTCTATTTCGACGCCAATGCCGCCAAGGCCGACGCGGTGATCGTGGTCAATCGCATCAAGTCGCACACCTCGTTTGACCGCGAAGTCGAGAGCGGCCTGACCAAAATGGTCGCGATCGGCCTCGGCAAGGCACAAGGCGCGCGCTTCGTTCATCGTCTCGGCACCAAGGGCTATGCCGAGGTGATCCCTGAATGGGCCCGCATCGCCATCGCCAAGTCGCCGATCGTCTATGGACTCGGCATTGTCGAGAACGCGCAGAAGAAGCCCGTCGTCATCGAGGGCGCGGAGCCGGAAGATTTCTACGCAACCGACGCGCGCCTTTTGAGCCTGGCAAAAAGTTTCATCCCGCGTTTGCCCTTCGCGCAGATGGATGTGCTGGTGATCGAGCTGATGGGCAAAAATATCTCGGGCGTCGGCATGGACCCGGCGGTGACCGGTCGCTTCGATATTAGAGGCCTCGACAACCCGAAGAAGCCCGTGATCCACAAGCTGGTTCTGCTCGGCGTCACGCCTGAAGCGCATGGCAATGCCATCGGCATCGGCGCGGCCGACTACACGACCAAAAGCGTGGCGGACGATCTCGACCTCTATGCCATGTATATGAACGCCTGCACCTCGACTTTCCCCGAGCGCGTACGCGTGCCGCCGGTGTTCGCCGACGACAAGGCCGCAATCCAAACCGCAATCGGCACGTCGTGGCGCACCGATGGCGAAAACGCGCGCCTCTGCATCGCGCGCTCGACGTTGCATTTGGATCAGGTGCTGATTTCACCGCCGTTGGCGGAAGAACTCGGCGAGCGCGGTGAGGTTATGTCGAACCCCATGCCGATCCGCTTCGATGCGAATGGCCGGCTGGAGACGCGGTGCCCACATTGAAAGCTGCGCGACTTGCCATTGTCGCGCTCGGTGTGGCTTGGCTCAGCGCGGCAGACGCCGGTTTGGCACGCGCCGACGATCATGGACAATCCGCCGTCAGTATCGTGGTGGAGAACGACCTATTCAGTAACACCGACCGCCACTATACCAACGGCATTCGCTTCTCGGGCGAAGTCGGTCTGGACGAGGTGCCGGCATGGCTGCTGGACGCGGCGGACGCGTTTCCCCTGTTTCCCGACGGGGGAAAGAAGCGGGCGCGGCTCAGCGTTGGGCAAAACATGTATGCGCCGCCCGACCTTACCCAGGAAAACCCGCCACTTGACGAGCGCCCTTATGCGGGGTGGCTCTATGGCTCCATCGGCCTCGTCGCGGAAACCGGGCAGCAACTCGACCAGCTGGAGCTCAGCCTGGGTGTGGTGGGTCCCGCGTCGTTCGCCGCCGAGACGCAGAAGCTTGTCCACGAGATCACGGGGTCAGACAACCCGCGTGGTTGGGACACGCAGCTTAAGAACGAACCCGGCGTGCTTCTGACCTATCAGCGCAGCTGGCGCGGCTATGGCGATCCGAAGCCGGGCCTCGGCGCCGACTTTACGCCCCATCTGGGCGGCGCGCTCGGCAACGTCTTCACCTATGCCAATGCCGGCGCCACTCTCCGCTTCGGCGAGCATTTGCCGAACGACTATGGGCCGCCGCGCATTCAGCCGAGCTTGCCGGGCTCGGCGTTCTTCGATCCGCCGAATGGGTTCAGCTGGTACATATTCGTCGGCATCGAGGCACGCGCGGTGGCGCGCAACATCTTCCTCGAAGGCAACACGTTCAAGGACAGTCGGAGTGTCGAAAAGGAGCCGCTTGTCGGCGACCTTCAGGCCGGCATCGCGCTGACCCTATGGCGCACGCGCGTGAGCTATACCCACGTGTTGCGCACCCGTGAGTTCGAAGGCCAGGACGAAACCGACAGCTTCGGTGCGTTCAGTATCTCGTTCCGGTTCTAATTGCTGAAGCTGCCCCCTAGTCGCGCGGCAATTCGCCGCGCCAGGCCGCCACGAACAGCGCCTTCAACTCATCGCGCGAGAGCGAGCGCGGATTGCAATCGCGCGCCTGATCGATTTCGGCCAAAGGTAGAAGACGGTCGATCCCCGCCTCCGGCACGCCGAGCTCTGCCAGCGTATGCGGCACGCCAATTTCTTTTCGAAGCGCGAGCGTCCAGGCGATCACGGCCTCGGGCGATGGGCTGGCGAGATCGAGATAACGCGCGAGCGCGGTGAGTTTTTCCTCGATTACCGGTCGGTTGAACGCCAGCACATAAGGCATGAAGACCGCATTGGTCAGGCCGTGATGCACGTCAAACAACGAACCGACCGGGTGCGACAAGGCATGGATCGCGCCGAGCCCTTTTTGGAACGCGGTCGCCCCCATGGTGGAAGCCACCATCATGTATGCGCGCGCCTCGATGTCGCTGCCATCGCGCACCGCGAGCGGCAGATAGTGTTTGATCAGCCGCATGCCTTCGAGCGCGACGCCGTCGGCCATCGGGTGAAAGCCGAGCGCGCAATAGGCTTCGAGATTGTGCGCGAGCGCGTCCATGCCGGTCGCAGCGGTCAAATGCGCCGGCAGGCCGAGCGTCAGCGCCGGGTCGGCGATGACCAGACGCGGCATCATGCGCGGGTGGAAGATCAGCTTCTTGATCGGGCCCTTCTCATCGGTGATGACCGAGACGCGGCCGACCTCGGCGCCCGTGCCCGACGTGGTCGGCACCGCAACGACGGGCGCCATGCCGGCTTCGTCGACGCGCGTCGACCAGTCCTCACGATCCTCGAAATCCCAGATCGGGCGGCGCTGCCCGACCATCAGCGCGATCGCCTTGCCGACATCGAGCGCACTGCCGCCGCCGAACGCGATCACGCCGTCATGCCCACCGGCACGAAACGCGGCGACGCCATCGTCGACGTTCTGGCCGGTCGGATTTGGCCGCACGCTCGCGAACAGGCCGGTCGGCACCCCCGCCTGTTCATTGGCCGCGACGGCGTCCCGCACCATCGCGGACTCTTTCAGGCCGGGGTCAGTCACCAGCAAGGCCGCTTGATGCCGACCGCGCCGCAAGCCTCGGCCAGCTCCGCGATCCGCCCGGAGCCGAAACGGATGGCGGTCGGGTAGTTCCAATTGCCGCGTAAAGGCTGACCGGTCATGGCATCGCCTCATCCTTCGACAGGCTCAGGATGAGGCCCTCATGTTGAGCCTGTCGAAACATGAGGGCCGCAACGCGCCTATTCCGGCATGCCCTTTTCGGCCTGGGCGGCAAGGCGCTCAAGCCAAAGCTGGTGGTTCTTGTAGAGGCCCTGCATAAAGAAATCGCGCGCCAGAATGCAAACGAACCCGCGCTGCACTTCCTCGGTGATCAGTTTGGAACCCGCGCCATCGCGCTCGAACACCCAGGCGTGAATCACCTCCGAACCCATCAAAAAGCCGCGCCATGCGATGCGATAAGGCGGCTCGAATTCCTCGACATAGGTATCGACGTGCACGCCGAACGTAATCCAGGTGAAGTGCATGCCGTGCTGCAAATCATTCCCCGCGAAGGAGCGCAGCTTCACATTGGCCGAGTTCGGATACCATTTAGGCCAACGCGGCGCGCGCATCAACCAGCCAAACACCGCCTCGACCGGCGCCCTGCAGAGCACCTCGTTATAGGCGTAGGTCGGCACCTTGACCTTGTTGGGGTCGAAATCCGGCGACCAATGCACTTTGGTCTTTTTCGGATTGAAACGCAGCTTGGTGCCTTTGGGCTTGGTCTTCACGCCGGGCTTGACGACGACAATGCCATTCCGCACCAGGGGCAGGCCGCTCAACACCTTCAACACCTTGTCGGCCGACCCACCGGGCACTTCAAGCACCGCCGCCGGCGCATTGGCATCGCAATGCAATTTGGCCTTGGATTTTTTGATCAACGCCTCGAAGGCGGCGACAGTTTCATGATCCTCGGCCAAGGTGGTCGGAATCTCATTGGCGTCTTTCGAGAGGGTAAGCGAGATGAGTTGAGCCATGGCGCGGCGAGGTCCTTCCCTGGAGTGTTTGTCAAACGGCGGCGATTAGAGCACGAGCGATTAGACGCCCGCTAGGCTCGAATCATTGATCAACATCTCCTGCGCGCGCAGCGCCTGCACCGCCTCATCATGGCTCACCGGCACGAAGCGCGTCGCCTCGCCCGGCCTCGTCTGCCCGACCGCCGCCATATCGACCGTGATGACGACACCGATGCGGGCATAGCCGCCAATGCTCGGCGCGTCGACGCCGAGCACGATCGGCTCGACGCCCGAAGGCACTTGGATGGTACCAACCGGCGCGCCCGGGTCGATCACGATATTCGACGGGTCCGCGCCGGCGTCTTGGATCAAATAGTCCGGCCGCTGGCCCGGCGAAAACTCGAGCGGCGGGCCGATATAGCGAAAGCCCGTGCGGTCCGATTTCACATTGAGCCGCCAATCGGCTGAGAAAAAGAGCTCGACGCTCCCGGGCGCGAACAAATGATCCTCCGGCCCCTTGATCACGCGCACGCGATGCGGCGGCGCGTATTGGGGAATAACCTCAGGGCGGACACGACGCCCGATCAGATCGCCAAGACGCTGCGTCGCCCGACCGATTTTCAGACGATCGCCGGCCTTGAGCGCGCGCCCCTCGAACCCGCCAAAGCCGCCGCGCACATGGGTCGCGCGACTGCCCAAATAAAGCGGCACGTCGATCCCGCCATGGACCGCCAAATAGGCCCGCGCGCCCTGCGTCGGCGCCGCGAAGGACAACACATCATCGGCCTTGAGCGCGAGCGCCTGCCAAAGCGGCGCCGCGACGCCATTGATCAGTGGCGCCATGTCGGCGCCCGTCACCGCGACAACACACGGCACCAATGCGCGAAGCTTCGGCCCGATCAACAACATCTCGAGCCCCGCCGCGCCCGGATCGTCGCGCAAGATCAGCTGCCCGCCATGTGGATTGCCCACCAACAGATTCGCCACACGCAGCGAAAACGCATCCTGCGCGCCCGAGGGCGGAATGCCGAGCGCCTGGCCGTGGCTTCGCCCGACATCTTGCACGGTGGTGGCGAGGCCCGGCGCGATCACTTCAAACATGGCCGGCCTCGATCGTGCCTAACCAATCGAGATAGGCGGCGACATCGAACGCGCCCTCCTCGATCTCATAGTCATAGGTTCCGGCCTCGACCTTGGCGCGGATGGCATAATATTCATCGGGCGTGATCGCGACATAGCGATGCCGATCGCCCGCGCGCGCGAGCACCGGGCCTTCCTTGAACGCGCGGTTCTTCTGCGCAGGCTCGAAAATATTGAGCGGTGTGCGGCCGAATAATTGCCCGCCACCCGGCGTGTGGATCGGATAGATCGTCGAAGTATTGCCGCCGAAATTGAGGAGCCGCGAATAGGTCCAGGTGCGCGGCGTGCGATAGAGCGGCGCGCCGAATTTAAGGCGCGGGTCCATCGCATAGGACATGAAGGCACCCGGCACGAAGCCGACGCCGGTGACCCAATAATCGCAGCCCGTGTGCTTCTCGATCACGTCGGCGACCGTGATGCCATTGAAGGACGCAATGTAATCCATATTGTGTGGCACGCCGAACGCTTCCGCGCATTCGCGCGACCACGGGTCGTCATACCAGGCGGGGATGATCACGCGCCGGCTCGGCAGCGCGCGCACGGCGCCGAGGTTCTTCAACACGTCGCGCACCTGATCGGTCAACGCGGCGCGGGTCGTGACTAAAGGATTGTAAACGATCCCGAGGCTCCGCACTTGCGGGTTGGTCTCGATCAGGCCCTTCGGCGGATCGGCCCGAATGGCCTGGTCGAGCGCGAGAATGCGAAAATTGAGCACGACGCTGGTTTCATCGCCGAACTCGATATTGAGCGCGACATCGCCAAGCGTGCGCACCATGGGCTCGTCGTAGATCATCGCCTGCCCCGTTGCCTGCCGCGCCGAGTGTGCGGGCGGGCCAATGCCTTCTCAAGGAGGATCGCACGCGGATGGCTCCTCCGCCCTCATTCCGCCTTCCGCATTGACGACTCGCTCAGACACGTTGTGCCTGATAAAGTTACCGAAGTAGATATCGCCCGACGTCCCTGAGAGATCACGCTGTGGCGGGCCAAAAGTCAAAGGGTCGACATGGCTGACAGTGCTCCGAGCAATCCGCGAACCCTTACCTTCAGGATCGGAATCGGTGGCGGTACAGCGCTGTCGATCCAGCGCCGTTTGCATGACGCCAGATTTGCCTCGCGTTATTTCGTCGGCCATGGGCTCGACATTGGTGGTGGGTCCGAGAGCTATGCGGGAATCTGGGTGACGACGATTGATTGAAGGCGGCGTATCGAGGCGGGTGTCAAGCCTGCCAGAACCTCCCGAAAGGAGCGATACGCCATGTCGAGAGATACCACCGTCATCGCCTTCCGTCATCCTGCCGCCATCG
>CAMDNF010000113.1:0-7663 GCA_945902735.1 Rhizobium sp. Q54 | reverse complement strand
AGGTCGCGCGGTCGATGCCCATGTATTTTCGGCCGTACATGCTCTTCTCGACCCAGGTGCCATAGGCCTCGCAGATTTTGCCATCGGCGTCCGACACCAGGGTGAAGGGCAGGTCGTATTTGTCCTTGAATTTATCGTGGCTCTTTTCGCTATCCTTCGAGATGCCGATGATCTCGGCATCGATCTTGGAAAACATTTTCATATTGTCGCGAAAGCCGCAGGCCTCGGTGGTGCAGCCCGGCGTGTCGTCCTTCGGATAAAAGTACAGCACGACTTTGCGGCCCTTCAGGCTCGATAGTTTGAGTATGCCGCCGCCATCCGTCGGCGCGGTGAAATCGGGCGCCTTGACGCCTTCCTTGAGTTCTTTGCTCATTGACTTGTCTCCCCCGTTTGCTCGCGTGCTTTGAGGCGCTCGCGCGCCGCCGCCGCTGGGCGACGAATGCTACGCTCGAAATAGGCGCGCACATAGGCCTGCGCGTCGATCAATCGGCGCTTGGTCGCGTCAAAATCCGTCATGCCGGTCGAGCGCGCCAGCACCTGTCGCACCCCAATGGGAAAGCGCGCTTCCTCGCGTGCCGTGCCCACGGTCAGCCTCAACAAGACTTGGAGTGCCAGAAAAAAACGCGTCATGCCGGCAAGCACGCGCGCCTCATCGGCACTGATGGTCCCGACTGCCCCTAAGCGCTCGAACGCCTCGGTCGCCGAACGCGTCAGCACCGTCGGGTGCGTGGCGGCCTCCCGTAACAAAAGGTATTGGGCAATGAACTCCAAATCGAGTTGGCCGCCGCGGCTGTGCTTGAGCATCCAAGAATTATCCGTGCCGTGCTCGGCATCGATGCGCGCGCGCATGTCGGCCACGTCGACGACAAGGTGATCGGGATCACGGGGGTGCGTCAGCACGGTGCGGATGCCGTCTTCAAGCGCGCGGGCCAAATCCGGCGGGCCGATGAGGACGCGCGCGCGCGTCAAGGCCATATGCTCGAAGGTCCAGGCCGCCTCCGCTTGGTAGCGCAGATAACTGCCGATTTCCGAGGCCACCGGACCCGCGCTGCCCGATGGGCGCAAGCGCGTATCGATCTCGTAAAGGCGGCCTTCCGGCGTCATGGCTGTGACCGCGCCGACCAATCGCTGGCTCAACCGCGCATAATATTGGCTGGCCGCCAGTGGGCGTCCGCCATCCGACATGGCATCGAGGCCGTGTGGGGCCTGGTAGACGAACACAAGGTCAAGGTCCGACCCAAAGGTGAGTTCACGCGACGCGAGCTTACCGAGCGCCAGCAAGGCCAGCCCGCCGCCAGGAATTCGGCCATGGGCCTTCACAAATTCGGCGTCGACCCGCGATAACAGGACCAGAAGGCCCGCCTCGGCCAGATCGCTCAACGCCGCCGTAGCGCCGGCGGCATCGATCTTGGAGCGTAACAATTGGCGGCCGACCTGAAATTCACGGTCATGCACATAACGACGGACGACATCGAGTACGTCCTGAAAATCGCCGACATTGGCCAGAGTGGCCTCAAGTTCGGCCCGCAGCGCGTCGCGCGGGGGGAGGGTGGCGTCGAAATCGCCGGTCAACATGCCCTCGATCAGACCTGGCCTGCGGCTCAATTGATCGGCAAGGCGGGGCGCGCTGCCCATCACCTCGGCGACCTCGCCGAGCAGACGCGGGTTGGAATAGAACAGCGAAAAGAGCTGCACGCCGGCCGGCAGGTTCGACAGAAACTCATCGAACTTCATGAATGCCGCGTCGGGATTGGCGGTTTGACCGAGCGCCTTCAACAACGCCGGCGTCAACTCGGTTAACAATTCGCGGGCGCGCGTCGAGCGCATGGCGCGGATGCGTCCATGGTGCCAACCACGAATGCAGGCCGCAATCGGCGCCGGCGTCGTGAAGCCGAGTGCGCTCAGGGTGTGGAGCGTGTCGGGGTCATCTTCGGTGCCAGTGAAGACAAGATTGCCTTCACCCGAACCCAGCGCCGGGGCATCCTCAAATAGCGCGGCATAGCGGCGTTCAACCCGTTCCAAATATTCAGTTAAAACCGCGCCAAATGCGCGTGGCTCTGAATAGCCCATGAAGCGGGCGATCCCGGCAAAGCCTGCGTCATCGAGCGGAAGGTTGTGCCGCTGCTCATCGGCCACCATTTGGATGCGATGCTCCAATTGGCGAAAGAATCGATAGGCCTCGATCAATTCTTCAGCCGCCTCGGGTTCGGTGCGCCCCACCGCGGCAAGCGCGCGAAGGGCTGGGCAGGTGGCCTCCATGCGTACTTCAGGCAATCGACCGCCCCAGATCAATTGCTGGGTCTGCGCATAGAACTCGATTTCGCGGATGCCGCCCCGGCCGACCTTGATGTCGTGCCCATGCAGGGCGATCACGTGATGACCTTTGTGGGCATTGATTTGGCGCTTGATTGAATGAATATCCTGAATGGCGGCGAAATCGAGATGTTTGCGCCAGACATAGGGCTTCAACCGCGTAACGAAGTCATGACCGGTTTCCAGATCGCCGGCGACCGGGCGCGCTTTGATCATCGCCGCGCGTTCCCAATTCTGCCCGAGCGTTTCATAATAGGTCTCGGCCGCGTTGGTCGAAATCGCAAGAGGTGTCGAGCCGGGATCGGGCCTCAGCCTGAGGTCGACACGCAAAACATAACCGTCGGAGGTACGCTCGCTCAAAAGCGTGACGAGTTGACGCGTAAGCCGCTGCATTTCGCGACCGAGATCGGTTTCAGCGGGCGCCGCGACGCGCTCGGGATCGAACAGCACAATGAGGTCGACATCGCTCGAATAATTGAGCTCGCGCGCGCCGAGCTTCCCCATGCCAATGATCGCGATGCCGCATTCATGCGTTGGATGGCTTGGGTTCGGCCGCTTGAATAGCCCGGCATTCGCGGCCTCGTGCAGCAATGACGCCAGCGCCGCATCGATCGCGGCATCGGCGAAGGCCGACAACGCGCCGGTCACGCGTTCAAGGGACCAGGCACCGGATATATCGGCGATTGCGATAATGAGCGCGGCCTGGCGCCGTGCGAGCCGGAGTCTCTTTGCGATCTCGCTTCGCTCAGAGCCTCCGGCGTCTATATTTCCCAAACCATCGATCACGCGATGAAGGCTGGTTTCGAGGCCCTGGCTTGCGATCGCATGAAGAACATTCGGGTCCGCTAACAACGCTTGCGCCAGGAAGGTGGAATTGCCAAACAACGCGGCTAGCAAGGCGCGCCCGGCCTCATCGCGCAACACGGAGGCCGCGAAGTCAGCAAGCGCCTTGTTATTACCGGCAGGACCATCGGAGAGTCGCGCAGCCCAATTCTCCATGCCCCGGGCCGCTGCGTCTGCGTCGGCAGGTTTCGGCAGTTTCGTTATATCTGCTATGAAGGGGAGAAGAGACATTCAAGGGCCTGATGACATGTTCGAGCCGCGCCGCTTTGCGGTACAATGAAAACATTTGCCGCACGATAGCGGTCACCGCATGACCAGGGCAATCAAGCTGGTATTTCAAGTGCTGGCCGCGCTGTTCGGCAGCCTCGCGCTTGTGTTCGCCGTGGCGGCTTGGCGCCTTTCCGAGGGGCCGATTTCGCTTAGCTTCCTGTCGCCCTATTTGGCCGAGGCGTTCGAGGCGGAAGACCTCGACTATCGCCTGGAGTTTACCGACACAATCTTGACTTGGGCGGGTTGGGATCGTTCGCTCGATATATCGGTCCGCGGCGTGACGGTGAAAAATGCCGATGGCGCTGTCCTTGGCACGGTGCCCGAGCTTTCGGTGGGTTTAAGCGGACGCCAACTTTTGCGTGGCCGCGTTTCACCGACGGTCATCGAGTTGCTGCGTCCCGAAGTGGTCTTGCACAGGGCGCTTGATGGTTCGGTTAGTTTCGGCGTCGGCAACACAATTGGCGGTGGCGCCAGCAACCCGGCTGTGGAAGGACTATTGGCCGGCGTCATGGCGCCGCGCGATCCCGATCGACCCCTTGGCCTTCTGCGCCGCGTCAGTGTGCGCGATGCGGTTCTGACGTTTGAGGATGAGAGCGCGGGTCTTATTCTATACGCCCAAACGACTAATATCGTGTTCGACCGCGACCCGCGCGGCCTGGTGGGGCATCTAAACTTCGTGGCCGAACTCGGCGATCTTACGCTGCCGATTTCTGGCGAGGCCGTGTATGACCGCGCAAGTGGCGTCATTGACAGCCAAATGCGGATTACCGGGGTCAACCCTGCCGATCTCGCTGCCATGATTCCGCAACTCGATACCTTGAGGTCGTTCGATCTTCCCATGACGGGCAAGATTGGTGTTTCGCTCAGCGCCGAGGGCGAGTTTGGCAAGACCACGTTCGACGTGGCGAGTGATCGGGGACAGCTTAATGTGCCCGGCGTGTTGCCGGAAACGCTCGACGTGGTGACCGGTCGCGCCCGTGGCGCCATAAGCGCGGATCGCACACAACTTCAGATCGATGACCTGTTCCTCGATTTCGGAGGTCCGTCGATGAATTTCGCCGGCCTGATTGACAAGACACCGGGTAACTCGAGTTTCAATGGCGAGCTCGTGTTACTCAACGTGCCGATCGATCAGCTCGGACGCTATTGGCCGCAAACGATTGCCGCGGGCGGGCGCGATTGGGTCCTTGCCAATGCCAGCTCGGGCGTGATGAACCGCTTGACGGCGAGCGTGAAGCTGCCCGAAGAGCGCCTGCTACCCGGGGGCTTTAATAGCATTAAGCCCGGCGAAATCATGGTCGATTACGAATTCGCCGATGCCACGATGAATTATTTGAACGGCCTGCCGAAGGTTACCGGCGTCGAAGGCACGGGTCACACCGATGGTCTTACAATGACCGTGACCATGCGGGACGGCATGCTTGGACCGGTGAAGGCGATCCAGGGGCGCGCGGAAATGCGCGATTTGACGGCAGACAGCCCCTTGATGAGCGTGGTGGCCGAACTCGACGGCGAAGCGCAAGACGTTTTGGAGATTCTGGATTTGCCGCGATTGGGTTATGTGAGCCGCGTTGGCCTTAAGCCCGCGCAGGTGAAGGGGCATGTGCGGGGGCAAATGGGAGCCCAATTCCCCATGCTGAAACGTCTAAAGGCCGAAGCCATTAATTTGAGTGCCAAGGCCACCGTCGAGGGCCTGGCGATCGAGGGCGTGCTGGGCAATTTCAAGACGAGCGATGGTGCTTTCGATGTCTCGGTCGATTCGGCAAGCGGCCTCGACGTCAAAGGCACGATGAAAATCGAAGAGGTACCCAGCGATATTTCCTGGCGTGAAAACTTCTCCCCCGATGCGCCGTTTCTCAGCCGCTACGAAATCTCGGCCACGCTCGACGACGCCGCACGTCAACGTTTGGGCGTTTCCCTTGCGCCCTATTTATCGGGCCCGGTGCCGACAGTGTTTCGCTATACCGATAGCGATCGGAAAAAGCGTAACGCCACCGCCGTCATGGATTTGAAGGAGGCGACACTTGCCTTGCCTGAGCTCTATTGGGAGAAGGCGTCAGGCGTGGAGGGCAATCTCGCGCTGAATCTTGATTTGCCGAAAAGTGGCCCAGGTAAGATCTCGAACTTCGTATTGCAAGCGAAAGACGCTCGCTTCGAAGGCAACGCCACCCTCGATGACTCACTTGCCGGCTTCAAGGAGCTCTACATTACGCACATGTTGGTTGGTCAAACCGACACCAAGGCCCAGTTTCAACCGGCGCCCAAGGGCAAGGGCCCTGCAAAGATTTCTATCAAGGGCGAGAGTCTGGATATTCGCCCGCATCTGGGCAACCTGATGCATCGAAGTGGTGAGCCGGTTAAGAATTTGGAGCTCGATATCGATGTCAAACGACTGATTACACGCGTCGATCAGCAACTGACTGAGGCGCGGGTCCGGATGGTCTTTGGCGATAAAGGCCTGACCACTGCATTTCTCGATGGAAAATTGGCGAGCGGCGGGGCGCTCAGGCTTCGGATTGAGCCCGATGGTGCCAATCGACGGCTGGTGGTTGATTCGGATGACGCAGGGTCGGTCGCGCGCGCTTTCGATATTTTTGATAATGCGACTGGCGGCAAACTTCACCTCGAAGCGAGGATATTCGATTCGTTGGCGGGTGAGCCCGTGGAAGGCCTGGTCGAGATTGAAAAATACAAGGTTCGCAAAGCCTCGACATTGGCGAACTTGCTGGCCTTTGCCTCACTGACCGGTATTGGCGACGTGTTGAGCGGCGAGGGCTTGAGCTTCGATCACTTCGCCATGCCCTTCACCGTGTTTGATAATCTGGTGACGATCAAGGACGCCAAGACGTCGGGCTCGGCACTAGGGTTGACCGCGAGCGGCACGGTTAAGCTCGATAGCAATGAAACGGATATTCGGGGCACGATCGTGCCGGCCTATGCGCTCAACAGCCTCTTGAGCGATATACCGCTGCTTGGCGATATTTTGTCGGGCGGCGAAGAGGGCGGCGGCATCTTCGCCGCCACTTACACGGTGCAGGGCCCGATGGAGACACCGACGATCACTGTTAACCCGCTGGCGGCTTTGGCGCCCGGGTTTCTCAGAAACCTGTTCTTGATTTTCGATGGGCCGAGTACGCCGAGCACAAATGACAATCAGCCGACCGAGCCGCCAAAAGAGACAGATCGTTAACCGCTCGCCTCAGACGGATTATCGGCAAGGCCGAAAATACGCTGGAATACGTCTGGGTCCTGAGCGCCCGAGATGGCATAGCGTGCATCGATGATGAAGCAGGGCACGCCATTGATGCCAAGGCGCCGGGCCGCGACGTCGCCATTTTGGACGTCGTCGCGTGCGGCGTCGCCGATGAGGAAGGTGCGGACCTGCTCGCTCTCCAAGCCAGCCTCCACCGCGCAATCGATCAAGACATCGAGCGCGCCGATGTTTTCACCCTGCTCGAAATAGCGTCGAAAAAGAATTTCAACGATCTCATTCTGACAACCAGCTACGCCGGCAAACGCGATCAGTCGATGTGAGTTCATGGTGTTGGGCGTCGTCCCGATCCGGTCAAAGGCGAAGGGGATGCCCTCGGCGCGGCCGGCGGCCTCAACCTGGCGATAAATCTCGGAGGCGCGCTCGGGTGAGCCAAAGCGCTCAGCCAAATAGGAGGCCCGCGCCATGCCCTGGCCTGGCATGCTCGGATTAAGCTGGAAGGGCCACCACACGATCTCGACCGGATCGTTGCCGGCACGCGCGAGCAGAGCCCGCTCGAACCGGCGTTTACCGACATAGCACCAGGGGCAAATGGTATCGGAAATGATATCGACCCGCATGGGGCGAGCCTATCACTCAAGACCAATTATGGCGATGCAAAACCCAGCCAGAGAACCGGGTTGGGGAGGGGTGCGTCCGTTCAGGCCGCGACGCGGAGCGCGGCCTCTTGGGCACGGCCAAGCAGGGATTCGACCGTATCGCCCGGCTTGAACTCGGCGCTGCCGAGCTCGGCATGAAGCAGGAACGGCTTATTAATGTCGAGCACGCCAAATTCGGTGTGATCGATGACACCGCGCAAGCGATGCATGATGGGTGCGGTATAAATCGCGGGAGCAAAGTGTACCACTGAACCGGCATTGATGTGGCTGCTGAAGGCGGCGGCAAAGTGTACCGGTCCTGCTAGGCCATCTTTATGTCTTGAAGGGCATGGAGGGGCTGGAAGGATGTTCACAGTGGAACTTTATG